>CAYFVG010000058.1:0-13332 GCA_964346365.1 uncultured Alteromonadaceae bacterium
GGCGCCGACATCGTGATCACCGGGCGCTGCGTGGACAGCGCGGTGACCCTGGGCGCCTGCCTCCACGCCTTCGGCTGGGCGCCGGCGGACGGCGAACTGCTCGCCCAGGGCAGCCTGGCCGGGCACATCCTCGAGTGCGGCACCCAGGCCACCGGCGGCAACTTCACGGACTGGGAGGAGGTGGTCGACAGCCTGCCGGAGGCCGGCTACCCCATCGCCTGGATCGAGGCAAACGGCACCGTGGAGATCGGCAAGGCAGCGGCAACCGGTGGCCTGGTCAGCGTCGGCACCGTCGCGGAGCAGATGCTCTACGAAATCGGCGACCCGCGCTGCTACCAGCTCCCGGACGTGACCTGCGACTTCAGCGAGGTCACCGTTGAAGCCGTTGCCCCGGACCGGGTACGCCTGCAGGGCGCCCGGGGCCGCGGTGCCCCGGAGCGCTACAAGGCCTGCGCGACCTGGGCCGACGGCTTCCGCGCCGGGCAGCTCTGGACCATGGTCGGCCGTGACGCCCGCCGCAAAGCGGAACACCTGGGCCAGAGCATCCTCGCGCGCACCGCGCAGATGCTCGAGCGCGCGGGCCTTGCGCCGCTCACGGAGAGCAGCGTGGAGCTCCTCGGCGTCGAGTCTCATTTCGGCGCTGCCGCCAGCGGTGTCGAGCCGCGCGAGGTGGACCTGAAGATCGCTGTCCGGCACCCGAGCGCCCGGGGTGTCGGCGTGTTCCTGAAGGAGATGGTGGGCCTGGCACTCACCGCGCCCCCGGGGCTGACCGCCTTTGCCGGCGCCCGCCCCAAGCCGAGCCCGGTGGTGCGCCTCTTCTCCTTCCTGCTGCCGCGCGATGCCGTCAGCGTGACCGTGGAGCTGGACGGTAACAGCGTGGCCTTTGCGCAGCCGCCCCCGCCGGCGCCGCAGGCGCCCGGTCCGGCGCCCGCGGACCCGGCACTGCCGTCAACCGGCGAGCCTCTCGTCGCCGTGCCCCTCGAGGCCCTGGCCTTCGGACGCAGCGGCGACAAGGGCGACAAGGCCAATATCGGCATCATCGCCCGCCATCGGGATTTTCTGCCCTGGATCGCGGCGGCGCTCGACCGCGACCGGGTCGCGGCCCGCTTCAGTCATTTTCTTGCGCCGGCCCAGGTGGCGCCGGTGGAGCGTTTCTACCTGCCCGGCCCCGGCGCCTTCAACTTTCTGCTGCATCGCGCGCTCGGTGGCGGCGGTGTCGCCAGCCTGCGCGCGGACCCGCAGGGCAAATGCTACGCACAGCTCCTCCTCGCCGAGCCCATCCCCGTGCCGCGGACCCTGGCCGCCGCGCACGGGCTCGCCGTCGAGGACCCGGGAGTATCGGCATGAGTGAACACGGTCCGCGCTACCCGTCCACCGCGACCACCGCGAGCGAAACCTTCGCGGACAACCGCGCCGCCCAGCTCGCCCTCGTCGAGCGGCTGCAGGCGCTGCTGGCCCGCGCCGAGCAGCTCTCCGAGGCCGCGCGGCCGCGCTTCGAGAAGCGCGGTCAGCTCCTGCCCCGGGAGCGGCTGGCGCGGCTCCTGGACCCGGGCTCGCCCTTCCTCGAGATCGGCAACATGGCCGGCTACCTGGTGGACGACCCCGACCCGGAAAGCTCCGTGCCGGGGGCTACGCAGATCGTCGGCATCGGCTATGTAGGCGGCGTGCGCTGCATGGTGCAGGTGGACGACTCGGGCATCAACGCCGGCGCCATGACCCGCACGTCCACCCGCAAGGGCATCCGCGCCATGGATATCGCCCTGCAGCAGAAGCTGCCCTTCGTGCACCTCGTCGAGAGCGCCGGCGCCAATCTCCTCGACTACGAGGTGGAGATGTGGATGCTCGGCGGCGGCATCTTCGCGCGCCTCGCGCGCCTCTCTGCCGCCGGCCTGCCGACCTTCACGGTGCTCCACGGCGCCTCCGCCGCCGGCGGCGCCTACATGCCCGGCATGAGCGATTACGTGGTCGGCGTCAAGGGCAACGGCAAGGCATACCTGGCCGGGCCGGCGCTGCTCAAGGCCGCCACCGGGGAGGTGGCGGACGATGCCGAACTGGGCGGGGCCGCCATGCACGCGTCGGTGACCGGCCTGGTCGAATACCTGGCCGAGGACGATGCCGAGGGCATTGCCATCTGCCGCGATCTGCTCGCCCAGCTCGGCTGGAACCGCCACTGCCCGCCGCCGCTGCCGCGGGACTATGACGAGCCCCACTACCCGGCGGAAGAACTCCTCGGCATCGTCCCCGTGGACTACCGCCAACCCTACGAGGCCCGGGAGGTGGTGGCGCGGATCGTCGACGGCTCCCGCTTCCTCGACTTCAAACCCGGCTACGGGGCAACCCTGGTCTGCCTCCAGGCGAGCATCTACGGCATCCCTGTGGGCATCCTCTGCAACAACGGGCCCATCGACCCGGACGGCGCCAGCAAGGCGGCGCAGTTCATCCAGCTCTGTGACCAGGCGCAGACGCCGCTCCTGTTCCTGCAGAACATCACCGGCTATATGGTCGGCACCGCCTACGAGCAGGCGGGGATGATCAAACACGGTTCGAAGATGATCCAGGCGGTGACCAACGCCCGGGTGCCGCGGCTCACGGTGATGATCGGCGCCAGCTTCGGCGCCGGCAACTACGGCATGTGCGGCCAGGGCTACGACCCCGACTTCGTCTTCTCCTGGCCGAACACGCAGCTCGGCGTCATGGGCGGCGAGCAGGCCGCGCGAACCATGTCCGAAGTATTCCGCGCCGGTGCCGCCCGCAAGGGCAAGCCCGTGGACGAGGCCATGCTGGCGGAGCAGGAGGCCCGGGTTACGGCGCACTACGACCGTCAGTCGAACGCCTTCTACACCTCCGGCCGGCTCCTCGACGACGGCCTCATCGATCCCCGGGACACGCGGCGGGTGCTGGGCATGGCCCTGCAGACCTGCCGCGAGGCCCGGCACCGCACGCTGCAGCCGAACGCCTTCGGCGTCGGCCGCATGTAAGATGCAGCCAGGCCGCAGGCAGAGCGCGGATAGGGCGCGGATAGAGCGCAGAGAGAGCGCCGCAGATTGAGTGTGCAGATGGAGCGCAGGTAGCGCACCTGGCGCCCGGAGCGAGTAGAGAGGGCAGCACCATGAGCAGGCTACCGGACGTAGAAGAACTCCTTCTCGAGGAGAACGGCGACACACTGGTGATCTGGTTCAACCGGCCGGCGACGCGCAATGCGCTCTCGGCGGCGATGGCCGATGAGCTCCTGGCGGTGTTCGAAGCCCTGCGGGAGGAAACCGGTTTTCGTTTTGTCGTGCTCCGCGGACGCGGCGGCGTGTTCTGTGCCGGCGGTGACCTCAAGCAGTTCCGGGAGGTTTTTCAGGGGGGCGCCGGGCGCGAGGCGATCGTCGAGGCCAACGCGGCCTTCGGGCGGATCATGGCCGCCATCGATGCGCTGCCGCAACTCTTTATGGTCGCCATCGAAGGGGCCGCCATGGCCGGCGGGCTCGGCATTGCCTGCCTGGCGGACCTCGTCCTCGCCACGGCCGATGCGCGCTTCGCGCTGACGGAGGTGACCCTCGGCATTCCGCCGGCGCAGATCGCCCCGGTGGTCATCCGGCGGGTGGGTCTCACCGAGGCGCGGCGCCTGCTGCTCACGGCGCAGCGTTTCGATGGTACCGAGGCGGCCCGCCTCGGTTTCGTGAACGAGGTACTCGCCGATGCGGACGCCCTCGACGCCCGCCTGGGTACGCTCCTCGACGAGGCCCGGCGCTGTGCCCCGGGCGCCGTGGCCCTGACCCGGCAGATCATTCGCGAGAGCGCCGCGGGCGGGGACCGCGAGGCCCTGGTGCGCTTCGCCGCCGAGCGCTTTGCGGATGCCATGCTCGGCGACGAGGCCCGGGAGGGCCTGCGCGCCTTTACCGACAAGCGAGCGCCGGCCTGGGCCGGCGGCGAGGAGCCCTGACATGAGCCGTTTCGACAGCGTGCTGGTTGCCAACCGCGGCGAGATCGCCGTGCGGATCATCGGCAGCGCCCGCGCGGCGGGCTACCGCACCGTTGCCGTCTACTCCGACGCGGACGCCGAGGCGCCGCACGTGGCGGCCGCCGACGCCGCCGTGCGCATCGGCCCGGCCCCGGTAAAAGACTCCTACCTGGATGGCGAGCGCATCCTCGCGGCGGCGCGCCGTGCCGGCGCCGGCGCCATCCACCCGGGCTACGGTTTCCTCTCGGAGAACGCCGCGTTCGCGGCGGCCTGCGGCGAGGCGGGCTTCGTCTTTATCGGGCCCGCCGCCGAGGCCATCGACCTCATGGGCAACAAGGCGGCGGCGAAGCGGCGCATGCTTGCCGCCGGTGTGCCCTGCATCCCGGGCTTTCAGGCCGCGGAGGCGGACGACGAGGCTCTGATCGCCGCCGCGGACGACGTGGGCTATCCGCTCATGGTCAAGGCCGCCGCCGGCGGCGGTGGCCGCGGCATGCGTCTCGCGGCAGCGCCTGCGGAGCTCGCCGGCGCGATCGCCGCGGCGCGCTCCGAGGCGGAGAATGCCTTCGGCAGTGGCGAGCTCATCCTCGAGCGGGCGCTGCTCGATGCCCGCCACGTGGAGGTGCAGGTCTTCGGCGACGCGCACGGCAACTGCATCCACCTCGGCGAGCGCGACTGCTCCGTCCAGCGCCGGCACCAGAAGGTCGTCGAGGAAGCGCCCTGCCCGGTGCTGACCCCGGCCCTGCGGCGCACCATGGGCGAGGCGGCGGTGGCCGCCGCCCGCAGCATCGACTACGTCGGTGCGGGCACCGTGGAGTTCCTCCTCGGCGAGGACGGCAGCTTCTATTTTCTCGAGATGAACACCCGGCTGCAGGTGGAACACCCGGTCACGGAAGCGGTGACGGGCCTCGACCTGGTGGCGCTGCAGCTGGCCGTGGCCGAGGGCGAGCCGCTGCCGCTGGACCAGGAGGCGGTATCCCTTTCCGGCCACGCCATCGAGGTCCGGCTCTATGCCGAGGACGCGGCGAACGACTTCCTGCCCGCCGCCGGCACCGCCGCGGCCTGGGTGCCGCCGGTCGGTGCCGGCATCCGCGTGGATCACGGCCTGGCGCCGGGCCAGGTGATCACGTCGTTCTACGATCCCATGGTGGCCAAGATCATCGCCAGCGGGCCGGACAGGCAGACGGCGCTGCGGCGGCTGCGCCGGGCGCTGGCGGACACGGTGCTTTTCGGCCTGCCGTCGAATCGCGCTTTCCTCCTCGACGTGCTCCGGGACCCGGTGTTCGCCGCGGGGAAAGCCACAACGGCGTTCATCGGCGAACGCTTCCCGGCCGGCCCGGCGGCGCCGGTGGCGAGGGACGAGCAGCTCTGCTGCGCGGCGCTGCTCCAGTATCTCGAGGCGCTGGGTGTCTCCGAGGGGCGCCGGGTGAGCGATGACACGGGCTGCGCCGGCTGGACCGGCGGCCGCGCTATCGCCAGCCGCCGCCGTTACGCGCGCGACGGCGAGGCGGTGGACGTGCTGCTGCGCCAGGTCGGCGATGACCGGTTCCTGGTTCGCATGGGCGACGCGGAGCGGGTGCTCGAGGTGCACGATGCGCCCGCGGAAGGGTGCCTGCGTCTGTCTATCGATGGCCTTCAGGGCACGCTCCCCTTCGCCTTCACCGGCCCCGGTGAGGTCAGCCTCCAGTGGCAGGGTGAGGCCGCGGTCCTCGTGGACCTGCTCGCAGCCCGGGGTGCCGGCGAAGGGGTCACGGGGGGTGGAAGCGTCACCGCGCCCATGCACGGCAAGCTGCTGCGGCTGCTCGTCGGCGTCGGCGACCGGGTCGGCGTCGGTGACGAACTCGCGGTGGTGGAAGCCATGAAGATGGAGCACCGGCTGCAGGCCGCCGTCGATGGCGCCGTGAGCGCGGTCCATGCCGCTGCCGGCGACCAGGTCGCCGCGGGCGCGGTGCTTATCGAGATCGCTGTGGACGCGTGAGCGCGGCGCCCGTGGATCTACCTATCCCGGCCCGTCAGACCTGATCTTTTTTACTTGACCTTGGCGAAGGGTCTTATAGTTGACTAAAATACTCAGGAAAGAGATACTCCCGGCGACAAATGAACGCGGGAATGGACGGCAGCCATGCGATTGACAACGAAGGGCCGCTACGCGGTCACCGCGATGCTTGATCTCGCGATCAACCAGCACCGGGGGCCCATCCGGTTGGCGGCGATCTCCGACCGGCAGGGTATTTCCCTGTCCTACCTGGAGCAGCTCTTTGCTCACTTGCGCCGGCGCGAGCTCGTCAAGAGCGTGCGCGGCCCCGGGGGCGGCTACCAGCTGCGCCGGGAGGCGGATGCTATCAGCGTCGCCGAGGTCATCGCGGCGGTCAACGAGGATACGGACGCCACGCGCTGTGGCGGCAAGGGCGATTGCCAGCACGGCGAAACCTGCCTGACTCACCATCTGTGGATGGATCTGTCGGACCGGATTCGCGATTTTCTCCAGGACATCAGCCTCGGTGACCTGGTCGGGCGCCGGGAGATCCGCGAAATTTCTCTCGCCCAGCAGCGCCGCGGCAGCGAGCGTGCCGAGGACGAAGACAGCAGCCTGCTCATCGGGCGCGTCTGAGCCGCCGCGCGGCAAACACTGCAGTAAACCTGAAGGGGTAAATACCATGTCCCAGGAAGTCATCGAAGAGCGCATCGACAGCGACTACGCAGCGGGTTTCGTGACCGACATCGAGTCGGACACGCTGCCGCCGGGTCTCGACGAGGATGTAATCCGTTTTATTTCGGCGAAGAAGGATGAGCCCGAGTGGCTCCTCGAGTGGCGCCTCGCGGCCTATCGGGGCTGGCTCGAGATGGCCACGCCCGCCTGGGCGCACGTCGACTATCCGCAAATCGACTACAACGCCATCTCCTACTACTCCTCGCCGAAGAGCTTCGAGGACAAGCCGAAGAGCCTCGACGAGGTCGACCCGGAACTGCTCGAGGTGTACGAAAAGCTCGGCATTCCGCTGCACGAGCAGGAGATGCTTGCCGGCGTCGCCGTGGACGCGGTCTTCGACTCTGTATCCGTGGGCACGACCTTCCGCGCGAAGCTGGCCGAGGCCGGAGTCATCTTCTGTTCCATCTCCGAGGCGGTGCAGGAATACCCGGAGCTGGTGAAGAAGTATCTCGGCTCCGTCGTCCCCCGGCGCGACAACTTCTACGCGGCCCTGAACAGCGCGGTGTTTACCGACGGCTCCTTTGTCTATATCCCCAAGGGCGTGCGCTGCCCCATGGAGCTGTCCACCTACTTCCGTATCAACGAGGCCAACACGGGCCAGTTCGAGCGCACCCTGATCATCGCCGACGAGGGCAGCCACGTCAGTTATCTGGAGGGCTGTACGGCGCCGCAGCGCGACGAGAACCAGCTGCACGCGGCGGTGGTGGAGCTCGTGGCGCTGGACGACGCCGAGATCAAGTACTCGACGGTGCAGAACTGGTACCCCGGCGATGCCGAGGGACGCGGCGGTATCTACAATTTTGTGACCAAGCGCGGCGTCGCCCACCACAACGCCAGGATTTCCTGGACGCAGGTGGAAACCGGCTCCGCCGTGACCTGGAAGTACCCGAGCTGCGTACTCCGCGGGGACAACAGCGTCGGCGAGTTCTACTCCGTGGCCCTGACCAACAACCGCCAGCAGGCGGACACGGGCACCAAGATGATCCACCTGGGCAAGAACACGCGCTCGACGATCATCTCCAAGGGCATTTCCGCGGGTCGAAGCTCCAACGCCTACCGCGGCCTCGTGCGCATGAGCCCCCGGGCCGAAGGCGCGCGCAACTACACGCAGTGCGATTCGTTGCTCATCGGCGATGCCTCCGCCGCGCACACCTTTCCGTATATCGAGAGCCGCAACCCGTCCGCGGTGGTAGAGCACGAGGCCACGACCTCGAAGGTCAGCGACGACCAGCTCTACCTCTGCCAGCAGCGGGGCCTGGACGCGGAGAAGGCCGTATCGATGATCGTGAACGGCTTCTGCAAGGAAGTGTTCCGCGAGCTTCCCATGGAGTTCGCGGTGGAGGCCGGCAAGCTCCTCGAGGTGAGCCTCGAAGGCTCCGTGGGCTAGCGGGCCACGCGGTAAGTTCGGTAACGCTCAGTCGCAGCCGTTGACAGGAGAAATAGCAGATGTTGACCGTCGATAACCTGCACGCCCGCGTGGAGGGCGAGGACATCCTCAAGGGGCTGTCCCTGGCCATCCCCCCGGGAGAAGTGCACGCCATCATGGGCCCGAATGGTTCGGGCAAGAGCACCCTCGGCCATATCCTGGCCGGTCGTCCCGGCTACGAGGTGACCGCCGGCTCGGTCACCTTCCGGGGTGAGGATCTGCTCGCGATGGATACGGAGGAGCGGGCCCGGGCCGGCGTCTTCCTGGCCTTCCAGTACCCGGTGGAGATCCCCGGGGTGAGCAACATGGAGTTCCTCAAGGCCGGCGTCGACGCGCTGCGCGAGCACCGCGGCGAGGAGGCCCTGGACGCGGTGACCTTTATGAAGAAGGCCCGCGAGGCCTGCAAAACGGCCAACCTCGACCAGGCCTTCCTCAAGCGCGGTGTCAACGAGGGTTTCTCCGGCGGCGAGAAGAAGCGCAACGAGCTGCTGCAGATGCTGCTCCTCGAGCCCGTCCTCGGCATCCTCGACGAGACCGACAGCGGCCTCGACATCGACGCCCTCCAGGTCGTCGCCGAGGGTGTGAACAGCATGCGTGGCGCCGAGCGCAGCTTCATTCTTGTTACCCACTACCAGCGTCTGCTCAATTATATCCAGCCGGACCGGGTGCACGTGCTCGCCGACGGCCGCATCGTGCGCAGCGGGGACGCGTCCCTCGCGCACTATCTGGAAGATAAGGGTTACGCCTGGCTGGAGGATGAGGTCGCCTGATGGGCAGCAGTATGCACGAGACACTCGCCGCGGCCGCTGCCGCGGCGCCGACCTGGCTCGCCCCGGCCCGGGAAGCGGCCCGGCAGGCCTGGGCCGAAACCCCGCTGCCTACGCGCAAGACCGAGCAGTGGAAGTACACCAGCATCGCCCAGCTGGAGCAGGACTTCGGCCCCGGGCAGCCGGTCGCGCTGGACCCGGCCACCGTCGCCGGTCGCCTGCCCGACATCGGGGCGCTGCGCCTGGTTTTCGTCAACGGCCATTTTGCGCCGG
The DNA here is from genome assembly GCA_964346365.1 of uncultured Alteromonadaceae bacterium. Taxonomy (GTDB): domain Bacteria; phylum Pseudomonadota; class Gammaproteobacteria; order Pseudomonadales; family Halieaceae; genus Pseudohaliea. Next base: position 9,120 of record CAYFVG010000058.1, read on the forward strand.
CGCTGTCCAGCACCGAGCTGCCCGAGGGCCTGGAGCTGGTGCGCTTCGCCGAGGCCGATGAGGCGCAGGCCGGGCGCATCCGCGAGCACCTGGGCAGCGCGCTGCCGGCGGCGGGGCATCCTTTCGCAACCCTCAATGGGGCCGCTCTGGCGGATGGCGTGTTCCTCGCCGTCGCGCCCAACGCGAGCATACGCACCCCGGTACAGATCGCCTGGCTGACAGCCGGCGACGGCGACGCCTTCACGGTTGCGCCGCGGCTTCTGCTCCTCGCCGGCGAGAACAGCTGCCTGTCGGTGGTTGAACACTTCACGGACGTGGGTGGCAGCGCGCCGAGCTTCAGCAACGCGGTCACGGAGCTTCTTCTCCAGCCCGGCGCCACCGTGAACCACTACCGCCTCAACCTCGAGCAGGGCCGGGCCCTGCACATCGGCGGCGTGCACGCGCGGCTGGAGCGGGATGCGACCCTCAATGGCTTCTGCCTGGGCCTCGGTGCGGATCTCAAGCGCCTCGACCTGGTCGCAACGCTTGCCGGCCCCGGCGCCCATGCGGAGCTCGACGGCATTTACCTGCCCCGCGGCGACGAACACGTGGATTACCACACCTGCCTCGAGCACACGGTGCCGCACTGCACGTCCACAGAGACCTTCCGCGGCGTCATCGGTGATCGCGCCCGGGCCGTGTTCAACGGCCGGATCCACATTCATCCCCAGGCGCAGAAAACCCGCGCGGAGCTGTCGAACAGAAACCTGCTCACCAGCCCCGAGGCCGAGGTGAACAGCAAGCCGGAGCTGGAGATCTACGCCGACGACGTGCAGTGCGCGCACGGCGCCACCGTCGCCCAGCTCGATGCCCTGTCCCTGCACTACCTGCGCAGCCGGGGCGTCTCCCGCGAGGAGGCGACGGTCATGCTCAGCTTCGGTTTCGTCAATGAAGTCCTGGAGCGGGCGCGCCTCGATGCGCTGCGGGACGCCCTGCGGCCACTCCTGGCCCAGTGCTTTGCCCGCGATCCGTCCCTGATGAGGCACCTGGCGTGAACCAACCGGAGAGCATTGTGCCGACGTTCGACGCGGCGGATATCCGCCGTGACTTCCCGATCCTCGCAGAGAGGATCAACGGGCACCCCCTCGTGTATCTCGACAACGCTGCCACCACGCAGAAACCGGAGATGGTGATCGAGGCGATCGCCGACTACTACCGCTACGACAATGCCAATGTGCACCGGGGCGTCCATACCCTGAGCGATCGCGCGACCCGGAAATTCGAAGCCGCCCGGGAGAAGGTCGCGGCCTTCCTCGGCGTTGCGGACAGTCGCGAGGTCATCTGGACCCGGGGCACCACGGAGGCGATCAACCTCGTCGCCTACAGCTGGGCCCGGGAGCAGCTCCGCCCCGGGGACCGCATCCTGGTCCCCTGGCTCGAGCACCATTCGGACATCGTGCCCTGGCAGCTCGCCGCCGCGGCGACCGGGGCCGAGGTGGTGCCGGTGCCGGTCACGGACCGCGGCGAGATCGACCTGGACGCCCTCGATGACCTGCTCGACAACCGGGTCCGTCTCGTCGCGCTGAACCACGTCTCCAACGCCCTCGGCACCGTCAACCCGGTGGCGGATATTGCCCGCCGGGCGAAGGACGCCGGCGCGCTGGTGCTCGTGGACGGCGCCCAGGCCGTGGGCCACTTCCCGGTGGACGTGACGGCGCTCGGCTGCGATTTCTACACCTTCGGCGGGCACAAGCTGTTCGGGCCGACGGGTATCGGCGCGCTCTGGGGCCGGGCCGAGCTGCTCGAGGCCATGCCGCCGTTCCTCGCGGGCGGCGAGATGATCGAGCGTGTCAGCTTCTCCGGGACCACCTTCAACGCGCTGCCCTTCAAGTTCGAGGCCGGCACGCCGCATATCGCCGGGGCCATCGGCCTGGCCGCGGCCATCGACTACCTCGCCGGTGTCGACCGCGCCGCCGCGGCGGCTCACGAGGAGATGCTGCTCGCCGAGACGGTCGCCCGCACCGCCGATATTCCCGGCCTGACCCGGGTCGGTGCGCCGGCAAGGAGCGCGGGTATCTTCAGCTTCGTGCTCGAGGGCAGCCACCCGTCGGACCTCGGCATGCTGCTGGACGAGCAGGGCATCGCCGTGCGCACCGGCCACCACTGTGCCCAGCCGCTTATGGACCGCCTTGCGGTACCCGGGACGGTGCGGGCATCCTATTCCATGTACAACACGCTGGAGGATGTCGAGGCGCTCGTCGCCGGCATCCGCAAGGCGCAGACGCTGTTCAGCTAAGCGCGGGAGACGATTGCAATGACTGTTGAAACCTTCGATATGCAGGCCGAGCCGGTCACGGTGACGGCGGCGGCCGCGGAGCACTTTCGGGCAAGCCTCGACGCCCGGGGGCTGCCGGCGGTGCGCATCAGCGTGCAGGAGAGCGGCTGCACGGGCTTCAAGTACGTTATGGAGGAAGTGGACGGCGCCGAGGACGGCGATCTTACGGTGACCCTCGACAACGGCATCGCGCTGTACCTCGATGACCGGGCCGTCGAGTTTCTCCGCGGCACCCAGATCGACTACGAGCGCGAGGGCGTCAACCGCACCCTCAAGTTCCGCAACCCCAATGTCGTGGCCGAATGCGGCTGCGGCGAGAGTTTCAGCGTCGAGTAGGGCCGTGTCCTCCCAGGAACGCACGGTACTCACCACGAACCGGGACTGCCCCGGGCGTCTCGTGCCCGTGGGCGACCCGGTGACCATCCCGGCGCACAGTTTCGTGACCCTCACGCAGGCTCTCGGCGGCAACTACACCGTGGTCTACAACGGCAACATGGTGCGCGTGGACGGCACCGATGCAGACGCCCTGGGCTTTGAGCCGACGCAGCTGCACTTCGAGGCGCCGGCGGATGGCCGCATCAGCGAGGCGCAGGTCTGGGAGGCGCTGCACACCATCTATGACCCGGAAATCCCCGTGGACCTGGTAAACCTGGGCCTGGTCTACGAGGTCCGCATCGACCAGGACGCGGGCGCCGTCAGCATCACCATGACGCTAACAGCCCCGGGCTGTGGCATGGGGCCGGTGCTGGTCGGTGACGTGGAGTACCGGCTGCGGCAGGTGCCGCACGTCCGCGACGTGGCCGTGGAGCTGGTCTTCGACCCGCCCTGGCACCGCGACATGATGTCCGAGGAAGCCCAGCTCGAAACGGGCATGTTCTACTGACGTCCACGACGACTGACCCCCACGACGAGAGACCCATGAGCACCAGCGCCCCCGCCAACCCCTTTGGCGATTCCATCACCAGCGACGATATCGTCGATACCCTCGGCTTCTTTGATAGTTGGGAGGATCGCTACCGGTATATCATCGATCTCGGCAGGGAACTGCCGGCGCTGCCGAAGGAGCTGCACACGGAGGACCGGCTGGTGCGCGGCTGCCAGAGCCAGGTGTGGATGGACGTCGAGGAGCAGGACGGCCGGCTGCAGCTGGCGGTGGACTCGGATGCCTTTATCGTGAAGGGACTGCTCGGCGTGGTCCTCGCCGCCTACAACAACCGCACCCCGGATGAGATCCTCGCCTTCGATATCGACGCTTATTTCGAGGAACTCGAACTGCTGCGCCACCTATCGCCCACGCGGGGCAACGGCCTGCGGGCCATGGTCGCGCGTATCCGCGACGCGGCCGCAGGTGCAGCGGCTTGAGATTGAGCCTAGCGGTACCGTAAATCCACGTTCTAAAAAACTCAGTGCCGATTGCCGGGGCTGGTGCTGGAGGATGCCCCCAGTCGCTCCCCGTTACACGCTTTGTGGGGGCATCCTCCAGCAGCCGCCCCTACCGCCTCAGCCTTGAAGGTACGTTAGAGGATGCCCCCAGCTTTGCCTGGCTGGGACGCTCCCCGATACACGCTTCGTGGGGGCATCCTCCAGCACCAGCCCTACCGCCTCAGCCTTGAAGGTACGTTAGAGGATGCCCCCAGCTTCGACTAGCCGGGACGCTCCCAGGTCACGTTTTGTGAGAGAAGTATCCCGCGCTCGCCCCTGACGCCTCGCGTACTTTTTCCACGGTAGGGGCGGATGGTAGAGGGTGCCCCCACAAAGCGTGTAACGGGGAGCGACTGGGGGCACCCTCTACCATCCGCCCCGGCAATCGCAGGGTAAACTAAAAAAGGCGCCAGCCCTGACTGACTGGCGCCTTTCGGTTCGCCGCTCAACCCGCGGCGGCGCGTGCCTCAGGCCGCG
>CAYFVG010000059.1:0-7838 GCA_964346365.1 uncultured Alteromonadaceae bacterium
GATCTCATCTACGACCATCTCGCCGAGGTCGACCACGGCATGGCCGGCGAGGTGCGGGAGCTCGAGCGGGACCACGATCGCATGGCCCGGGAGGGCCGCGAGGTGCTCTACGTGATCGAGCGCTGGCGCGCCGGGGCGCTGTCCGGCCGCGAAGTTGTCGACAAGGGCCGGGCCTACGTCAAGCGCGCTCACGACCACATGAATCTCGAGGAAGACGAAGTCTTCCCGCTTATCGACTCGGTACTCACCCGCAGCGACTGGCGTGATCTCGAGGCCGAGGACCGTCTCAATCCGGCCGCCGACCCGGTCTTCGGGCGCCGGGTGCAGCGCGAGTTCCGGCACCTGGCCCGCAAGGTCCGCCGCAGCCTGCGCCACGGCGTGGAGCAGGGGGCGGTCATCGAGTGGGTGGGCATCGAGGCGCTGCTGGAATCCTGGGAGGTGATGACCATGGCGTGGCAGAGCAGCGCCACCGTCACCGGGGACCACCTGCGATCGTCCTTCCGGGAAGGGCTCTATATCGTCCTGGACCGGCCCCTGCAGGCTCCCCTGCTCTGCGCCGCCAACAACGCCCGGCTCACTCTCAGCTGGCTCGAGGAGCTGTCCCGGGTCTCCCGGGATGCGGCGGTGGATCTTGCCCGCGTCAACCGCGAGCGCAAGGATCGCCTGCGTCTGCTCAAGCGCGCAGGGGCGCCGCGCTGACCGCTTCGTCGCGGAACTGCAGCTTCGCCAGCCGCGCGTAAAGGGGGCTTTGCGCCAGTAACTGCGTGTGCGTGCCGGTAGCTACCAGCCGTCCGCCGTCCATCACCGCGATGGTATCGACGTGGCGGATCGTCGCCAGCCGGTGAGCGATGATGATCGTCGTCCGGCCGGCCATCACCTCGGCCAGGGCGAGCTGTACCTGGTTTTCGCTCTCGGCGTCGAGGGCGCTCGTAGCCTCGTCCAGCAGGAGAATCTTCGGGTCCTTGAGGATCGCCCGGGCCAGCGCGATGCGTTGACGCTGGCCGCCGGACAGGCGCACGCCGCGGTCGCCGAGTTCGGTGGCGTAGCCCTGCGGCAGCCGCTCGATGAATTCATGGGCATGGGCCCGTCGCGCCGCCTCCTCGATCTCCCGCTCTGTCGCGTCGGGCCGGCCGTAGGCGATGTTGTAGCGCACGTCGGCGCTGAACAGCACCGGCTGCTGGGGCACCAGCGCCAGTTGCTCGCGGAGGTCCGCCAGGGACAGGTCCCGCAGGTCGATGCCGTCGAGGGTAAGGCGGCCGGCGTCGGGGTCGTGGAAGCGCTGCAGCAGTTCAAAGGCCGTGGTCTTCCCCGCCCCGGAGGGTCCTACCAGCGCCAGGGAGCGGCCGGCGGGGATGTCCAGGGTGAGCGCGTCGAGGGCGGGTGTGTCGGGCCGGGAGGGATAGCGGAAGGTCACGGCTTCGAAGGCCATGCGGGCCCCGCCGCCCGCCGCCCGCTGCGGCCGGTCCGGCAGCACGCTCTCGGCCGCGGCGAGCTCCAGGAGCCGCTCCGCCGCGCCGGCGGCGCGCTGCAACTCCCCCCAGACCTCGGACAGGGTCGCAAAGCCCGAGCCGACCATGATGGCGTAGAAGGCGAAGGCCGCCAGTTCGCCACCGCTCATGCGTCCGGCGATCACGTCCTGGCCGCCGAACCAGATCATCGCCGCAAGCCCGCCGAAAAGCAGCAGGATCGCCGCGCCGACGAGTATGGCCCGCTGCTGCACCCGGCGCCGGGCGATGGCGAAGGCGCGCTCCACCCCGCGCTGGAAGGCTGCGGTTTCGTGGGCCTCGCGGTTGAAGCTCTGTACGACCTTGATATTCTGGAAGATCTCCCCGGCATAGCTGCCGACGCTGGCGATACTGTCCTGGCTTTCGCTCGACAGGCGCCGGACCCGGCGCCCGAAGATGAGGATCGGCAGCAGCACCAGGGGGACGGTCGCGGCGATGATCAGGCTCAGCCCCAGGTTGGTGATGAACATCAGTATCAGGGCGCCGGTAAGCGTGAGGGCGCTGCGCAGGGCCATGCTCAGGGAGGAGCCGATGATGGTCTGCAGCAGCGTCGTGTCCGCGGTGAGCCGGGACAGGATCTCCCCGGACCGGTTATCTTCGAAATAGGACGGGTGCAGGCGCACCACGTTGTTGAAGACCGCGAGTCGGAGGTCCGCGCTGACGCGCTCCCCCAGCCAGGAAACGAGGTAGAAGCGAACGAAGGTGCCCGCTGCGATCAGCGTGCTGATGAGCAGGATCAGGCCCACCGCGCGGCTGAGGTCGTCGCTGGTGCCGCCGGCGATGCCGCGGTCGATGAGGAACTGTATGCCCCTGCCGAGGGCCAGGGTGGCGCCGGCCGTGACCAGCAGGGCTGTGGCCGCGGCCGTCAGGCGCCAGCGGTAGGGGGCGAGGAAACGGGCGACTGCGAGTAGCGGTCCCAGGCGTCGCTCAGCCATCAGTCGTCCTCCACCATCAGTCGTCCTCCGCCGCCGGCGCTTCCCCGCGCTCGCGCAGGAGCAGGCGGCCGGCGACGATGCCCGCCTCGAAAAGCAGCCACATGGGCAGGGCCAGGAGGGACTGGGAGATGATGTCCGGGGGGGTCAGCAGCATGCCGAAGACGAAACAGCCGACAATGATATAGGGCCGTTTCCGGCCGAGGTCTTCCGGCGTGGTGACGCCGGCCCAGATAAGCAGCACGGCGGCGATGGGGATCTCGAAGGCGACCCCGAAGGCGAAGAACAGCTTGAGGACAAAGTCGAGGTAGCTATTGATGTCGGTCATGATCGCGATGTCCTCGGGACCGACGCTGGTGAAGAAGGCGAAGATCAGCGGGAATACCACGAAGTAGGCGAAGGCGGCGCCGCAGTAGAACAGGACGATACTGGACGCCAGCAGCGGGATGGCGAGGCGCTTCTCGTGCCGGTACATGCCCGGGGCGATGAAGCTCCAGACCTGGTAGAGCACGTAGGGAATGGCGATGAACAGCGCCGTGAACAGGGTCAGCTTGAAGGGCGTGAGGAAGGGCGAGGCCACTTCCGTGGCGATCATGCTGGTGCCCGGCGGCAGCAGCGCGCGCAGGGGTTCGGAGACGAAGGTGTAGATCGTGTTGGCAAAGGGAAACAGGCACAGGAAAACCACGAGCACGGCCAGGATGGCCCGCAGCAGGCGATCGCGCAGCTCGGTGAGGTGCGCGACCAGAGGCATGGCGCTGGTCGTGGGGTCGTCGCTCACCGTCCCTCCCCGCTGTCTTTCGGGGGCGCGCTAGGGGCGCCCTGCTCCTCCGGCCCGTCCCCGGGGCTCGCCGAGCCGGGGTCGTCCGTCTTTTCCGTGGACTGCTCCTCCGTGGACTGCTCCGCGGTCGTCGCCTCGCCGGTCAGGTCCTCGCGCCAGCGCCCGGTCTCCTTGCGCACGCTCTCGGAGGTCTTGCGCAGCTCTTCCATGACCGAGTCGTTGTGCAGCTCGCGCTGTACCTCGTGCTTGATGTCGTTGAAGCCCCGGCGCAAGCGGTTCAGCCAGGCGCTGCCGGTGCGGATGGCGCCCGGCAGCCGCTCGGGGCCGACCACCAGGAGCCCGACCACGGCGATGAGCAGCAGTTCGGCGAAACCGATATCGAACATGGCGGGTCAGGTCAGGACGGGCGCTGGTCGTCGTCGCGGGGCAGTGCCTCGCCGCTCCCGGACTCGCCGTCTCCCTCATTGTCTCCCTCGTTGTCTCCCGCGCCGTCGGCACTGCTGCCGGTCGGTTTGTCGCCCTCGTCCTGCATGCTCTCCTTGAAACCCTTGATGGCGCTGCCGAGGTCACTGCCGAGGCCGCGCAGGCGCTTGGTGCCGAACAGCATGACCACGATGGCCAGGATGATCAGGAGCTGCCAGATACTGATGCCGCCGATTCCCATGGTGTACTCTCCTATTGTGCGCGTTCGCGCGCTGCCTTCTCCGCCAATCCGGATAGGCCGAAGCGTTCCTCGAGCCGGGCGAGAACCGCCTCCGGGCCGCTGCCAGTCTGCTCCAGCATGACCAGGCAATGGAACCAGAGGTCGGCCACTTCGCCCACGAGGGCATCGCGGCCGGCCGCATCGCCGGCGTCCTTGGCGGCGATGATGACCTCCGTGGCCTCCTCGCCGACCTTCTCCAGGGTCTTGTTCAGCCCCGCGGCCTGCAACCGCGCGACGTAGGACTCATCCGGTGGTGCCTGCCGGCGCTCGACGATGATCGCGCCCAGGCGCGCCAGGATGTCGTCACTCATGCACGCCTCCGTACAGTTCCGCGGGGTCCCGCTGCACCGGGTCGGTCACTGTCCAGGCGCCGCCGCTGCGGCGCCGGTAAAAACAGTGTGCCCGCCCCGTGTGGCAGGCGATACCGCCGACCTGTTCCACGCTGAGGAGCAGCGTGTCGCCGTCGCAGTCCAGGCGCAGGGCCTTGAGACGCTGTACGTTGCCCGATTCCTCGCCCTTGCGCCAGAGGCGCCGCCGCGCTCGGGACCAGTACACGGCGCGCGCCTCGGCGATGGTCGCCGCCAGCGCCTCGCGGTTCATCCAGGCCAGCATCAGCACCTGCCCACTGGTCGCGTCCTGGGCGATAGCCGGGACCAGCCCCTCCTCGTTCCAGTGGATCTCGTTCATCAGGTCGTCGCTCATGGCGGTTCCGTGGCTGCGTGCAGGGCGCGGGATTATCTCACAGGGACGGCGCGCTCGCTCAGGGCCGTGCCCGCCGCGGCCAGGCCAGGGCCAGCGCCGCGGCGCCGAGCAGCAGGCTGGGCAGCGGTACCGACGCCAGGTCGGCGCGAACCCCGGGCAGCAGGGCCAGGGCCATCGCCGCGCAGGCCCCGGCCGCGAGCAGCCGGCGACGGTCGCCGCGGCGGACCTCGGCCAGCTCGCGCTCCCGGCGCGCGCGCTCCGCCTGCCGGCGGAACTCGCCGTCGTGCGCCTCGCGCAGGTTTTCCATGACCCGGTCCGGTAGCTGGGGCAGCTGCTCGAGCCAGCCGGGGGCGCGGTGCTGCAGGCGCCGGAGCATGTTCTGCGGCGAGTAGCGCTCCTGCACCCATTTCTCCAGGAAGGGCTGGGCCGTGTCCCAGAGGTTGAGCGCCGGGTAGAGCTGTCGCCCCAGACCCTCGATGTTGAGGAGGGTCTTCTGCAGCAGCACCAGGGAGGGCTGCACCTCCATGTCGAAGCGGGCGGCGGTGCGGAACAGGTAGACCAGCAGCTGGCCGAAGGAGATCTCGGCGATGGGTCGCTCGAAGACCGGCTCGCAGACCGCGCGCATGGCCTGTTCGAAGTCCTGCACCCGGGTGTCCGGGGGCACCCAGCCACACTCCACGTGCAGCTGTGCCACCTCGTGGTAGTCGCGGCGGAAGATACCGAGGAGATTGCGTGCGAGGTAGTACTGATCCGACTCGCTGAGGCTGCCGATGATGGCGCAGTCGATGGCGATATAGCCCGGATCCGCCGGGTCCGAGGCATCGACAAAGATGTTCCCCGGGTGCATGTCGGCGTGGAAAAAATTGTCGCGGAAGACCTGGGTGAAAAAAATCTCGACGCCGCGCTCGCCGAGGACCTTGAGGTCCGTGCCGGCCGCGCGCAGGGCCGGCAGGTCCGTCACCGGGATGCCGTGGATGCGCTCCATGGTGAAAACCCGGCGCCGGGTGTAGTCCCAGTGCACCTCGGGCGCATAGACCAGGTTGCTGCCGGCGAAGTTGCGCCGCAGCTGGGAGGTGTTGGCGGCCTCCCGGCCGAGATCGAGCTCGTCGAGGATCACGTGCTCGTAGTCGGCGACGACCTCCACCGGCCGCAGACGCCGGCCGTCAGGCAGGTAGCGGGCAGCGAGGCGGGCGAGGGTGAACAGGAGGGCGATGTCCTGGCGTATCACGCCCTCGATGCCGGGGCGCACGACCTTGACCACGACTTCCCGGCCGTCGTGCAGCGTGGCCGCGTGCACCTGCGCCACCGAGGCGGAGGCCATGGGCGTCTCCTCGAAGCGGGCGAAGAGCCGGCTGACGCTGTCGCCGAGCTCGCCTTCGATAAGGGTCCGCGACTCGGCGGCGGGGAAGGGCGGCACGCTGTCCTGCAGCCGCGCCAGCTCGTCGGCGATATCGACGGGCAGGAGGTCCCGGCGCGTCGACAGGGTCTGGCCGAACTTGATGAACACCGGGCCCAGTTCCTCGAGCGCCCGGCGCAGGCGCTCGGCCCGGGGCCCGGCCGCCGGCGCCCGCAGGCGCCAGGGGTTGGCACGGAGCGCGAGACGCAGCGGGGCCGGGAGGGTGCCGGCGGGGAGCAGCTCGTCCAGGCGGTGACGCCCGGCCACCCTGAGGATCTGCGCCAGGCGCGCGAGACGCGACACGGTCAGTCGTCGCCGAGGCGCGTCAGCCGGGCGCGGGCGCGCTCGAGGCGGGCTTCGATGCGGTCCACGGCCAGACCGAGCGCCTGCACGTCGCCGTAGAAATCCTCGAGCTCCGCGCGGGGCGGCGTGAGTCGCGCTTCCTCGTGAACGAATTCCTCCAGCTGCCGGGTGAGGCTGCGGCCGGCATCGCGGCCGAAGCGGAAGATGCCGCGCAGCGCCTCGGCGAGCTGGTGCCCCGGCACGTCGCCGAGGGTGTCCACGAGCGGCGCCTCCCAATCGACGTCTAGCCCGGCGACGATGCGCGAGAGCTCGGTGAGCGGAGCGCTGTTGCCCTCCAGGGAGAGCTGGCCGTTGACCAGCGTTGCCGCCGGGTCCTCGGCCGCGGCGAGCTCGGCGAAGTCGCTGGCGCTGCCGCGAACCCGCGTGTCGACGGGACCCTCATGGACGCCGCGGAGGTCCAGCTCACCCTCGGCGGCGGGCAGCAGGTAGATGCAGAAGGGCGGCGCTGTGCAGTCGATGGCGATGACCTGCCCGGCGAGGGCGGCAAGCTCCCGGCGGCTGTGCGGGGACAGGGCAAGGGCGCCGTTCACCGCCCGCTCCAGCGCGGCGATGGCAGCCGTGTGCAGGGTCGGACTGATGATCACGGCCCGGCCGGACTGTCCACGTGGTCCACTAGGCTTTCACCCCCCGGTGCAGGGCGACCACGCCGCCGGTCATGTCGTGGTATTCGACCCGGGCGAAGCCGGCGTCCTCCATCATGCCCTTGAGAGTCGCCTGGTCCGGGTGTACGCGGATCGACTCGGCGAGGTAGCGGTAGCTGTCGCTGTCGCCGGCGACGAGCCGGCCCAGCACCGGCAGCACACTGAAGGAGTAGGCGTCGTAGGCCCTCGACAGGAGCGCGTTGCGGGGTTTGGAGAACTCGAGCACCAGCAGCCGGCCGCCGGGCTTGAGCGTTCGCAGCATGTCGCCGAGGGCCCTGTCCTTGTCGGTGACATTGCGCAGCCCGAAGGCGATGGTGATGCAGTCGAAGCTGTTGTCCGGGAAAGGCAGGGCCTGGGCATCGGCCTGTACGAACTCGAGGTTCTCCGCCAGGCCCTTGTTCAGAAGTTTGTCCCGGCCCACGCCGAGCATCGAATAATTGATGTCGGCCAGCACGACCTGCCCGGTGTCGCCCACGAGGCGGCTGAATCTGGCGGCCAGGTCGCCAGTGCCGCCGGCAATGTCGAGCACGCTGTGCCCGCGGCGCACGCCGGACAGCTCAATGGTGAAGCGTTTCCAGAGCCGGTGGATGCCGCCGGACATGAGGTCGTTCATGAGGTCGTAGCGGGAGGCCACGGAGTCGAAGACATCGGCGACCATGTCGGCCTTTTTCTCTTTGTCCACCTCGCGGTAGCCGAAGTGGGTGGTGTCCTTCTCGCTCATGCTGTGTCGCTCGTGATGTGCCGCCAGGGCCCGGGAAAGACCGCATTGTAGCGCGATGGCCCGGGCGGGTCAGGCGCGCCCCGGGCTCAGGGTTCGA
>CAYFVG010000059.1:7938-13173 GCA_964346365.1 uncultured Alteromonadaceae bacterium
GCATTGTAGCGCGATGGCCCGGGCGGGTCAGGCGCGCCCCGGGCTCAGGGTTCGAAATGCAGCACCTGGATCTCCGGATCCCGGGAGGCACCGGCGGCGGCGAGCCGGTCGAGGTAGTTCTGCCACTTGGCGTCGTGGTGCAGGCAGAGCTCGCGGAGGTAGTCCCAGGCGTAGATGCCGGTGTCGTGGCCGTCGTCAAAGACCAGCTGGATCGCGTAGTGGCCCACCGGCTTCACGGTCTCGACGAGCACGTGCTTTTTACCGGTCTGCAGCACCTCCTGGCCCGGGCCGTGGCCGCGCACCTCGGCGGAGGGCGAATGGACGCGCAGGTACTCGAAGGATAGCGCGTGGGTTTCCTCGCCGGGGTAGCTGATCTCGAGCACCCGGGAGCCGCGGCGCAGCCTGAGGCCCTCGGGTCGTGGTGCGGTGTCGCTGCTCATGCTGCTCTACTCCCCGGGATGTCGCCGGTCAGCGCGAGGGCGCATCTTCCATAAGGCCCGCGCGCCTCCCACAAAGGTAGCACGTCTTTCACAAGGCGGCCGCGCCGCCCGCGAAGTACCGCGCGCCTCCCACCGGGCGGGTGCATTACAGTATAAAGCGCGACAGGTCCTCGTCCGTCGCCAGCTCCGCGAGTTGCGCGTCCACGTAGGCGGCGTCCACCAGCAGCTCGTCACTCGCCAGGCTCGCGTCCGCGGCGGTGAAGGACGCCTCCTCGAGGAGGCGCTCCATGATCGTGTGCAGGCGTCGGGCGCCGATGTTTTCCGTGGTCTCGTTGAGCCGCCAGGCGAGCTCGGCGATGCGCTCGAGGCCGTCGTCGGTGAAGCGCACGGACAGCCCCTCGGTGCCGAGCAGTGCTTCGTACTGCCGCGTCAGCGAGGCGTCCGGCTCGGCGAGGATGCGGCGGAAGTCCGCCGGCGTCAGCGCCTGCAGCTCGACGCGGATCGGCAGTCGCCCCTGCAGCTCCGGGATCAGGTCCGAGGGCCGGGACAGGTGGAAGGCGCCGGAGGCGATGAACAGGATGTGGTCCGTGCGCAGCATGCCGTGCTTGGTGCTCACGGTGCAGCCCTCGATGAGGGGGAGCAGGTCCCGCTGCACGCCTTCCCGGGACACGTCGGCGCCGGCGGTCTCGCCGCGCTTGGCGACCTTGTCGAGCTCATCGACGAAAACGATGCCGTTCTGCTCCGCGGCTTCCCGGGCGCGCTGGACTATCTCCTCCTCGTTCACCAGCTTCGCCGCCTCTTCCTCGCAGAGCGCCTCGAAGGCGGCCGTCACGGTCAGTCGCCGGGTCTGGCGCTGCTGTTTCGACAGGTTGGAAAAAAGGCTCTGCAGCTGGTTGGTCATCTCCTCCATGCCCGGCGGGGACATGATGTCCACGCTGCGTCCGGCGGCGCTGAGCTCGACGTCGACCTCGCGCTCGTCGAGGGCGCCCTCGCGGAACTTCTTGCGCAGCAGCTGCCGCGTGCTCTCGCCCTGGGCGCCCTCGCCGTCGCGGGCCGCGGGCAGGAGCAGGTCGAGGATGCGCTCCTCGGCGGCCTCCTCGGCCCGCGGGCGAACCCGGCGAACGCTGGCCTCGCGCTCCATCTTGACCGCCGTTTCCACCAGGTCGCGGATGATGGACTCGACATCCCGGCCCACGTAGCCGACCTCCGTGAACTTGGTCGCCTCCACCTTGATGAAGGGCGCGTTGGCGAGCCGCGCCAGGCGGCGGGCGATCTCCGTCTTGCCGACCCCCGTGGGGCCGATCATAAGGATGTTTTTCGGGGTGATTTCGCCGCGCAGGTCAGCCGCGACCTGCTGCCGTCGCCAGCGGTTGCGCAGGGCGATGGCGACGGCGCGCTTGGCGTCATCCTGGCCGATGATGTGCTTGTCCAGGGCGTGGACGATTTCCCGGGGGGTCATGGTGGTCATGGTCAGTGGCCGGTCTCCAGCGTTTCGAAGCTGCGCTGATGATTGGTGTAGATGCAGATGTCGCCGGCGATGGCCAGTGCCTTCTCGGCGATGCTGTGCGCGTCGAGGTCGGTGTTCTCCATGAGCGCGAGGGCGGCGGCCTGGGCGTAGCTGCCGCCGGAGCCGATGGCGATGAGGTCGTGCTCCGGCTCGATGACGTCGCCGTTGCCGGAGATGACCAGGGACGCGTCCCGGTCCGCGACCGCCAGCAGCGCCTCGAGCTGGCGCAGGCTGCGCTCTGTGCGCCAGGCCTTGGCAAGGGCCACGGCGGCGCGGACAAGCTGGCCCTGGTGCTTCTCGAGCTGCCCCTCGAAGAGTTCGAAGAGCGTGAAGGCGTCGGCGGTGCCGCCGGCGAAGCCTGCGATAACCCGGTCCTTGTACAGGCGTCGTACCTTGCGGGCGTTGCCCTTCATGATGGTGTGGCCCATGGACACCTGGCCGTCGCCACCGATGACCACACGGTCGCCGCGGCGCACGCACAGAATCGTGGTGCCGTCGAATTGCTTCACACGCTGCCTCCGGGGGGCTGTTCTGAAGGTATGGGTCCGCCACCGCGGCAATTCAAGGGCCTCAGGCGCCCCCCGCGCCGCGCCGCATGAGCAGTGTGTCGATGCGCTGCTGGGCGGTCAGACTGCGGGCTGCCGCCATGCGCGAGCGGGACGGGAAGGGCCCGAGGAGCACCCGGTACCAGCGGCCGTTGCTGCCGTTGCTTTCCTCCACCCGCGGCTCGAGGCCGAGGAGGAGCAACTCCGCCCGGCGCTGATCCGCGTCCTCGGCGTGGCGGAAGGACCCGGCCTGGAGCAGGTAGACGGCGTCGTCGCCGGTGCCGCGCTGGGCCGCCACCTCGGCCGGGTCAACGTCCACCTCGATGGTCTGCTTCGGCAGCACCTCGAAGAACTCGTAGCGCGGCTGCGCGGGGCTCTCGCTGCTCGCCGTGGGGGCCGGCCCGGCATCTTCCGGCGGGGTCCCGCCCGGGAGCGTGCCGAGGTAGGTGAGGAAACTCGCGAGGACGCCGGTGGCGACACCGCCGGCGTACCAGCGCAGCAGCCGGCCCCGGCTTTCCCCGCCGCCGGCTGCGGTACGGCGGCTGGCGCCCTGGGGCCGCCCCCTGCCCTGTGTCCGGCCGCCGGTCGCCACGCTACATGCGCTCCGGCGCACTCACCCCGAGGAGCCCGAGGCCGTTGCAGATAACCTGGCGCGCGGCCTCGGCGAGCGCGACGCGGGCGTTGCGCAGCGCAACGTCCTCGACCAGGACCTTGTGGGCATTGTAGAAGGTGTGAAAGTGCCCGGCGAGTTCACGCAGATAGTTGGCCACGGCGTGGGGCGCCGCCTCCCGGGCGGCCCGGGCAACCGTCTCCGGGTAGCGGGCGAGGGCACGGAGCAGTTCCTGCTCCTCGGCGTTGCCCAGGGCCGCGAGGTCCGCCAGGGCCGCGTCCCGGTCCCAGGCCAGCCCCGCCTCGGCGAGCCGTTGGCGCACACTGCATACCCGCGCATGGGCGTACTGGATGTAGTAGACCGGGTTGTCGTTGCTCTGCGACAGGGCGAGATCGATGTCGAAGGTGAGCTGCGAGTTCGGCGCCCGGGCCGCGAGGAAGTAGCGGGTGGCGTCCCGGCCGACCTCCTCGATCAGGTCGCGCAGGGTGACGTAGCTGCCCGCGCGCTTGGAGAGCTTAACCTCCTGGCCGTTGCGCAGCACCGTGACCATCTGGTGCAGCACGTAGTCCGGCCAGCCGGCGGGAATGCCCTGCTCCAGGGCCTGCAGCCCCGCGCGCACCCGGGTCACGGTGCTGTGGTGATCCGCTCCCTGTTCGTTGATGACGCGGGCGAAGCCGCGGCGCCACTTGTTCAGGTGATAGGCCACGTCCGGCAGAAAGTAGGTATAGCCACCGCCGGCCTTGCGCATGACCCGGTCCTTGTCGTCACCGTAGGCGGTGGTGCGCAACCAGAGGGCCCCGTTTTCCTCGTAGGTCTTGTCGCCATCCATGAGGAGCGTCACTGCCTCCTCCACCTCACCGGAGCGATACAGGGAGGACTCCAGGAAATAGACATCAAAGTCTACACCGAAGGCCTTGAGGTCCAGGTCCTGCTCGTGGCGCAGCCAGGCGACGGCGAAGCCGCGGATCGCCTCGAGGTCTTCCGGGTCGCCGGCGCCGGTCACCTGCCGGTCCTCGGCGGCGACGCTGTCGCAGCGCAGGTAGGCCTCGGCGACTTCGACGATGTAGTCGCCGCGATAGCCGTCTTCGGGCCAGCCGGCGTCGCCGGGCGTCTGCCCGCGGCAGCGGGCCTGCACGGAGCGGGCGAGGTTCTCGATCTGCTGCCCGGCATCGTTGTAGTAGAACTCGCTGGACACATCCCAGCCCGTGGCGCGCAGCAGCCGGCAGAGGCTGTCGCCGACGGCCGCGCCGCGGCCGTGGCCGACGTGCAGGGGGCCCGTGGGATTGGCGGAGACGAACTCCACCTGCACCTTGCGGCCGGCGCCCTCGTCGCACTCGCCGAAGCGCTCGCCGGCGCGGAGGGCCGCGGCCACTACCGCCGTGCTGGCGTCGGCGGCGAGGAAAAAATTGATGAAGCCGGGGCCGGCGATCTCCGTCCGCGCGACCGCCGGGTCGGCGGGCAGTGCCGCGCTGATGCGCCCGGCCAGGTCCCGGGGCTTCATGCCCGCGCCCCTGGCCAGGGCGAGGGCAACGTTGCTGGCGAGGTCGCCGTGGGAGGGGTCGCGCGTGCGCTCCACCCGGATCGCCGGCTCGGTGCCGGCCGGCAGCGTGCCGTCGGCAACCAGCGTGGCGACCGCGTCTCCGAGAAGGCGCTCGATAGTGTCTTTCATGCGGGAAAAGAACCCGTTTGCGTTCGCGGAAGGACGCCCGGCGAGTCGCCGGGCGAAACGTCGGCAGATTATCGCGCGTCTGCCTGCCGCTGGCCAGCTGCCCCGCGGCTTCAGAGCGTTTCCAGGGGGTCGATCTCGATGAACCAGTTGAGGCCGCCGGGCGCGTGCAGCGCCTCGCCGGCGCCTACCAGGGCCGCTGCGGCGCGGCTGCCGCTGGGGCGGTCCGCACTGAGGCAAAGGAGCTGGTCGCGGTAGCGTCCGGCCCGGCGCGGCAGCGCCGAGGGGAGGGGGCCGACCAGCTGGCTTCCCCCCGGCAGGGCCGGTTCGACGCCGCGGCGCAGGGCGGCCAGGAAGCGCTCGCCCTCGCCGGCCCGGGGGCTGTCTGCGCGAACCAGGGCGATCTGTCCCTGCGGCGGCAGGCCGGCGGCCCGGCGCCGGGCCAGGAGCTCGCCGGCCACCTCGCC
>CAYFVG010000060.1:0-6929 GCA_964346365.1 uncultured Alteromonadaceae bacterium
TCCCGCTGCCGGGCTGCTGTCGGCTGCCTCGGCCGCCTGCATCTGGTCGAGCAGCGCCTCGAACTCCTCCTCGGTGATCTCGTCGCTGGACGCCGCGGCCGCCTCGGGCCCGACGTCGTCGCTGTCGTCGTCCTCGAACAGACCGGCGCGGACCCCGTCGATGACGGCATCGAATTCGCGGTCGGCGGCGTCTTCGGCGTCTTCGGCCGCTGCCGCCCCTGGCTCGCCCAACGCTTCCGGCTCTTTCTCCGGCTGTTCCGGTGACGGCGCCGTCGGCGCGGCCTCCGCCTCGGCGGCGGTCACGTAGCTCTTCAGCCTGGCGACCAGTTCCTCCGGCGCCGGCGTCGGCTCCTGTCCTTCGGCGACCTGGCCCAGCATCACTTCGACCAGGTCTGTGACCTGGAGTACCGCATCCATAAGGTCGTCGTTCAACGTGAGCTTCTGGTTGCGCAGCGAGTCAAAGACCTCCTCCGCGCCGTGGCAGATGAGTACCAGGGGCTCGACGCTCAGGAAGCCCGCTCCCCCCTTGATCGTATGGAAACCGCGGAACACGCTGTTGAGCAGCTCCCGGTCGCCCGGCTGACGCTCGAGCTCTATCAGCTCGCCGCTCAGCCGTTCGATAATTTCGTTGGCCTCGACCAGAAAATCTTCGCGAATGCCGTCATCCAGTTCAAAACTCATGGTCGCCTCCGTCAGAAACCCAGGTCCGAGAGCAGGTCGTCCACCTCGTCCTGGCTATCGACCCTCTGCTCGCCTTCCGGCACCTGCGCCGCTTCTCCCGCCCGGCGGCGCTCCGTCAGCATGCCGCTTTTTCCGGCCGCGCCGATCATGTTGATCAGTGTTTCTTCCACGTCGGTGACCAGGCGGATCACCTTGCGGATCTCCTGCCCCGCCAGGTCCTGGTAGTTCTGCGAAATGATGACCTCCGAGAGGCCGGCGCGAAGGGCCCGGGCCTCGCTGTCGACGTGCCGGGCGAAGTCCTCCCGGGCACCGCCGCCGGCGGCGTCGGTGTCGCCGTTCTTCCCCGTGAGCGCTGCGGCTGAGGTGTCGATCAGGCCCTGCGCCCGGTCGCTGAGGCCGGTGGCCCGCGGCAGCATCTCCTCGACCAGATCCATGGTCTTGTGGGCCGACTGCTCGGTCACGGCGATAACGTGGTCCAGGCGCTGGCGCGCATCCGGGAATTCGTCGCTGAGAAAATCGGCCAGCCGGGAATCGAGCTGGAAACTGGTGAGCGCCTCGTGCAGCTGCCGCGTCAACTGTCCCACCTCGCGGAACAGGGCCTGCTCGCGCATGGCGGTCAGGTCATCGAGGAGCGCGGAGAACAGCGCCTCGTCTTCGCCGCGTGCCGCGGCCAGCAGTGCTTCGAGGGCCTCGACATAGTCCGCCGGGGCGCGCTTTTCATCGCCGGGCCCGGCGGCCGCAGCGTCTATCCCGGAGTCCGTCATGCGCCCTGTTCCAGGCGTTCGAAAATGCGGTCGATCTTTTCCTTGAGCGCCTGCGCGGTAAAGGGCTTGACCACGTAACCGTTGACGCCGGCCTGAGCCGCCGCGATGATCTGCTCGCGTTTCGCCTCGGCGGTGACCATGAGCACGGGCAGATGCTTGAACCTGTCGTCTGCGCGGATTGCCTTGAGGAGATCGATCCCCGCCATGCCGGGCATGTTCCAGTCGGTGATGACGAAGTCGACCGGCGCCGCCTTGAGCGCATCGAGCGCGGTGGAGCCGTCCTCGGCCTCGCGGATATTGCTGAAGCCGAGCTCCCGCAGCTGGTTCTTGACGATCCGGCGCATGGTGGAAAAATCGTCCACCACCAGCACCTGCATGTCCTTGTTCACTGCTCACCTCCATCATTGGGCCCGATAAGGGCTGCTGAGGCCCCGGCGGGCTTTCGGGCCGCCCGCCCGGGCCGCGTCAGAGCGACGCGCGCGCCCGGATTCTCGCAAGGGCCTGTCCGTGCAGCTGGCAGACGCGGGATTCACTGACCCCGAGGACCTCGCCGATCTCGCGCAGATTGAGCTCGTCAACGTAGTACAGGCTGATCACGAGCCGTTCCCGCTCCGGCAGCTTGTCCACCGTCGCCGCGATCTCGGCGCTCACCGACTCGCGCTCGAGCTGTTGCTCCGGGGAGTCGGCCGCCGCGCTCGCGCCGCGCGGATCGCTGTCGGCGCCCACCAGCTCTTCCATGCTGAACATCCGGCAGTGCGCGGCCTCGCGGGCGATCTCCTGGTACTCGCCGAGGGGGATGTTCATCTCCGCCGCCACCTCGGCGTCGTCGGCTTTGCCGCCGTTCCTGCCCTCGACAACCCCGATGGCTTCGACCATGGCGCGAACGCGCCGGTGCACGGACCGCGGCACCCAGTCCATGCGGCGCAGTTCATCGAGCATGGCGCCGCGGATGCGAATGCCCGCATAGGTCTCGAAGTTGGCGCCGCGATCTCCCGCATATTTCTTTGCCGCCTCCATCAACCCCAGCGTGCCGGCCTGCATGAGATCATTCACATCCACACTCGGTGGCAGTCGCCCGGCCAGATGGTGAGCGATGCGACGCACCAGGTGCGCATAACGCTCCACCAGGGCCTTCTCCGGCAGGTCGCGCACTGCCGCATATTCGCCGACGCGCGTCATGGCCGCGGCGTCGTCACTCATCAGCCGGCCACCCCCAGGGCGCGCTCCAGGAAAAATTCCACCTGCCCTCGCGCGCCCGGCACACCTGTCCATGTATCGGCGTTTTCCGCCAGTTTCTTGAATGCTTCCGTCGCCCGGCAGGCGGGGTAGGCTGTGACCACCGGCTCCTGGCGCTGCAGCGACCGGCGCAGGAAGTCGTCGTAGGGGACGAAGCCGGCGTAGCGCGCGGTCACATCGAGGTAGCTGTCGGTCACCCGGGCGATCTTCTGGTAGAGCTCCCGGCCCTCGAGCTGGCTGCGCACCATATTGGCCAGCACCCGGATCTCGCGCACGCCGTGATCCCGGGACAGCACCTTGACCAGCGCGTAGCCGTCGGTGATGGAGGCGGGTTCGTTGCACACTACCAGCAACACCTCGTGCGCCGCGGCGGCGAACATGGACACGGAACTGCTGATACCGGCGGCGGTGTCGACGATGAGCACGTCGATGGCGTCGGCCATGGCCGAGAAGGCCTGTATGACGCCGCCGGCCTCGACCCTGGACAGCTCCGCCATGCGCTGGATGCCGGAGGATGCCGGCACGATCCTCACGCCCGCCGGCCCGTCGATGACGATATCCTGAAGCTCGCAGTCGCCGCTCAGGACGTGCGACAGGTTGTAGCGCGGGTTGAGGCCCAGCAGCACGTCGACATTGGCGAGGCCGAGGTCCGCATCCATGATCCAGGTGCGCCGACCCCGCAGGGCGAGCGCAACGGCCAGGTTGACGGTGACGTTGGTCTTGCCGACACCGCCCTTGCCGCTGCTGACGGCGATCACCTGCGCCGGGCGCGCCGCGGCGTCTCCGGCCGGGCGCCCCGTCGTCGCTTCAGCCAAGGGCACGGTGCAGCTCTCCGACCTGCTGGGCGAGCACTTCGTTACCCTGCGGGCGCGGCGGCGAGGCGCGCAGCAGGGTGACGGCGCGCTTGACCAGATCCCGGCTGCCGGGGGTTTGCAGCGGCCGGGACAGCTCCGGGCTGTCGGATACCCGTACCAGCGGCATGGCGCTTTTCGCGACAACGCTCAACAATCCTCCCAGACTCGCGGTCTCGTCCAGCTTGGTCGCCATGATACCCGCCAAAGGCAGCGTCTGATAGCGCATGAGCGCCTCCTCCAGGACCTGCGTCTGGGCATTGGCGGCGAGAACCAGCCAGCGGATCAGCGCCCGCCCGCCCGGGGCGGCGGGACCCGACGCATGCCAGGCGGGCCAGGGATCGCGCGCCACGCCCGCCGTGTCCACCAATACGATCCGCAGGTGGCCCAGGCGGGCCAGGCGCTCGTCCACCTCCGCGGGGCTGCCCGCCGGGTACACGGGAACATTCAGCTCGCGTCCCCAGGAAAACAGGCTTTCCTGAGCCCCGGGGCGGCTGCTGTCGGCACTGACGATAGCGACCTGTTCCGGGCCGTGAACGTGGGCGTAGTGCCGGGCCAGCCTCGCCACCGCCGTGGTCTTGCCGACGCCCGTCGGCCCGACCAGCGCGAGCACGCCGCCGCGGGCGAGTGGGTCGCCGGCGTCGACCCGCAGCAGGCGCGACAAGTCCGACAGAGCCTGGCGCCAGGCGCGGCGCCGATCCCGCTCCTGGGCCGGGATCCGCGCCGCGAGATCCTGCGCCAGCGTCGGCGGCAGGCCCAGGTTCATCAGATTGCGCAGCAGGTCCGCCCGCACGGGGCTGCGCCGGGAAAAGTCGTTCCAGGCGAGGCTGGCCAGCTGGCACTCGAGCACGCGGCGCAGGGACTTGATCTCCTTGCGCATGCTGGCCATGGCCGCCTCGGACCCCGCCGTCGGCTGGTCCGGTGCCGAGGCCGTCGCCCCCTGCCCGGCACCGCGCCGCCGCTCCGTGCCCGGCCCGGATACCGGCGCCGTTCTGCCGGCGCCGGGGGCCGGGCCGGCGGGCGCGGGCTCCACCGCCGCCGGTTCCCCGGTTTTCCCGGCCGGCCGCGGCTGCAGCAGGGACTCGTCGTAATCCACCGCGGCAACGACCTCCAGCCCTGTCCCCAGCGATTGGCTCGAGAGGATCACCGCGTTCGGGCCCTGCTCCTCCCGGATCCGCTTCAGGGCCTGGCGCATGTCGTCCGCCAGATAGCGCTTGATTTGCATTTGCCGTACTCCCTTTCTTTCCCTGCTCTGGCTGCTCCGGCCGCTCAGGCGGCCTCGGCGCCGTTACGGCTCACCGACTGCACCAGGCGCAGTTTTTTGTCCTCCGGGATTTCACTGTGCGCCAGAACGTGCAGCCCCGGGACCCCCTGGCGCGCAAAGCGGGCGAGCATGGCGCGCAGCTCCGCCGGCACCAGCAGCACCGCCGGTTCGCCGCGCAGCTCCTGCTCGCGGGTGGCGCTCTGCAGCGATTCCTGCATGCGTTCGGCCAGCCCCGGTTCCAGGGCCGGCGCGCCCTGCTGGGTCAGCTGCAGGAGCAGCTGTTCCAGCTCCGGCGCGAGGGTCACTACGGGCAGCTCCTCGGCCATGCCGTTCAGCTCCTGTACGATCTGCCGTCCCAGCGCCACGCGCACGGCACCGACCAGGGCGTCCGTGTCCTGGCTGCGGGCGCCGTGCTCCGCCAGGGCCTCGCAGATGCCGCGGAAGTTGCGGATGGGTACCTGCTCCGCCAGGAGCTGCTGCAGGACCCGCACGATCGCCGCCAGCGGCAGAGTCTTCGGCGTGAGGTCCTCGACCAGCTTGGGGGCGGTCCTGGCCAGCTGGTCCAGCAGATTCTGCACCTCCTGGTGGCCGAGCAGCTCGTGGGCGTGTTTCTTCAGCGTCTGGCTCAGATGGGTGGCGATAACCGTGGCCGAATCCGCCACGGTGTAGCCCATGGTCTGCGCGTGTTCCCGGGAGGCGGGGTCGATCCATACCGCCGGCATGCCGAAGGCCGGGTCGACGGTCTCGAGCCCCTGGACCGGGGCGCTGACGTTGCCGGGGTTGATCGCCAGTTCCCGGTCCGGGCGCACTTCGCCCTCGGCACAGGGCACGCCGAACAGGGACAGGCGGTACTGGGCCGGGGAGAGTTCCAGGTTGTCGCGGATGTGCACCGGCGCGACCAGAAAGCCGAGGGACTGGGAGAGCTTCTTGCGCACGCCCTTGATCCGCCCCATGAGCTCGCCGCCCTGCTCCCGGTCCACCAGCGGGACCAGGCGGTAGCCGACCTCGAGCCCCACGGGATCGACCTGCGCGATGTCGGCCCAGTCCAGCTCCCGGGGCGCCTCCGGCTGCGGCTCCGCCGCCTGCTCCTGCACCGCCTGCGCCTGCACTTGCGCCTGCCGCCGGCGCTGCTCGAGCAGCCAGGCGGCGCCACCGGCGATGGCCGCGAGCAGCAGAAAGGCCACGTTGGGCATGCCCGGGATCAGCCCCATGAGCAGCAGTAACAGCGCCGTGAAGGTGAGCACCCGCGGCTGGCCGAAGACCTGCTGGAACAGCTCCCGGCCCATGTCCTGGGAGCGCGACATGCGGGTCACGATCATGGCGACGGCCGTGGACAGGAGCAGGGCGGGAATCTGCGCGACCAGGCCGTCGCCCACGGTCAGCAGCGCGTAGCGCTCTACGGCGAGGCCGAAGCTCATGTCGTGCTGCAGCATGCCGATGAGCAGGCCGCCGATGAGGTTGATGACGAGAATGATGATACCGGCGACGGCGTCGCCGCGGACGAATTTGCTGGCGCCGTCCATGGCGCCGTAGAAATCCGCCTCCTGGCGGATTTCCTCGCGGCGGTTGCGCGCATCGGCCTGGTCGATGGTGCCGGCGTTGACATCGGCGTCGATGGCCATCTGCTTGCCCGGCATGGCGTCGAGGGTAAAGCGCGCGGTGACCTCCGAGACCCGGGTGGCGCCCTTGGTGACGACCACGAAATTGATGATCACCAGAATCGCAAATACCACCAGACCCACGGCGTAGTTGCCGCCGATCACGAACTCGCCGAAGGCCTGAATCACCTTGCCGGCGGCGTCGGCGCCGGTGTGCCCCTCGAGCAGCACCACGCGCGTCGAGGCGATGTTCAGCGCCAGGCGCAGCAGCGTGCCGAGGAGCAGCACCGTGGGGAAAACGCCGAACTCGAGGGGTTTCATGATCGACATCACGGCGAGGATGACGGCAATCGCCAGCGTGATGTTGAAGGTGAACAGCACGTCGAGCACCGCCGCGGGCAGCGGCAGCACCACCATGGCCAGGACCAGCAGTACGAGCACGGGGCTGGCGACCCCGATCAGGCTGGCGCGCTGGAAAAACGCCGGTAATTTGACACTTGTCGCCACAATCGACACCGTCAGTGGAGTTCCAGGG
>CAYFVG010000060.1:7029-13126 GCA_964346365.1 uncultured Alteromonadaceae bacterium
CGCCGGTAATTTGACACTTGTCGCCACAATCGACACCGTCAGTGGAGTTCCAGGGGTCTAAAGCAACTATCGCGCCAAGCTGAGCGCCAGAATGTCTGCCAGGGTAGGCGCCAGCATTCCCCGGGGTCGCGCCGGCGTGTTACTCCGCCCCGGGGACCGCGGGATTCGGCGGCGGGGGCGCCGGCTCGTCGGCGGGCCCGGTGCGCACCTGGTGCACCCAGGCGAGGACCTCCGCGACCGCCACGTAAAGCGTCGGCGGAATGGCCTGGCCGAGGTCGACGCTGCGGTAGAGAACGCGCGCCAGCGGCGGCGCCTCGAGCAGGGGCACGGCGGCCTCCTCGGCGACGCGGCGGATGGCGAGAGCCACCTGGTCGGCACCCTTGGCGACGACCACCGGCGCGATCATGGTGTCGGCATCGAAGCGCAGCGCCACGGCGAAGTGCACCGGGTTCATGATCACGATGTCCGCGTCCGGCACGGCCTCCATCATGCGCCCGCGGGCCATCTCCTGCTGCAGGCTGCGGATCCGCCCCTTGACCTCCGGCCGGCCCTCGGTCTGCTTGAGTTCCTCGCGGACCTCCTGGCGGGTCATGCGCAGCTGCTTGAAGTGCGTGGCCAGCTGGAAGGGCACGTCCACGGCGGCAATGATTATCAGGGCGGCGCTGGTCACCAGCAGGGCCAGGCCGACGAGCTGGACGCTCTCGGCGATCGCCGGCAGCACCGGCAGCCGCGACAGCGCGAGAAAGCGGTCGGTCACGAGCCAGAGGAACGTGCCGGCGGCGATTCCCACCACCAGGAATTTCCCCAGCGCCTTGAGCAGCTCCATCAGGCCCTGCGTGCCGAACACGCGCTTCAGGCCCTTGAGCGGACTCAGGCGCTCCAGCTTCGGCGCCGCGGCCTGGGCACTGAATACCCAGCCGCCGAGCACCGCCGGGGCGGCCAGCGCGGTCACGAGGAGGGCCAGCAGCAGCGGCCCGAGGAGCAGAAAGGCGTCGGCGGTCAGCCCGACCAGGACGCGGACCATGGAGCCGTCGTCGTAGAGCGCGGCGCGCTCGATCTCGAAGGCACCGGCGAGCAGCGCCTGGAAGTGGCCCGCGAACCAGCCGCCGAAGGACAGCAGGGAGCCGGCCCCCACCAGCATGACCAGGGTCATGGTCAGCTCCCGGGAGCGGGGCACCTGGCCCTTGTCGCGGCTCTCCTGGAGCCGCTTCGGGGTCGGCTGTTCGGTGCGTTCCTGGTTGTCGTCGCGTTCTTCGGCCATCAGTTCACCAGCAGCAGCATGCGATCCACCCTGAGCAGGGCCTGCTCCAGGAGAAAACGCAGCGAACCCGGCAGCGCGGGCATCGTGCCAATGAGCACCAGCAGCCCCACCAGCATCGTCATGGGCAGGCCGATGGCGAACAGGTTGAGCGTCGGCGCCGCCCGGCTGATGACGCCCATGGAGATATTGACGATGAGCACCGCCGTCGCCGCGGGCAGGGCGATCTTGAGGGCACCGAGGAACAGCGTGCTGCCCCAGGTCGCGACCAGCCAGAAGGCGTCCGCATTGAGACCGCCGGCGCTCAGGGGCAGCACCCGGAAGCTCTCCACCAGCAGTTCCACGATCATCAGATGGCCGTCAAAGGCCAGGAACAGCAGCAATGCCAGGAGCAGGTGCAGCTGGCTCAGCACCGGCACCTGGACACCGTTCTGGTTGTCGAGGAACACCGCGAACCCGAGGCCCATGCTCATGGAGACCGTCTGGATGCCGATGACCACCGCGTCGAAGACCAGCTGCAGGATGAAACCCATGGCGATGCCGATAAGCACCTGCTGCAATCCCAGCACCAGCCCGGCCGGGGAAAAGGGCTCGACCGCGGGGGGCGCCGGCAGGAGCGGGAACAGCACGCCGGCGACGGCCAGCGCCAGCGCCAGGCGGATGCGCACGGGGATGTAGCGCGCGCCGAACAGCGGCGCAACCATGAACATGGCCGCGATGCGAAAGAGCGCCCAGGCGAACTGCCCGAGCCAGCCGAGGAGCAACCGCTCATCGAGCGCGAAGGGGGTCACGGCAGGCCGATGAGCTCGGGAATCCGGGCCATCAGATCCCGCGAAAAAGACACCAGAAGCTCCAGCATCCAGGAGCCGGTGAGCATCAGGGCGATGGCGAGCACGATGAGCTTGGGAATGAAGCTCAGGGTCATCTCGTTGATCGAGGTCGCGGCCTGAAACATGCCGATCAGCAGCCCCGCGGCCAGGGCCGAGAGGAGCGCCGGGCCCACCAGCAGTGCGATCACCCACAGTGCCTGGCGGCCGAGTTCCACCACGAGATCCGGTGACATATCAGACTACCCCCGTGTAGAAGCTGGCGGCGAGTGTGCCCATGAGCAGGCTCCAGCCGTCGATGAGCACGAACAGCATGAGTTTGAAAGGCAGGGAGATGATCATCGGCGAGAGCATGATCATGCCCATGGACATGAGCACGCTGGCGACCGCGAGGTCGATGATCACGAAGGGGATGAACACCATAAAGCCGATCTGGAACGCGGTTTTCAGCTCGCTGGTGAGAAAGGCGGGCACCAGCACCGTCAGCGGCACGTCGGCGGGGGCGGCAAAACCCTCCGGATAATCGCCGAGGGAGGCGAACAGCGCCAGGTCACTCTCGCGCACCTGGTGACGCATAAAGCGGTGCAGGGGCTCCGCGCCGCGGGCCAGCGCCTCCTGCATGGTCAGTTCCTCCGCCAGATAGGGGCCCGCCGCCACGTCGTAGATCTCGCTGGCCACGGGCATCATGACAAACAGCGAAAGAAACAGCGCCAGGCCGATGAGCACCTGGTTGGAGGGTGTACTGCCGGTGCCGAGCGCCGTGCGCAGGATCGCCAGTACGACGATGATCCGGGTGAACGAGGTGAACATGAGCAGCACCGACGGCAGCAGCGTGAGCACGGTCATCAGCACCAGCACCTGCAGCGTCAGGCTCCAGGTCTGGCTGCCGTCCTCCGCCGGTGTCACCTTCAGCAGCTGCAGCTCCCCCGGGCCCTGAGCGAGGGCGGGCAGCGCCAGCAGCGCCAGCGGCGCGAGCAGCAGCTGCAGGAGGCGCAGGAGACGCGGGGGGCGCAAGCGCAAAGGCAGCCGCGGGTTCACGCGTCAGCTCCGGTCGCGCCGGGCGGCGCCGAGGCGGGCGGAGAAGCCTTTTTCGCTGCCACGGGCACCCTCACCGCCGCTGTCGCCGCCCCTGTCGCCGATCGGCAGGTCGGCATCGAGGCGGGTGATCGACCCGGGGACGACGCCGAGCAGGAGGCGTTTGCCATCGACCTCCACCAGCAGCAGGCGCTCCCGGGCGCCGAGGGCGTGCTGCGCCACGACCTGAATCGGGCCGGCGCCCGCGCCCGCGCCGCCGAGGCGGCGCACCGCGCCCACCCGCTTTGCCGCCCAGGCGAGGCCGAACACCAGGGCGATGACCACGGCGAGGCCGAAGAGCGTGCGCCCGAGGTTGGCGGCGGGAGCGACCGCCGGCACCTCGGCGGCCCGGGCTGCGGCAGGCAGGCAGGCAGAGACCGCTGCGGACAGGCGGCGCGCGTTCACTGCAGCTTCCTGATCCGTTCCGACGGGCTGATCACATCGGTGAGCCGGATGCCGAATTTCTCGTTCACCACCACCACCTCACCGTGGGCTACGAGGGTGCCGTTGACGAACACGTCCAGGGGCTCGCCGGCGATGCGATCGAGCTCCACCACCGAGCCCTGGTTGAGCTGCAGCAGATTGCGGATGCTGATTGCCGTGCGCCCGACCTCCATGGACAAAGTGACCGGTACATCGACGATGAGGTCGAGGTTGATGTCGCTCTCGGCGGGGTCGGCGCCCTTGTCCAGGGACTCGAAGCTGGCTTTTTCCGGTGTTTTTTCCGGCGCTTGTTCCGGCGCGTCCGCTGACGCGTTGCCGGGCTCGGCCCGCGTCGGCTGCTGCGCATCCCCGGTGGTCGGTTCTTCGTCGTCTGGGGTCATGGTGACCTCTCGTTCAGGGTCGTTGACTGGTGGGTCTCAACCGGGACGTCTGTCCAGCGGCCTGACAATGCTGATCGCGTACTTGCCGCGCGACACGCCGACCCGGCCCTCGAAGCAGGGCACGCCCTCGACCAGCACGCTGGCGCAGTCCGGCGGGTCGATGGGGATGACGTCCCCGGGGCGCAGATGCACCAGATCCCGGAGGGTCAGGCGCTTCCGACAGAGGGCCACGCTCAAGTCCATGGGCGCGTCGCGGATCTCTTCGCGCAGGGCGTGCACCCAGCGCTCGTCCCGCTCCGTGCGGTCCGAGGCCACGCCGGAGTCCAGGGCCTCGCGGATCGGCTCGATGGTGGAGTAGGGAATGGTGAAATGCACTTCGCCGGTGGCGCCTTCGATCTCCACCTCGAAGCGGCTGATGACCACCAGTTCCGAGGGACTGACGATATTGGCGAACTGCGGGTTGACCTCCATGCTGTGCAACTGGAAGTCGATATCCATGACCGGCTTCCAGGCCTCCTTGAGGTCGTCGAAGACGATGGTTCGCAGGCGCTCGATGATCCGCGTCTCCACCGGGGTGAATTCGCGCCCTTCAATGCGCGCATAGAGACTGCCGTCGCCGCCGAAGTAGCAGTCCACCAGCGCGAAGATCAGACGCGCATCCAGCACCATCAGGCTGGTGCCGCGCAATGGCGGCACGGAGATAACGTTGAGGCTGGTCGGCAGCGGCAGGCTGCGCATGTAATCCTGAAACTTGATCATGTCGACGCCGGAAACGGAGACCTCGGTCGTGCGCCGGAGCATGTTGAAAAGGCTCAGCCGCAGGTGGCGGGCGAAGCGCTCGTTGATCATCTCCAGCCTCGGCAGGCGCCCGCGGACGATGAGATTCGGGTTGGCCAGATCGAAAGACTGGACTTCGCCCTCGACGGCGGTGCCGGCCCCGCTCTCCACGTCGCCGGAATCGACGCCGTGGAGCAGTGCGTCGATCTCGTCCTGGGAAAGAATGTCCTCTTCGCTCATGAGCGTCGCTCCCGCGCCTACTGCACTACCATCGATGTGAAGTACAGATCCTCCACGGCCGCCGGCTCACCCAGGCCCTCGAGCACGTCCTGTACCTCGGCGAGCGCTGCGCGGCGCAGTTCGTCCTTGCCCTCGGCGCTGCCGATGGATTCCGGGGTCTGCCCGGAGAAGAGCAGAAGCAGGTTGTTGCGCAGGAGCGGCCGGTGCTGCTGCACGGCATCGATCACATCTTCATCGCGGGCCATGAGCTCAACGGTTACCTGCAGGAAGCGCGTGCTCTTTGCCGACAGATTGGCAATGAACGGCTCTTCCAGCTCGAGGTAAATGGGGGGTTCAGTGGGTTTCTTCTTCGCCTCCTCTTCAGCGTCGCCGTCTTCCCCCTGACGCTGTGCCGCCAGATCCGCCTGCACGAGAAAGTAGACACCGGCGCCGACGCCGCCCGCGACGAGCAGGCTCGACAGCAGGCTCACCAGTACGAGTTTGCCCAGCCCCACGGAGCCCTGATTTTTCCCGGCTCCGCCGGTGCCCGCTTCGCGATCGTCATCCGCCATGGTCCGCTGTTCCTCGTTGCCAGTTATTGAGCCGCTGGCAAGCTACTGCCTGACTCCTGCGTTTGCAAGGAATCGCTGGGAAAGGCCTAAGCAACAGGTGTGCCAGGGTTGCGGTGGCTTGGGAATCCCGCATGGGATGGCAAAAGAAGTGACAGGACAAGCGGTGAACGGGATGGACGCAGGCTGGAGCATGGCGCCTGGACAGCCACTGCCGTCAAGCTTCTGACGCCCCGACCCGCGCGGCGCAGGGATAGTGACGAGCGATTGGCGCATGAGCGCCGGCAACGCCGGCCCGGCCCCGTGACCGTCGCGACCGGCAGGACCCGTCCAACCGCTTGGGCTGAGGTGACCGCGAATGAAGAAACGATAACATCGATCAGCAGGTGCGCCGCGGGGCGTCAGGCGTACCTACTCGAGCGGGCTTGCTCAGGTGGGCTTGCTCAGGCGGGCTTGCTCACGCGGTCGTGCTCAGGCGGTCGTACTCAGGCGGTCGTACTCAGGCAGACGTACTCAGGCAGACGTACTCAGGCAGACGTACTCAGGCAG
>CAYFVG010000061.1:0-12914 GCA_964346365.1 uncultured Alteromonadaceae bacterium
CTTGGCGGTGATGTCCACGAAGAAGACATCAGTGCGCGCTTCGAGGACGGGCTTCTCAAGCTGCGGGCGCCGAAAATGAAAGAGAAACCGGCGGCTCAGCGGCGCATCGAGATCGACTAGTGTCCCGTCGAACCGAGGGCTTCAGTGCAGGGCCCGGCTCGGGCCGCTGCGCGTCTTGTTACTCTCCGGGAACAGGTAGTCGAGGTCCAGGCATTCGGCGGCGAGCTGCCGCGTGCCTTCCATGGTCAGGGAGAGGAAGTTGGCGCACTGGGCGCCGGTGAGGCCGGCCCCCGTGGGCAGAACACCGCCGATCACCAGCTGCGGCGTGGCGTCATCGACGATATCGAGGAACAGCTTCAGCGTGGGGTAGTCGAGGCTGAGGCGGCCGAGATCGGCGGTCAGTGCCAGCACGGCCATGGGCCGGATCTCCAGCTCGGTGGTGAACAACAGGCCGTAGTGCTCGAGGAACAGGCGGCTGTCGACGATGCCGTCGAGGTCCCGTAGCGCGACGATATGCAGTGCCTCGCACTCGCTGCAGCGCTCGAAGGCTACGTGGCAATCGCGCAGCCACTGCTCGAGGCCGGCGCGATCAGGCTTGGTCGGTGTGTTCATGGTGTCCGATGAAACTGCGTGCACGCTGCGATCATAGCTCAGCGGCCGTCTCGGTGCGACCCCGGCGGCCAGCGGGATACCAGCGAGATCAAAAACATACCTGAAGTTCAAAGAATGCTTGAGCCGACCGCGCCGCTGCTGCATCCTTGGACCTTGACAGGACCACCGATCCGGCAGGGGAGCCCGACTGCATGACCGATCTTGATGCCTTCCGCCAGGAAACCCGCGAATGGCTGGAAGCGAACTGCCCGAGCAGCATGCGCGAACCGGTGCGCAGCTTCGAGGACTATTACATGGGGGGGCGCAACCCGGAAGTTGCCCACCCGGACCAGAAAACCTGGTGCGACCGCATGGCCGGGCGCGGCTGGACCGTGCCGCACTGGCCGCGGGAGTACGGTGGCGGAGGCCTCGCCGGCGAGGAGCTGCGCGTGCTCGGGGAGGAAATGGCGCGCATCGGTGCCCGCAAGCCCCTCGACAGCTTCGGTATCTCCATGCTCGGCCCGGCGCTGCTCGAGTTCGGCAGCGAGGAGCAGAAGCGGGAGCACCTGCCGCCGATCTGCCGCGGCGAAATCCGCTGGTGTCAGGGTTATTCCGAGCCGGGCGCGGGCTCGGACCTCGCCAGCCTGCAGACCCGTGCCGAGGACCGGGGCGACCACTACCTCATCAATGGCCAGAAAGTCTGGACCTCCTACGCTGACAAGGCCGACTGGATCTTCTGCCTCGTGCGCACGGACAATAGCGGTCCGAAGCACGAGGGCATCAGCTTTATGCTCTTCGACATGGACCAGCCCGGCGTCACTGCCCGGCCGATCCGCCTGATCAGCGGCGCCTCGCCTTTCTGCGAGACCTTCTTCGACGACGCCCGCGCCGAAAAGCGCAACCTCGTCGGCGAAGCCGGCAGGGGCTGGACCATCGCCAAGTACCTGCTCACCCACGAACGGGAGATGATCTCCGGCTTCGGCGCCGCCACGGGCCGGCCCCTGGGCGAGCAGGCCCTGGACGTTATCGGCGCCGACAGCGACGGCAGGCTCGCCAGCAGCAGCCTGCGCCAGGCCATCGCCCAGTACCAGCTGGACGCCCACTGCTTTGCGCGCACCATGGCCCGGGCCGGCGACGAGGTGCAGGCCGGCCAGGGCCTCGGCGCCGCTTCGTCCATGTTCAAGTACTACGGCACGGAGCTGAACAAGCGCCGCAACGAACTGAACGTCGCCGTCGGCGGCGAGCCGGCGCTCGGCTGGGAGGGCGATGTCTACCACGGCGGCCAGACGGCCCGGGCCTGGCTGCGCTCCAAGGGCAACTCCATCGAGGGTGGCACCAGCGAGGTGCAGCTGAACATCGTGGCCAAGCGCGTGCTCGGCCTGCCCGACGCCTGAATAAGATGCCCGAGAGCAAGAAGCCTGAGCGCAAGTTGCCCGAGTAAGGAGCGCGCCATGACCCTCGTACTCAACGAAGAACAGCTCATGCTCCGCGACGCCGCCGCGGGCTTCCTCGGCGACCGCGCGACCGTGTCCCACCTGCGTGCCCTGCGTGACAGCCGGGACGAGACCGGCTTCGACCCGGCGGTCTGGCGCGAGATGGCGGAGATGGGCTGGGCCGGCATCGCCATCGACGAGGGCCACGGCGGCCTCGGCTACGGCTACACGGGCCTCGGCGTGGTCCTGGAGCAGGCCGGGCGCCACCTCAGCGCCTCGCCGCTGGAGTCCTCGGTGCTGGCCGGGGCCACGGTCATCGCCGAGGTCGCCAGCGAGGCGCAGAAGACGCAGTGGCTGCCACCCATAGCCGCGGGCGAGCGCCTGGTCACCCTCGCTCTGCAGGAGCGCCGCCACCACGCGCCGCTGCAGACGGCCATGCAGGCCACCCGGGTCGACGACCACTACCTGCTGAACGGCAGTAAGTGCCTGGTGCTCGATGCCCACGTCGCCGACGCCTTTATCGTCATCGCCCGCCTCGAGGGCCAGCGCGCTGACCGCCACGGGCTAGCGGCCTTCCTCGTGGAGACAGGCAGCCAGGGCCTCCAGGTGGAGCGGCGGAGCGTCGTCGACTCGCGCAACGCCGGCGCGCTGGTGCTGCGCGACGTGCAGGTGCCTGCGGGGCATTGCCTGGGCGCGCCCGGGGAGGCCTGGACCGGCCTCGAGCGGGCCCTCGATATCATCAACATCGGCCTCGCCGCCGAACTCCTCGGCGTTGCCACGGAGGCCTTCGAGCGCACCGTGGCCTACCTGCAGGAGCGCAGGCAGTTCGGCCGGGTCATCGGCAGTTTCCAGGGGCTGCAGCACCGCGCCGCGACCCTGTTCGCCGAGCTCGAGCTGGCCCGCTCCGTGGTGCTGGATGGCCTCCGGGCCATCGATGCCGGGGAGGACCTCGCAATCCGCGCCAGCGCCGCCAAGGCGAAACTCTGCCAGGTGGCCGAGCTCGCCACCAACGAGGGCATCCAGCTGCACGGCGGCATCGGCATGACCGACGAGCACGAAATCGGCTTTTTTATCAAGCGCGCCCGCGTCCTCCAGCATCTCTACGGAGACGGCCATTACCACCTCGATCGCTTCGCGGCCCTGAGTGGATTCTAGTCGGGCGCCAACGCATACCGCCGCCGGCGGGCATTGACCACAAGGAGAGCACCATGGATCTCGGGATCACGGAACGGCTGGCCCCCCTGCTGGAGCAGGTGAAGACTTTCATCGCGGAGGAGATTGCTCCCCTGGAGGAGGAATACCTCGCGGAGGTTGCCAGCGGCGACCGCTGGCAGTTCACAGCCCGGCAGACAGAGATCATGGAAGGGCTGAAGGCGAAGGCGAGGGAGAACGGCCTGTGGAACTTCTTCCTCACCGAGGGCGAGCGCGGTTCCGGGCTGACCACGGTCGAATACGCCTACCTCGCCGAGGAGATGGGCAAGTCCCATATCGCGTCGGAGGTGTTCAACTGCGCCGCGCCGGATACGGGCAACATGGAAGTGCTGGCCAAATACGGCAGCGCGGCCCAGCAGACACAGTGGCTGGAGCCGCTGCTGGCCGGTGAGATCCGCTCCGCCTATGCCATGACCGAGCCCGGTGTCGCCTCCTCGGATGCCACCAACATTTGCACCCGGGCGGAGCTCGACGGCGACGAGTGGGTCATCAACGGCGAGAAGCACTGGATCTCCGGCGCCGGCGACCCGCGCTGCAGGATCATGATCGTTATGGTCAAGACGGACCCGGACGCGCCCAGGCACCAGCAGCAGTCGCAGATCCTCGTGCCCCTGGCCACACCCGGTGTGGAGATCCTGCGGTCCATGCAGGTCTTCTCCATGGACGATGCGCCCCACGGCCACATGCACCTGCGCTTCGACAATGTGCGGGTGCCGAAGGACAACATCATTCTCGGCCCGGGCCGGGGCTTCGAGATTTCCCAGGGCCGTCTCGGGCCGGGCCGCATCCACCACTGCATGCGCGCCCTCGGGGCCGCCGAGAAGGCGCTGCAGCTTCTGTGCGAGCGCGCCAGCACCCGCGTTGCCTTCGGCAAGCCCCTGGCGCGCCTCGGTGGCAACGTGGACATCATCGCCGACGCGCGCATGGACATCGAGCAGGCGCGCCTGCTCACCCTCAAGGCGGCGTGGATGATGGACAACCGGGATCCGAAGGAAGCGCGGATCTGGATCTCCATGATCAAGACCGCCGTGCCCAACGTGACGCTGCGCATCATCGACGAGGCCATCCAGATGTTCGGCGGCCTCGGCGTGTCCCAGGACACGCCGCTGGCGACCCTGTACATGGGCCAGCGCACGCTGCGCCTCGCCGACGGCCCCGACGCGGTCCACCGCATGGTGGTCGGGCGCCACGAGCTCAAGAAATACGCCGACCAGGGCGAGGTCAACGCGACCTTCCGCGATGGCTGAGCCGACCCCGCGCCGACAACCCGATAACAGGAGCTGAGCCATGGCTGTAAACGTAGTACCGAAAGACCGTATGCTGGACCAGGTGGGCACAAGCTTCCCGCCGGGGGACTGGGTCGCTATCGACCAGGACCGCATCAATGCCTTTGCCGACTGCACCGAGGATCACCAGTTCATCCACATCGACGAGGAGAAGGCCGCGCAGACGCCCTTCGGCGGCACCATCGCCCACGGTTTCCTGACCCTGTCCATGCTGGTAAAGCTGTCCGAGGGGCAGGGCGTCTACCCCGAGGGTATGGTCATGGGCATCAACTACGGTTTCGACAAGATCCGCTTCCTCGCGCCGGTGCGCGCCGGCAAGCGTGTGCGGGTGCACGCCGAGGTGATCGACGTCAGCCGCAAGGACGACAACCGCTTTCTCGTCAAGCAGGCAGTGTCGGTGGAAATCGAAGACGAGGAGACGCCGGCGCTGGTCGCCGAGTGGCTTTCCATGATGGTGTGCGGCTAACCGGCACGCGCGCGACCGGTAACGAGACAAGGAGCAGAGGCAATGACGATTCGCTATGACGGCAAGGTGGCCATCGTGACCGGCGCGGGCCAGGGGCTCGGGCGCAGCCACGCGCTGGCGTTGGCAGCGCGCGGTGCGAAGGTCTTGGTCAATGACCTCGGTGGCGCCAAGGACGGCACCGGCGGCTCCAGCGAGGCGGCGAAGGCCGTGGTCGCGGAGATCGAGGCGGCCGGTGGCGAGGCCATCGCCAACGGCGCCAATGTCGCGAAGTTCGACGAGGTTGAGGCCATGGTCCAGCAGGCCACGGACGCCTGGGGTCGAGTGGATATTCTGGTGAACAACGCCGGCATCCTCCGCGACAAGAGCTTCGGCAAGGGCTCCATGGAGGACTTCCGGCTGGTGCTCGACGTGCACCTGCTGGGCACCGTGTACTGTACCAAGGCCTGCTGGGAGATCATGAAGGCGCAGGAGTACGGCCGTATCGTCGTCACCACTTCCTCTTCGGGTCTCTACGGCAATTTCGGCCAAAGCAATTACGGCTCGGCGAAGATGGGCGTGATCGGCATGATGAACACGCTGGCGCAGGAAGGTGCGAAGTACGACATCAAGATCAACGCCCTCGCCCCGACCGCAGGCACACGCATGACCGAGGGGCTGATGCCGGAAAAGGCCTTCGAGCTGCTGACCCCGGAGACGGTCACCCCGGCGGTGCTCTACCTGGTCAGTGACGACGGGCCGACGCGTACGATCCTCGCCGCCGGCGCGGGCAGCTATGCGGTTGCCAAGATCGTCGAGACCGAGGGCCGTTGGCTCTCGCCCGCAGAGCAGACCCCGGAGGGCATCGCCGCGCACTGGGACGAGATCACGGCCACGGCCGGCGAGCGCGCTCTCAACGCCGGCTTCGAGCAGACCGCGAAGATGCTTACCCAGGCCGCCGAAGGCCTGGGCATCAAACTGGATTGAAGCGGGCCCGACCCGCAGGGAGAACAGCATGAGAGACGCGGTCATCGTCAGCACCGCCCGCACCCCCATCGGCAAGGCCTACCGGGGCGGCTTCAACAACCTGGCCGGCGCCACCCTCGGCGCGGCCGCCGTTACCGAGGCGGTGCGTCGCGCCGGCGTCGACCCGGCGGCCGTGGACGACGTGATCATGGGCGCGGCCCTGCAGCAGGGCGCCACCGGTCAGAACATCGCCCGGCAGATCGCCCTGCGCGCCGGCCTGCCGGTCACGGTTTCCGGCATGACCATCGACCGCCAGTGCTCCTCGGGCCTCATGGCCGTGGCCACGGCAGCCAAGCAGATCCAGCACGACGGTATGGACTGCGTGGTCGGCGGTGGCCTCGAATCCATTTCCCTGGTGCAGAACGAGCACATGAACGTGCACCGGATGGTCGACGAGGAGCTCGTGGCCATGCACCCCGACATCCACATGCCCATGCTGCAGACCGCGGAGATTGTGGGTCGGCGCTACGGCATCAGCCGTGAGGCCATGGACGAGTACGGCCTGCAGTCCCAGCAGCGCACCGCCGACGCCTACAAGGCCGGCCGCTACGCCGATGAACTGGTGCCGGTGACCTGCCGGCGCATCGTGTGGGATAAGGAGACGGGCGAGCAGTCCGAGGCCGAGGTCACGGTCGGCGCCGACGAGGGTCTTCGCGCCACCACGGCCGAGGGGCTCGCGGGCCTGAAGACGGTAATCGAGGGCGGGACGATCACCGCCGGCAACGCTTCCCAGCTCTCCGACGGCGCCTCGGCGCAGGTGCTCATGGAGGCAAAACTCGCCGCACAGCAGGGCCTGGAGCCGCTGGGCCTGTACCGCGGCATCGCGGTCGCCGGCTGCGAGCCGGACGAAATGGGCATTGGCCCGGTCTTTGCCGTGCCGAAGCTGCTCGCGCAGCACGGCCTCACCGTGGACGATATCGGTCTCTGGGAACTGAACGAGGCCTTCGCCGTGCAGGTGCTGTACTGCCGTGACCAGCTCGGCATCGACAACGACAAGCTGAACGTCGACGGCGGCGCGATCTCCATCGGCCACCCCTACGGCATGAGCGGCTCGCGCATGATCGGTCACGCGCTCCTCGAGGGGCGCCGCCGCGGCGTCAAGTACGTGGTGATCACCATGTGCGTGGGCGGCGGCATGGGTGCCGCCGGCCTCTTCGAGGTGCTCTGATTTCAGGACCCTTGGCTACCAGACCCCTCGCGCGCCGGCGCCGAGGCCGCGCCCGGGATGGACAACATAAGGAGAACACAGCATGCAGGCACTGGTATGTCGGGAGCACGGCCTCCCGGAAAAGCTCGCTCTGGTCGACGACTGGCCCGAACCGGCAGTCGGCGAGCACGATGTGCTCATCGGCGTGAAGGCCGCCGGCCTCAACTTCCCCGACGTGCTCATCATCCAGGGCAAGTACCAGTTCCAGCCGGACCTGCCCTTCGTGCCCGGTGGCGAATGCGCCGGCGAGGTGCTCGCCGTGGGCGACAAGGTCACGCGCTTCAAACCCGGTGACCGGGTCCTGTCCATGACCGGCCACGGCGCCTTCTGTGGGCAGGTTGCGGCCAACGAGAACGCGGTGTTCCCCGTGCCGGCGGGCCTGGACTTCAACCAGGCCGCCGGGGTCGCCATGACCTACCTGACCTCCTACCATGCCCTCAAGCAGCGGGCGCAGCTGAAGGCCGGCGAAACGATGCTGGTCCTCGGCGCTGCGGGTGGTGTCGGCAGTACCGCCGTGGAGCTCGGCAAGCAGATGGGGGCGACGGTCATCGCCGCGGCGAGTTCCGACGAGAAGCTGGCCTTCTGCCGCGAACTCGGGGCGGATGAGACGATCAACTACAGCGAGACGGACCTCAAGGGCGCGGTGAAGGAGCTCACCGGCGGCCGCGGTGTCGATGTGGTCTACGACCCCGTCGGCGGCGACTACGCGGAACCGGCGCTGCGCGGTATGGCCTGGAACGGTCGCTACCTGGTCATCGGCTTCGCCAGCGGGCCGATTCCATCCATCCCCCTGAACCTCGCGCTGCTCAAGGGCTGCGCCATCGTCGGGGTGTTCTGGGGCCGCTTCCTGGGCGAGGAGCCCGAGGTCGCCCGGCAGAACACCGAGGCCGTCTGGGAATTGTTCGCCCGCGGCGAGC
Organism: uncultured Alteromonadaceae bacterium; assembly: GCA_964346365.1. Taxonomy (GTDB): domain Bacteria; phylum Pseudomonadota; class Gammaproteobacteria; order Pseudomonadales; family Halieaceae; genus Pseudohaliea. The sequence continues at coordinate 8,115 of CAYFVG010000061.1, forward strand.
TGAAGGCCGCCGTGACCGATGTCTTCCCCGTCGCGGACTACGAGGCGGCCTACGCCTGCATGACGGAGCGCCGGGCGCGCGGCAAGGTTATCCTCACGCTGGGGTCCTGACCGTGGATGCTTTCTCCGCCAACTCGTTCACCTTCAATACCGTGCCCCGGGTGGTCTGTGGTCCGGGGAGCGCCGGGGAGCTCGCTGCCCACTGCCGCGACCTCGGCCTCGCCCGGCCCCTGCTGGTGACCGATCCGGGGCTGGTGGACATCGGCCTGGTGCCGCCGCTGGCGGCGGCGCTGGAACAGGACGGCCTCGCTGTCACGCTGTTTGCCGGGGTGCGCGAGGATCCGCCGGAGGCCGTGGTGCTGACCTGCGCCGAGCGGGCCCGCGCCGCCGGCGCCGACGGCGTGGTCGCCATCGGTGGCGGCAGCTCCATGGACACGGCGAAGGTGGTGGCGGCGCTCCTCGGTGGCGACCAGGCCCTGCCGGCGCTCTACGGTGTCGACCAGGTCCGCGGCGGCCGCCTGCCGCTGCTGCTGGTGCCGACCACGGCGGGGACGGGCTCGGAGGCGACGCCGGTGGCGGTCATCACCACCGGCGAGACTACGAAGGCGGGCGTCTCCTCACCGGTGCTGCTGCCGGATATCGCGGTCCTCGACCCGGAGCTTACCCTCGGCCTGCCGCCGCGGGTGACCGCCATGACCGGCATCGACGCCATGGTCCACGCTATCGAGGCCTACACGTCGCAGCACAGGAAAAACCCCGTGTCGGACAACCTCGCCCGCAGCGCCCTGGCGCTGCTCGCGGGGAACCTGCGCTCGGCGGTGCTCGACGGCGGCAACCTCGAGGCGCGCGCGGCCATGCTCCTCGGCGCTTTCCAGGCCGGCCAGGCCTTCGCCAACGCCCCCGTGGCCGCAGTGCACGCCCTGGCCTACCCGCTCGGTGGTCATTACCACATACCCCACGGCCTCAGTAACTCCCTCGTGCTGCCCAGCGTGCTCGCGTTCAACGCGCCGGCGGCGGCGCCGCTCTACGCGGAGCTGGCCCCGATCGTCCTCGGCCGGACCGTGGACGGCGGCGCCGAGGCTGCCGCCGAGGCCCTCATCGCCGGCCTGCGCCAGCTCATCGACGACGTGGCCCTGCCGGCGACGCTGGCGGCGGCGGGCGTGCCGGCGGACGACCTCCCCATGCTCGCCGACGACGCCATGCTGCAGCAGCGCCTGCTGGTGAACAATCCCCGGGAAGTGGCGCGGGAAGACGCGCTGGCCATCTACCGGGTGGCCCACGGCGCGGCGGCGTGACGGACCGGGCACAGCCCCGGCGCGGCGACTACCGGGCCTTCTACCCGGTGACGACGCGCTGGGCGGACAACGACAGCTACGGCCACGTCAACAACGTGGTCTATTACGCCTGGTTCGACAGCGCGGTGAATCGCTACCTTATCGAGGAGGGGGGACTGGACATCGGCGGGGGCGACATTGTCGGCTTCGTGGTCAGTTCCGGCTGCGAGTACCTGACACCGGTCAGCTACCCGGAACCGGTCGAGGTCGGCATTCGCGTCGACCGCCTGGGCAACAGCTCCGTGCGCTACGGTGTGGCCATCTTCCGCCCCGGCGAGGATGCCGCCTGCGCCTACGGCTACTTCGTGCACGTGTTTGTGGAACGGGCGACGAACCGCTCCGCCGCCGTCCCCGCCGGGCTCCGCAACGCCCTCGAGCGTCTTGCCGACGATTGATTCAGCGGTCCGCGAGGACCAGGATCACCAGGCTCAGGAAAAACACCGCCGCACTGAAAAGCGGCGCCAGCGCCGGCGAGATCTGGTAGAGGACGCCGCCGATCAGGGGGCCGCTGACGAAGCCGATGGCCGGGCAGGCCCCGACGAGGCCCGCGGCGCCGCCCTGTTCCTCCGGGCCCACGGCGATCGACGCCCCCGCCGTTACCGCGGGCATGGTCAGGCCCAGCCCGGCGCCGAGGCAGCCCATGCCGGCGCCGATGAGCAGGAAACCGTCCGCCGACCCGATGCAGCCGGCTCCCGCAATGGTCGCCAGGAGCCCGAGGCGCATGAAGGTCCCCGGCGCCAGCTTGAGGCGCTGCATCACCGTGACCTGAATGGCGAAGGCAAAGGCCGCCGAGATCATCATGGCGACGCCGGTGTACTGCGCGGTGCTGATGCTGTCGAGGGCCAGAGCGTCCTGAAGCAGGAAGCCGAGGGTCTGCTGGATTGCCGAGAAGCCGGTAAACAGGGCGACGGCGGTAAAGATGTACAGGCGCAGCCGCGCGTCCGTGAAGCGCAACCGGGCGCGCCGGTGGCTGCGGCGCTCGTCGACGGGAATCCTCGGCAGCAGGCGCCAGACCACGACGGCGGCTGCGGCGGTGAGGGCGCCGGCAAAGTACAGCGGCGCGAGCAGGCCGAGAGCGGCGAAGGCGCCGCCCATGGCCGGGCCGAGGATCATGCCGATGCTGTTCGCCGTTCCCAGCCGGGCCATGGCCCGGGTGCGCGCTGCGGGGGTGGTGTGGTCGGCGGCGTAGGCGGTGCAGGCGGGGGTGGTCGCGGACATGATCATGGACTGGCCGCAGCGGGCGATCAGGGCGACGGCGTAGAGCGCGGCACCGCCGAGCAGGCCGGCGAGGCCCGCCCAGAAGACCGAGCTGAACAGCACCGTGCCGATGGTGTAGCCGACCAGGCCGGTGATGATCACCGGCTTGCGCCCGGCGCGGTCGGAGAAGCGGCCCCAGTGCGGCGAACCGAGAGCGAAGACCAGCGCCGACACGGCGATGATCGAGGTAATCTGCAGCTCCGAGAGGTCCACCTCGCGGCCGAGGGGCGCGAGCACCGCAAACACCAGCGACTGGCCGATCGCCGTGGCGATCAGCGCGAACAGCAGGATGGCGAGGTCGCGGCCGCCCAGGGTGGGCGCCGCGCCGGTCTCAGCGACCGCCGGCACGGTGCAGTCCGGGCAGGCGCGGGCAGCGCACGGGGAACCAGGCGGCGTGACCGGCGGACTGCGTGGGCACCCCGATGAGGCCGAAGCGCGAGGACAGATTCACGCGGTGGCCCGGTCGACGTCGCAGAGCCGGCGTTCGCAGCTCTGGCGGTTCCGTACCAGCGCCAGCGCCCGGCCGATGCCCGCGCCGGCGCCGGTGATCGCGGCCGGCTTGCCATCAAAGTGCGCCATGGCGGTTCCTTGCGGATTACAGGTGAGGAGGGTGTGCATGATAGGGCATGCGCCGCCGGCCTTGTAGCAGCGTTTCGCCCGGCCCCGGGGCCGGGCCGCGGTCCCCGAGGCGCCAGCCGCTACAACCAGCGCCTTCTCCTCGCCCTGTCCGTCCGCCATCCCCCAGGGGGCAGGCGGGGTACTTCGTCTGGACACCTGTGGGGCCATCCCCTACAATCCGCGGGCTTAACGTGGGGCGTTTGCCGCTGCGTCATTTCACTACAAGCCGTGCCATCGCCGCGCTGCGTCGGAGCGGTTCACGGGAAGCGAGATGCAGGCCAACTCATCTCGCTTTTTTGCGGCCGCTCGGCGGGTGCGCAGGCCCCAGTGAGTGGAGGTTTCTCTTGTCAAGCCCTGCCCTTCTCGCCCTCGCCGACGGCTCCCTGTTCCGCGGCGACGCCATCGGTGCCGAGGGCAGCGCCGTCGGCGAGGTGGTCTTCAATACCGCCATGACCGGCTACCAGGAGATTCTGACCGATCCGTCCTACGCCCGACAGCTGGTTACCCTGACCTATCCGCATATCGGTAACACCGGCACCAACGCCGAGGACGAAGAGTCCCGGGTTGTCTGGGCAGCGGGGCTCCTGATCCGCGACCTGCCGCTCATGGCGAGCAGCTTCCGCAGCACGGGGCCCCTCGATCAGTACCTGCGCGACCGCGGTGTCGTCGCCATCGCCGGTATCGACACGCGGCGGCTTACCCGTCACCTGCGCGAGCAGGGCGCACAGGCGGGCTGCATCGTGACCGGAGATGCCGCTGTCGATGACGCGGCCGCCATTGCCGTCGCGCAGGCCTTCCCGGGCCTGGCCGGTGCGGACCTCGCCCGCGAGGTCACGGTGGACGCGGCCTATCCCTGGACCGAGGGCAGCTGGACCCTGGGCGGCGGCTTCCGGACCCACGATGCCGGCGCCCAGCGCTTTCACGTGGTCGCCTACGACTATGGGGTGAAGCGCAACATCCTGCGCACGCTCGCGGACCGAGGCTGCCGTCTGACCGTGGTGCCGGCGCAGACCCCCGCGGAGGAGGTCCTGGCCCTCCAGCCGGACGGCATCTTCCTGTCCAACGGACCCGGGGACCCGGAGCCTTGCGACTACGCCATCGCGGCCATCGCGCGGCTGCTGGAGACCGGCATCCCGGTCTTCGGCATCTGCCTGGGCCACCAGCTTCTGGCCCTGGCCAGCGGCGCGCGCACCGTGAAGATGAAGTTCGGCCACCACGGCGCCAACCACCCGGTCCAGAACCTCGATGACGGCACGGTGCTGATCACCAGCCAGAATCACGGCTTCGCCGTCGACGCCACGGCGCTGCCGGACTGCCTGCGGGTCACGCACCGCTCCCTCTTCGACGGTTCCCTGCAGGGTGTCCACCGCACCGACAAGCCCGCCTTCAGCTTCCAGGGGCACCCGGAGGCGAGCCCGGGGCCGCACGATGCGGCGCCGCTCTTCGACCACTTTATCGCGCTCATGGCCGCGCGCGGCGCGGGGAACTGACGCCATGCCGAAACGTACGGACATCCAGAGCATTCTTATCCTCGGCGCCGCCATCGACGCCGTGCCGAAGGACGCCTGAGGGCGACTTCGGTGCCATAGCGT
>CAYFVG010000062.1:0-12858 GCA_964346365.1 uncultured Alteromonadaceae bacterium
GCACGCCAATATCGGACAGGGCGGCGCGCACGTCGTCCATCTTGAAAGGTTTGATGATCGCGGTAACAAGCTTCATGGTCGCGCAGCTCCCGTTGCATTAGACAACGATAATAGAAAGACGAGGGTGTGGGTGGCAAGAACAGTAGCAGGACAACAGCCCGGATAAACGGGGTCATCGCGCGGCGGCGGGGCGAACACGGGTTACGTCTCTCAACCCTGCCCGGCCGGGACGCTACCCGATATCAGCTTTGCGAGAGTATCCCAAACTCAATCCTTCCTTACGCCAAGCGTATGTATAACACGGTTGAACTTCGAGCACGGTAGGGACGGATGCGGTCGGGTGCCCCACCAAGCGAATATCGTGGAGCGGCTGGGGCACCCGACCGCATCCGTCCCGGAAAACTGCGATGAGCGAATATCGTGGACCGCCCCACCCGAGCAAGGCTTCGGACATGCGGCCGCAGCCGCCCCGGAACAGCACCCGCCGAAACGCTACGCGCCATGCCTGGCGCACCAAAAAAAGGGGGCCCGAAGGCCCCCGAAACACGCATTTTTCAATGCGCCCGCAAGCTGATGCTATTTCTGCGTGACGAACTCCGGATAGGCCTCGAGGCCACACTCGACAAGATCCACGCCCTCGTACTCTTCCTCCTCACTGACCCGGACGCCGAGGGCCGCCTTGAGAATGCCCCAGACGATGAGGCTGGCGATGAACACCCAGAAGAAAATGACCGCAGCACCGGTGAGCTGGCCCAGGAAAGTGGCGTCGGCGTCCGAGAGAAGCACCGCAAAGATACCCCAGACGCCGACCACGCCGTGGACCGAGATGGCACCCACCGGGTCGTCGATCTTGACCTTGTCGAGGGCGACGATACTGAAGACCACGATCACACCGCCCAGGGCGCCGATAATGAGCGCCAGCAGCGGGCTCGGGTCCGCCGGCTCGGCGGTGATGGCCACGAGGCCGGCGAGAGCGCCGTTCAACGCCATGGTCAGGTCGGCCTTGCCGAAGAGTAGCCGCGCCACGATCAGGGCGGCGATCAGACCGCCGCCCGCCGCCGCGTTGGTGTTGAGGAACACGTTCGCGACCTCGTTCGCCACGCCGACGCCGCCCAGCTTCAGCGTGGAGCCGCCATTGAAGCCGAACCAGCCCATCCAGAGAATGAAGGTGCCGAGGGTGGCCAGGGGCATGTTGGCGCCGGGGATGGCCTGCACCGAACCGTCGGACGCGTACTTGCCCTTGCGCGGCCCGAGGAGAATGACGCCGGCGAGAGCCGCCGCGGCGCCCGCCATGTGCACGATGCCGGACCCGGCGTAGTCACTGTAGTTCAGCGCACCGAGGAACGGCACGGCCTTGCCACCCCAGGTCCAGCTGCCCTCGACCGGGTAGATGAAACCGGTCATCACCACCGCGAAGGCGAGGAAGGCCCAGAGCTTCATGCGCTCGGCCACCGCACCGGAGACGATCGACATGGCCGTGGCCACAAACACCACCTGGAAGAAAAAGTCGGAGGCGCCGGCGTAGACGGAGTCGCCATCGAAACCGGCGTCCGCGGAGTCCGCCAGTACCTGGGCCACGGCCGCATCGCCCATGCCGGCGACAGTCGTGATGCCACTGAGGAAGATGCCGCCGTCGTACATGAGCTGGTAGCCGCAGATGAGGTACATCGTGCAGGCGACTGCGAAGAGTGCGACGTTCTTGGTCAGGATCTCGGTCGTGTTCTTGGCGCGCACGAGGCCCGCCTCCAGCATGGCGAAACCTGCCGCCATCCACATCACCAGCACACCACAGATCAGGAAGTAAAAAGTATCCAGGGCGTACTGCAGCTCAAAAATATTGTTTTCCATGGGATTCACTCTCGTGTCGAAGTCCTAGTCAGCGGGTTCAGATCGCTTCGTCACCGGTCTCGCCGGTGCGGATCCGTATGACCTGCTCGAGGCCGGAAACGAAAACTTTGCCGTCCCCGATCTTGCCGGTGTTGGCCGCCTTCGTAATGGCCTCGATGGTCTGCTCGAAGAGGTCTTCGCCAACGGCGACCTCGATTTTCACCTTGGGCAGGAAATCCACCACATACTCGGCGCCCCGATAAAGCTCCGTGTGTCCTTTCTGGCGGCCGAATCCCTTGACTTCCGTGACGGTGATGCCCTGCACGCCGATCTCAGACAGTGCCTCGCGCACGTCGTCCAGCTTGAAGGGCTTCACCACAGCCGTGATCAGTTTCATGTCACTCTCCCGATGTCTTGGCGGCGCTTCTGCGCGCGTCCGCTTTGAGTCCTCGCAGGAGGCGCCGCTCGCGCCGGCGCCCGGATCGTCGCGGTCATTTGCGAACCACTGTGCCAGGCCAGGGGCTTCTGACGATTCCCAGTCCGACATCTGCAGCGCCTATGCCAGTACATAATTTTTCTTTTTGCGACAGCGAGTTGCCGCAGACCAAGGAATTTCGCAGCGGCAGCTGCGCGCGATCCAGAGGCTCTGAGCGCACCACGGAAACGCAACGCACTAGACTGGTGCGCAACGCCGCGCTGGGCGGTGCCCCGCCCATCCACTACACTTGTAGAGACAAGATTCCGGAGCCGTTCATGGCGCTGAAACCACCACCGATCGGCGATGTCATCCAGCAGGTCAACGAGCTCGTGGGCGGCGATGGCCTGCGCGGGGAGCTGGACCGCAATGCGAAGCTCCTGCTGCAAGCGGCGCTGGCGCGCCTGGACGTCGTCAGCCGCGAGGAATTCGACGCCCAGGCCGAACAGCTGGCCCGCACCCGCGCCAGGGTTCAGGCGCTCGAGGCAGAGCTGGCAGCGCTCCTTGACCAGCTGGACGCGCTGGAGAAGCCGGGGGACTGAAACGGTCTTGCGGTCGCGGCGAGGGCGCCGCGCGTGCCGCGCCGAAAGCTGCGGTGCAGGAGGACCGCGTCGCGCCGCCCCGCCGCAACGGGCGGCGACCTTGTGGGAGGCGCGCCCCCGGCCCGGCACGGGTGAACAGGGCACGGCTGAACAGACAGTAGCAGCTCAGGGACGAGCGATGGACTACGCCATGATCTACAGCCGCGCGAGCGCCGGGCTGGATGCTCCGCTGGTGCGGGTCGAGACGCACCTCGCCAACGGCCTCCCGACCTTCCAGATCGTCGGCATGCCGGAGACGGCCGTCCGGGAAAGCCGCGACCGGGTGCGCAGCGCCCTGGTCAACAGCTGCTTCGACTTCCCGGAGCGACGCATCACCGTCAATCTCGCCCCGGCAGACCTGCCCAAGGGCGGCAGCCGCTTCGATCTCCCCATCGCCCTCGGCATCCTCGCCGCCTCCGGCCAGCTGCCCCGGGAACACCTCGGCGCCTGGGAATTCCTCGGGGAACTCGCCCTGGACGGCAGCCTGCGCCCGGTGCCGGGCGTAGTGCCCGTGAGCATCGCCGTCGCCGATGCGGGCCGCCGGCTGGCCCTGCCCGCCGAGGCCACCGGCGAGGCGGCCCGCGTACCCGGCAGCCGGGTCTTCGGCGCCGCGGACCTGCTTTCCCTCTGCGCGGGGCTGCGCGGCACCCGGCCGCTGGATCGGGCCTCGGCGGCGACGGCCGTCCCGCCGGGAGCGGCCCCGGACCTCGCCGATGTGGTCGGCCAGTCCGGCGCCCGGCGCGCGCTGGAGATCGCCGCCGGCGGCGGCCATCACCTTCTGTTCACCGGGCCTCCGGGCACCGGCAAGACCATGCTGGCCAGCCGTCTGCCGGGCCTGCTGCCACCGCCCGAGCCCCGGCTCGCTCTCGAGAGCCTGGCCCTGCACAGCCTCGCCGGTCAGGGCAGCGTACCCGAGCGCCCCTTCCGCGCACCGCACCACAGCGCCACCGCTGCAGCGCTCGTCGGTGGCGGCAGCGTTCCGCGGCCCGGTGAAATTTCCCTCGCCCACGGCGGCGTGCTGTTCCTCGACGAGCTCCCGGAGTTCGGCCGCCACACCCTGGACATGCTCCGGGAACCCCTGGAGGCCGGCCGGGTCACCCTCGCGCGGGCCCGGCACCGCGTCACCTTCCCGGCCCGCTTCCAACTGGTCGCGGCCATGAACCCCTGCCCCTGCGGTTACGACGGCGACCCCGGGCACGCCTGCCGCTGCACCCCGGAGCAGGTGAGCCGCTACCGCCAGCGCGTGTCCGGCCCGCTCCTCGACCGCATCGACCTGCACGTGCCCGTGCCGCGCCCGCCGCCCCGGGACCTGCTCGCCCGGGGCGCTTGCGGCGAGGGCAGTGCGCCGGTGCGCGACCGCGTCCGCGCGGCGCGCGACCGGCAGCGCGCGCGCCAGGGCTGCTGCAATGCCGCGCTGGACGACGAGGCGCTCGCCCACTATTGCCCTCTCGATGACGCCGACCGGGAGCTGCTGACCCGGGCTACCGAGCGCCTCGGCCTGTCACCCCGCGCCCTCAAGCGCTGCCTGCGCGTAGCCCTCACTCTCGCCGATCTTGCCGGCGAGCCGGCGCCGCGCCGGGTGCAGCTGGTGGAGGCCCTCGGCTATCGGCAGCCGGCGGACTGAGTGACCGTTCACGGTTTCACCGCCGCCGCCTTCGTGACACGCTACGCGCCCCGAGAGCGACGGCCCCTGCCATGAACGACCTGAACCCCCGGCAACGCGCCGCCGTGCACTACATCGACGGCCCGCTTCTTGTGCTCGCCGGGGCCGGCAGCGGCAAGACCAGCGTGATCACCCGCAAAGTCAGCTACCTGGTGCAGGACTGCGGGCTGCGGCCGGACCGGGTTGCCGCCGTGACCTTCACCAACAAGGCGGCGCGGGAGATGCGCGAGCGCCTCGGTCGGCTGCTGCCGCGGGAGCAGGCCGATGGCCTCGCCATCAGCACTTTCCACCAGCTGGGTCTGCGCATCCTGCGCACGGAGCCCGGCAGGGCCGGCCTGCGCCGCGGGTTTTCCATCATGGACAACCTCGACAGCCTGGCGCTGCTCCGGGACCTCCTCGCCGGCGAACAGGGCCGCGCGGCGGACCAGGCCCCGGCCGTCATGCAGCGCATCAGCCGCTGGAAGAACGCGGGCATCGCGCCGGTCGCGGCCGCCAGCAAGGCGGAAGACGCCGCCGCCCTGCTCGCCGCGCGCGCCTACGAGCGCTACGACGAGGCGCTGCGCACCTTCAACGCCGTGGACTTCGACGATCTGCTCTGCCTGCCGACGGCTCTCCTCGGTCGCTGCCCGGAGACGCGCCAGCGCTGGCAGGAGCGCGTGCACTACCTGCTCGTGGACGAGTACCAGGACACCAACGAGGCGCAATACCTGCTGGTTCGCCAGCTGGTCGATCCCCGCGGCGCCCTCACCGCCGTGGGCGACGACGACCAGTCCATCTACGCCTGGCGCGGCGCGCGGCCGGAGAACCTCGGCCAGCTGGGGCAGGACTTCCCGGCGCTGCGGGTCATCAAGCTCGAGCAGAACTACCGTTCACGCACACGCATCCTCCGCGCCGCCAACACGCTTATCGCCAACAACCCGCACCTGCACGAAAAATCCCTCTGGAGCGACCTCGGCCCGGGCGAGCCGCTGCGCGTGGTGCAGTGCGCCGACGAGGACGCGGAGGCGGAGCAGGTGGTGGCCGAGATCGCCGACCACCAGCTGCGCCGGCGCACGCAGTGGGGCGACTACGCCATTCTCTACCGGAGCAATCACCAGGCCCGGCTGCTGGAGCTGGTGCTGCAGCGCCAGCAGGTGCCCTACCAGCTGAGCGGCGGCACGTCCTTCTTCGCCCGCAACGAGATCAAGGATGTCATGGCCTACCTCCGCCTTCTTCTCAACCCGGACGACGACAACGCCTTCCTGCGCGCCGCCAACACGCCGCGCCGGGGCCTCGGCGCGACCACCCTGGCCGCCCTGGGGAAGGCCGCGACCGCCGCCGGCACCAGCCTGGCCCGCGCCTGCGAGGGCACCGGGCTGCCGACGGCCACCGCGGAGCGACTGCGCGGCTTCACCGCCCTCCTGGGCCGCGCCCGGCGCGCGGCGCGCGAGGGCGCCGGCACCGATGCCCTGCGCGACCTGCTGCGGGAGATCCGCTACGAGGATTGGCTGGTCAAGCAGAGCTCGGAGGAGGCGGTGGCCGAACGCCGCATGCGCAACGTCTGGTTCCTGGTGGACAGCCTCGGTCAACTTATGCGCCGGGAGAACCGCTCCCTGGAGGACGCGGTAGCGCAGCTGGTGCTGCGGGATCTCATGGAGCAACAGGAAGAGCAGCGCGCCAGCGGCACCGCGGTGCAGCTCATGACACTGCACGCCGCCAAGGGGCTGGAGTTCCCCCACGTGTTTCTCCTCGGCCTGGAGGAGGGGCTGCTGCCGCACCGCAACAGCCTCGAGGAGGGCGCCATCGAGGAGGAGCGGCGCCTGGCCTATGTCGGCATCACCCGCGCCCGGGAAACGCTGACCCTGAGCTGGGCCCGGCAGCGGCGCCGCTATGGCGAGCGTATCGACACGACACCGAGCCGCTTCCTGGATGAACTGCCCCGGGACGACCTGGAATGGGTGGGCGGCACCGAAGCGGACGAAGACAAGAACACCCAGCGAGGTCGGGAAACCCTGGCCTCGCTGCAGTCGCTTTTTGATTGAGCCGGACCGGCGGACGCCGGCCCGGGAGCAGCCTTACAGGCCCGGGGACAACCTCACTGGCTGTTTTCGACCATGTAGTCCACGGCGGCCATGACCTGCTGGTCGGACAGGTCTGCCCGCCCCCCCTTGGCCATCATGGTGGTGCCGGCGACACCGTTTATGCCGCTCTGGTGCAACGCGTCCACACCCTTGGCAATACGCGCGCTCCACTGGTCGACATTGCCGACCATGGGGGCGCCGGCGGCACCGGTCGAATGGCAGGCCATGCAGGCCTGGTTGTACACGGCCTCGCCGTCGATCGCTGCAACGGCCATCTCAGCGTCGCCGGCCGCGGCATCAACCTCACCATCGGCCGCTGCAGTGGCCATCTCAGCGTCGCCGGCCGCGGCATCAGCCTCACCGTCCGCCGCTGCAGTGGCCATCTCATCGCCGCCGGCCGCGGTATCAGCCTCACCGTCCGCCGCTGCAGTGGCCGTCTCATCGCCGCCCGTCGCGGCATCAGCCTCACCGTCCGCCGCTGCAGTGGCCATCTCAGCATTGCCGGCCGCGGCATCAGCCTCACCGTCCGCCGCTGCAGTGGCCATCTCATCGCCGCCGGCCGCGGTATCGGCCTCGCCATCCGCCGTTGCAGCAGCCACCTCATCGCCGCCCGCCGCAGCATCAGCCTCGCTATCGGCCGCTGCAGCAGCCACATCATCGCCGCCGGCCGCGGCATCAGCCTCGGCATCGGCCGCCTCAGCAGCCATCCCGGCGTCGCCGGCGGCGGCAACAGCATCGGCCCCTCCAGCCCCGTCGGAAGTGCTTTCAGCCGCGGCGTCAGCGCCCGGTTGTTTGACGCAACTGCTGTTGCCCTGGAGGCATACGGAACCCACGGGCTCCAGGCGCTTTGCGATCGCGGCGCGCTGCTCCTCCGTGAGTTCGACAGCCATGGCCGACAGCGCCGCGCTGCTGGCGGCGGCCACGATTAGCATCTGTTTCAACACGGTCGTTCCTCCCTGCTTGTCGGCGCGCATTATAGCCCCTCGATTGCGTACCGGAAACTGACGGGACAGGGTATCCGGGGACTGCTACGCTACGGATCCTGACCCGCAGGCGTTGGAGTCACTGCATGCATCTTTACACCTACGACCCGGCCCCGAACCCGCGGCGCCTGGGTCTTTTCCTGGCCTACAAGGGCATCGAGATCCCGACTACCCAGGTCGACCTGATGAAGGTCGAGCAGCTCGGCGAGGCCTTCCGGGCTGTCAACCCGGCCGGCACGGTGCCGGCGCTGGTGCTCGACGATGACACGGTGCTGACGGAAGTCATCGGCATCTGCGACTACCTCGAGGCCCTGAACCCTGAGCGCCCGCTGTTCGGTGATGATCCGCTGGCCCGCGCCCGGGTACTTTCCTGGGATCATCATCTTTTCGTGAGCGTACTGATGGCCATCGCCGAGACGTTTCGCAACGGCCACCCCGCCTTTGAGAACCGGGCTCTGCCGGGCCCCTTCGAGGTCGCGCAGATCCCGGCCCTCTGCGACCGCGGCCGGGAGCGCCTGGCGCAGGCCTGGCCCGCGCTGGACAGCACCCTCGCCGGACGCGACTTCCTCGTCGGCAGCACCGTCACGCTCGCGGATATCGACCTGCTCGTGGCGGTGGAGTTCGCCGGCTGGATCAAGGAGTCCGTGCCCGAGCACCTCGCGCACCTGCACGGCTGGCTGGACCGCACCCGCCAGGCCCTGGACATCCCGGGCTGACGGGCTGAGCCGGGATCTTAGACCCCTGTCCCGCCGGACACGCACCGCCCTCGCCCTGGCCGTGGGACTCGGCGCCTGCAGTGAGGGCCCCGGGGACGACCTCGAGCGCTACCTCGACCGGCTCTCGGGCGCGCTGGACACTCCGCCCTCGGCCGCCGCCGGGGCGGACCGTTCGCTGCCGCCCCGGGTGGGGGCGCTCCAGCTCGACACGCCGCGGCAGGACATCGGTGCCCTCGATTTCCTCGCCCTGCGCGGCTGCGCCCTGCAGGTGACTGTCGGCAAGCGCAACAGCAGCCTCGGTCGCCTCGCGTCCCCCTCGCAGCGACTGCTCCTCGAGCTCGAGTTCCTGCGCCTGGCGCCGGCCTGCAGCGAGCGGCTGCGCGCGGAGAGCCGGTCTGAGCTGGCAGCCACCCTCGACCGGGCGGTGGTCAACAAGCGCGCGCAGCTGCCGGCGCACATCTTCAACGCCACCCTCGGGAGCGAGGAGTTCCGCGCCTTCTGGCGCGCGCCCGCTACGCTCGGCGACTATCCGGCCCGGACCAGCAGCGAGCCGCTGAACGCCCTTGCCGCCATCGACGCCCTGGCGGCGCGCTGGCTCGATGGCGACTACCGGGCGGACAACCGGGATTTCGAGCTGCTGCTGGCGACGGTGGCCCGGGGCGACGGCGGCGCCCTGCTCGCTGCCCTGGGCCTGCAGGCCGAGGTGCTTGCCCGGGCCGACGGCGTCATCCGCCGCCGCGAGGCCGCGGGGCCGCTCTGCCCGGGCGGACTGGTGCCCGCAGAAGTGAACGTGCTGCGCACAGTGGTGCGCAAGTTCTTCGTGGGCGGCGTTCAGCCCTGGTCTGCGGCCGTGGAGCGGCGGCGGCAACAGCTCCTGCCGCCCCTGCGTTCCCTCGAGGAACGCCTGGCGGCGGTGCTCCCGGACGTTTACGAGGCATGGCGCCGGCAGCGTGAACTTGCGCTGGGCGCCGCGCGGGCACCCCGGCACCATGTCGAGGCCGTCCTCGGCCTGCTGGAGGACTGCCCCGGCGGCCCCGGCCTCGGCGCCCCCTGAACCACCGGCGGGGCGAGCCGGGACAGGCACCGTCGGTCAGGACATTTGCCGGAACAGCAGCATCAGCCGCCTGGTGCGCGTCAGCTGCGCAAACATCTCCCGGGGGTCCTGGTCGCGGATCAGGAAGTCGGACACGCCCTCGAGCTGCGTCACGTCCACTCCGTCGAGTTCCAGGAAGCCCATGCGCCAGTCGGCGAACTCGCGCTCGTCCACCGGCTCGTCGAAAAGCACCTCGACCCGCTCGTGCCGCGAATCCGCGGTGACGCGGGAAAAGATCGCACGCACATCGCTCTCAGTGCCCTCGAGCACCTGGAAAAAGGACTTGTCCCGATGAAGCAGGACGCCGGTGATACCGCGGGCCTCGTTGTAGGCGCGGGCATTCTCCAGCAGATGCAGGAGCTCATCGGGCGGCATGGGCCGGCGCTGGGTACTGACGTAGCCAATATGATACAGCGCCGGTTGACCGTCGTTTTCGCGGCTGCGACCGCGTTCGGAACCCTGTGGCATAGCCTTCCCTCCCTTTGGCCGACCATAGGTCAACCAACCGCCACTCGCGGGCGGTTTACTTGAGGCTATGAGTATAGTTGCCTTGGCTTGACATGTATAATGTCAATTTTACTTTACACTTTTCGACGCGAGCGCGTCGTGCTCCGAAGAGCGCTTTACGTGGTGCCCTCCGGGCCGCCGCCCGCCCGCAAGCGGCGGGCCACATCCAGCCCGTGGGCAATGCCCGCCAGCGCCAGACAGAGTCCCAGCACCGTCGCGGTCGCGCCGGTCAGCGCTGCCCGTAATGCCAGCAGCAGACAGGCGCCCGCGGCGAGATTCGGCAGCAGCGCCAGGCCACCACGTAACCGGACAAACAACAGCGCCTCAAGCAGCACGAGCAGGAGGATTGCGTCGACGATGCGCCCGCTGGCGAACCAGCTTTCCACGGCCCCGGGGGCCGGCTAGCGGGCGAAACCGAGAAGGTGGGCAAGATCCTTGAAAAAGATGCGCACGTGCGCGACCGGGCGGGCGCGCTGCAGCTTCTTCTGCGTATAGGCCTGCCAGGTGAGGTACTGCACATCCGGATCCCGGCAGATTTTCACGAATTTCTCGCGCCGCTTGTCGCTGGAGTACCAGAAGCGCTGCATGATGCCGAGGATGAAGAAGACGCGGCCGTGTTCGCGCAGGAAGCGCTTGCGCGCGCTGCGCAGAACCCGGACGTCGCCGGTGGCGAGAAACCTGGAGACGGCCTCGCCGGCCAGACGGCCGCCGACCATGGCGTAGTAGATCCCCTCGCCGGAGGCGGGGGCGACCACCCCCGCGGCGTCGCCGGCGAGCAGCACATTGCGGCCGTCATCCCAGCGCTTCAAGGGCTTCAGCGGAATCGGCGCACCCTCCCGGCGCACGGTGCTTGCGTCGGTGAGGCCGACATCAGCACGCAGCTTCGCCACGGAATCCTGGGCCGAAAAACCCTTCTGCTCGCTGCCCATACCGATACTGGCCTTGTCCCCGTGGGGGAAAACCCAGGCGTAGAAATCCGGGGACAGACGCCCCTGGTACCACACGTCACAGCGCTGCGGATCGTAGTCGGCGCCGTCGTTGGCGGCCGGCGCCTCGACGATCTCGTGATAGGCAAAGACCGTGCGCACCTTGTCGCCGCCGGGCACACAGCGGGCCGCAACGCGCGAGCGGGCACCGTCGGCGCCGATCACCGCCCGGGCAACAACCTGGCGCTTCGCCCCCACCGTATCCTTGTCGAGGTAGGTGATGCGCACGGTGCCATCATCCAGATACTCGAGCTCCTTGAAGGTGGCGGTGCGCACCGTGGCGCCGGCGTCCGCGGCACGCTGTCGGAGCCACGGATCGAAGACTTCCCGGTCCACCATCCCGACGTAGGTATCACCCACCGGCATGTTGACCCGCTCATTGGCCGGCGAGATCATGCGCGCAGCGCTGATCCGGGCCACCAGCAGATGCTGGGGAATATCGAAGTCCTCGATCAGCCGCGGCGGAATTGCACCGCCGCAGGGCTTGATGCGAAAGGCGCGCTCCAGCACGAGCACGCTGCGCCCGGCCCGGGCAAGGTCCGTTGCCGCCGTCGCGCCGGCGGGACCGCCACCGACCACGACCACATCGAACTGTTCTGTGTCTTGCATCAGGGTTACCTCCCCGGGAGAACCTCGGCCATGGCGACATCCCCGAAGGTCGGCGCCGGCCGGTTATCCGTGTTGGTTGAAGTTGCGAGGCGTACGGTCAGGCCGAGCACCGCCGCGTAGAGAAACAGTGCCGCCTCGCTGGTGAAGACGATGGCGTAGGCGTGCACCGGGTTGTCGAGAAACTGCCGCGAAATGTCGATGGCCACGGTGCCGAGAAAGCCCCCGAGGCCGAAAGCGATTGCCTGGGCACCGCCCCAGAGCCCCATGCGCAGCCCTTCCCTGCGCCCCTTGCCGCGGCCCGCGAGGGTCATCATGGAGGCAATGGCGGCGACCGCAAAGGCACCGTTGGCGACGCCAAGCAGGAAGACGTTGAGACGCAGGGGCCAGTGCAGGGCCTGGCCGCCGCCGAAAGCGATGCCGGCGAGGGCCAGCGCCGAGGCAGCGCAGCCACCCACGGTCCACCAGCGGAGCAGCCCGGGCGCGCGCCGCGCCGCGGTGCCGGTGAGCGCGACCAGCAGCATGCCCAGGAGCACGCCGCCGTGCTGCACCCCGGCGAGCTGGGTGGATTCGCCCGGCGTCATGCCGAAGACGGTGCCGGCGTAGGGCTCGAGAATCAGATCCTGGGTGCTGTAGGCGAGCATGGACACGAAAACGAAAATGGTGAAGCGTCGGGCGTCCGCCTCCTCCCAGACCTCGCGCAGGGCTGCTAAGAAGCGCGGGCGGGCAGCACCCTGCGAATCCGGCGCCGCGGCAACCGGTTGCGCCGACCCCTCAACGCCCCAGAGGGCGAGGACAGCGAGCAGGAAAGCAGCGGCGGAAACACCGGCTGTCACGGCCACCAACCGCTCCGGACTGAAGGGATCCAGGAAGTGTCCGGCAACACCGGCGGTGATGGCGAAGCCGGCAATCATCATGATCCAGACAATGGAGGCCGCGGCGGCGCGGCGGCCGGGCTCCACGCGTTTGGCAAGCAACGCCAGCAGCGAGGTGCCGGCCGCGCCGACGCCGAGGCCGATGGTCACGAAGGACACCAGGGCGATGGCAACCCCGAGGCCATGGGAGGTAGTCATCACCGCGGTGCCGGTCGCGGCACCCACACCCCCAAGCGCCAGGGCGAACATCCCGCCGATGATCCAGGGAGTGCGGCGCCCGCCGACATCGGAGCGATGGCCGAAATGCGGCCGGCTCATCTGCACGATGTGGTGCAAAGCGACCAGGAAGCCGGGCAACATGGCGGGCAGCGCGAGTTCGACGACCATAACCCGGTTGATGGTCGAGGTGGTGAGGACAACGACCGCGCCGAGTGCCGTCTGCACCAGGCCGAGACGGAGGATGGACAGCCAGCCGAACGCCGGCCC
>CAYFVG010000063.1:0-2023 GCA_964346365.1 uncultured Alteromonadaceae bacterium
CGATCAGCACCCGCTCCAGCAGGCGGTAGTGGCCGCTGCCGAGGAGTGCGGCGGCGACGAGGCCGATGGCGATTGCCCAGGGGCCGGTGCCGCTGCCGGTTACGCCGGCGACGGCGACCGCGGCGCCGGTGATGTTGCCGGCCTCGTAGGCGGCGTTGCCCAGGCCGATGGCGGCGACGATGAGCATGACGACTGCGCGACCCGCAAGCGGGCTCGAAAAAGCCTGCCGCATGGCCTCCGCCAGACCCGAGCGCGTGACGAGCGCAAGCCGCAGCGCCATCTCCTGCAGCACCACCGTGGCAAACACCGAGAACAGCAGCGCCCAGACCAGGGCGTAGCCATAGTTGGCGCCGGCGTTGCTGGCCGTGGCGATGGTGCCGGGGCCGATGAAGGCGGCAGTCACCAGCAGCCCGGGTCCGAAGCGACCGGCGCGGCGCGGTTTGTCAGCCATGGCGGAGGCCCCCGGACGGCCATGCGAAAGCGGCGATGGTAGCAGGTCGCTGCTGCGCCCGCTTCCGGCGGACTGCTACCATAAGGGGATGAACGACGTCCCCGCCGCGCCTTCCCTGACTGTGTCTATCGTGCTGCATCAGAGCCCGGTGCCACGGCTGCTCACCACCCTGCGCAGTCTGGTCGCCGCGGTTATCGATGCCCGCGAAGCGGGGGTGCTCGACCGCGCCGAGCTCTGGCTCGTGGACAATTCCGTGGACGGGGCCTACGAGGCGGTCGTGCGCAAGGAGATCGCGGCTGTGCTCACCGATGCCTGCGCACTGGAGCACCGCTTCCTGGCTCTCGCCGAGAACCGCGGCTTCGGCGCCGGCCACAACCGCGTGCTCCTCGATACCGCCAGCGACTTCCACCTGGTGCTCAATCCCGATGTCGAGCTGGCCCGGGACGCGCTCACCGAGGGCCTGTCGCTGCTCGCCCGGGACCCGGGCATCGCCGCGCTCAACCCCTATGCGGAGGCGGCTGACGGTCGCCGGGAATACCTGTGCAAGCGGCACCCGACCCCCGGCGTGCTGCTCCTGCGCGGCTTTGCCCCCGCCTGGCTGCGCCGCCGGGCGCGGCAATCCCTGGCGCATTACGAGGCGCGGGATCTCTGCGCCGGCCCGGCGGTCGCGGAGGTGCCCCTGCTGTCGGGCTGCTTCCTGCTGCTGCGCGGCCGTCCGGTTCGCCACTGCCGCGGCTTCGATACCGGTTACTTCATGTACTTCGAGGACTTCGATCTGTCCCGGCGCCTCCGGCCCTCCGGCCGGCTCGTCTACGCGCCGCGGGTGCGCATCGTGCACCACGGGGGCTACGCGGCGCACAAGGGCTGGCGCCACCTGCGCTGGTTCCTGCGCTCCGGGCTGCGCTTCTTCCGCCTGCACGGCTGGCGCTGAAGGAAAACTGCTACTATCCGCCCATGCCCGCCGTCGACCGCGATACGCAGCGCCTCGCCTGTCTCCAGGCCATGGGTCTCACGCTGTACAGCTCCCGCCGGGACCTGCCCGGGGCGGCGCCGTCGCGCCGGGTGCTGGCGGCGGGCGTGCCTGCTCCTGAACCACCGCCCGCCGGGCTCGCCCCGGTTGCGCCAGGGGCCGACACGCGTGCCCGCGACCCGGAGCCGCCGACGCGGCGCGCCGCGCGACAGCCAGAGGCCGCTGGGTCCGAGGCCGCTGCCGTGCCGCGTCCCCCGGAGTCGAGCGTGCGCTTCCGCCTCGCAGCGGTCCTCGCCGGCGGCGCGCTGTGGCTAGAGGAGCTGGGGGATGCGCCCCTGGCCCGGGAGCAGGTCGCGCTTGTGCAGGCCATGGCTCGCGCCTGCGGCTGGGCGACGGCGGCACCGCGGGTGCAGGAGTTCGCCTGGCCCATGCACCGCAACCCGCAGCTGGATTGCAGTGCCGAGGCCGCCGGCGCGGCCCTTCAGGCCTTCCTGGCACGGCTCCTTTCGGAGGCGGGGCTCGAACGCGTACTGGTCCTGGGCGCCGGCGCCCGCGAGCGGGTCGCAGCGCTGACCCTGCCGGTCCCGGTGCTGGCGCTCCCC
>CAYFVG010000063.1:2123-12852 GCA_964346365.1 uncultured Alteromonadaceae bacterium
AGCGCAGCCGCGGCAACGGCCGCGCGCTGCTGGCGGCATCCCTCGACGCCCTGGCCGGCGCCGGCGCGGCGCGCTGCCTGCTCGAGGTGCGCGCTTCGAACCGGGCTGCCCTCGCCCTTTACGCCGCCGCCGGCTTCCGCGAGGATGGCCGCCGCCGCGGCTATTATCCGGGTGCAGGCAGCGCTGAGCGGGAAGACGCCGTGCTCATGTCCCGGGCGCTGGAGTGAACGTGCACGTACTGGAAACGGATGGCTGGAGCCTGCTCCTGCCCCCGGAATGGTGGGCGGAGCGGGACGACGACACGGTGGTGATCGCCGATCGCGACGGCGTGGGCTGTATCGAGATCAGCGAGCTGCGCCCGGAGGCCGGGCCGGTGGATGACGCCTCCCTCGCCACCCTGGCTGCCGCCATCGGCGGCGAGGGGCGCTGGAGGCGAACCGTGGTGGCCGGCGTGCCGGGGCTCTACGCCGAGGGCCTCGATGGGGACGCCGCGCTGCGGGAGTGGTGCCTGGGGCGGGGCGGCATCGCGCTCTACATCACCTACAGCTGCGAGGTTGCCAACCGCGGCATGGACGATGCCGCGGTGGACGAGATCCTCGCCACCCTCGCCCTGGACCCGGAGCTCAGTTGATGGTGCCGGTCACCCGGACCCGCTTGCTGCCGGGCGCCACGGCCTCGCGGCGGGCGGCGGCGCGCTGCTCAATGCCGCTGTCGATGCGGTGTTTCAGGGCGATGAGCAGCCCCGTAAAAATGAACGCGCCCGGCGGCAGGATCGCCAGCAGGAAGGGCTGGTAGCCCTCGATCAGCACGATTTTCCAGGCCGCCGCTCCGGGGCCGAAGAGCAGGTCCATGTCGGCGAAGAGCGCGCCGGTGCCGATCAGCTCGCGCAGGGCGCCGAGGACCACCAGCACCAGGCCGAAGCCCAGACCCATCATGGCCCCGTCAACGACGGCGCGGCCCAGCGGGTTCTTGCTCGCGAAGCCCTCGGCGCGGCCGAGAATCGTGCAGTTGGTGGTAATCAGTGGCAGGAAGATACCGAGGATCTGGTAGAGCTCGTAGGTGTAGGCCTGCATGAGGAGTTCCGTGCAGGTCACCGCCGAGGCGATGATCATGACGAACACCGGCAGGCGCACCGCCTCCGAGACCACGTTGCGGATCAGCGACACCGCCGTGCTCGAGCAGAGCAACACAAACAGCGTCGCCGCAGCCAGGCCGAGGGCGTTGACCACGCTGCCGGTGACTGCCAGCAGCGGGCACAGGCCCAGGAGCTGTACCAGGGCGGGGTTGTTCTTCCACAGGCCGTTCAGCGAGAGGTCGCGGTAGCCGGTTTCGCTCATGAGCCTTTCTCCGTCGCGGCAGGTGCGCCGTCGGCAAACAGCACCTGCTCGTGGGTCTGCACATATTCAAGGGTGCGGCGCGTGGCTGCAACCACGGCCCGCGGCGTGACGGTCGCGCCGGTGAACTGGTCGAAGACACCCTGGTCCTTGCGGACCTTCCACTGCGCCGGCGGCGGGTCACCGAGGGATCTGCCGGCGAAGCCGTCGATCCAGTCCGACTTGCGCCGGTCGACCTTGTCGCCGAGGCCCGGCGTCTCGCGGTGCCGGAGCACGCGCACGCCGGCCACCGTGCCATCGCGGTCGACGCCGACGATGAGGTCGATGGCGCCGCTGTAGCCGTCCGGCGCCCGCGCCGGCACCAGCACCGTCTCTACGCGCCCGCCGCGCCGGGCGCGGTAAATCGGGCGGGGCTCCGCGAGTTTGAGTTTGTCGCCGCCCACCGGCGCTGGCACCGTGTCGTCGAGCATTGAATTGTCGTGGGCCGTGCGGGGGACGATCTGGAGCAGGGCACGCGCTTCGGCCGCGCGCTGCTGCGCCGTGATCCTGTCCCGGGTCTGCAGGTAGGTGCCGGCGATAAGCAGCGCCGTGGCCACGGCGAAGGTGCCGAGGAGCAGCCCGTTGCGCGTGACGGACCGGCCGAGCACCTTCACGGTTGGCTCCCGCGGGTGTGGCCGTAGCTGCGTGGCTGCGTGTAGTGATCGATGAAGGGGGCGGCGAAGTTCATGATCAGCACCGCGAAGGCGACCGCATCCGGGTAGTTGCCGCGGGTGCGGATGAAGTAGATGAGCACGCCGATCAGCGCGCCGTAGACCAGCCGGCCGCGGGTCGACACGGCGGAGGACACGGGGTCGGTCACGATAAAGAAGGCGCCGAAGATCGTCGCACCGCTGAGCAGGTGGAAGAGCGGCGAGCCACCGCTGCCGGGCTCGCCACCGTCATAGAACAGGGCGGCCATGGCCGCGAGGGCGGCGAGCATGGCCACCGGCGCGTGCCAGGTGAAGATCCCGCGGTAGAGCATCCACAGGCCGCCGGCGAGGAACCCCAGGCTGGCCCACTGCCAGCCCACCCCGCCCCAGGGGCCGAGCTGGGGCTTGTCGGCGTAGAGCGCCGCGAGGGTCAGGTCGCTGTTCTGGCGCAGCACATCCAGGGGCGTGGCCATGGTCGCGCCGTCGTAGGCCGCCGGCTGGAAGCAGGCGCGCAAGGCGTCCAGCAGGCCGGGGACTTCCGGCGTCAGGCCCCGGGGCGGCGCCCAGGCGATCATCTGTACCGGGAAGGAAATCAGCAGGACCACGTAGCCGACCATGGCCGGGTTGAAAGGGTTGTTGCCGAGGCCGCCGTAGAGCTGCTTGGCCAGGAGGATCGATGCCGCGGCGCCCACGGCCAGCAGCCACCAGGGCGAGTAGGGCGGCAGGGCGATGGCCAGCAGCACGGCCGTGACCAGCGCGCTGTGATCCTCGAGGGTACGCAGGACCGGCCGGCCGCGCAGCCACAGGACGCCGGCCTCGAAGAGCACCGCGAAGAAGCTGGTCACGGCGATATTGACCAGCACCCCGGGGCCGAAGAACCATACCAGGGCCGCTACGCCGGGCACGGTGGCCAGCAGCACCGTCTGCATGACCCGGGTGGTGGACAGCGGCCCGTGGGCGTGGGGCGAGGTGATGCGCAGGAGGCTCATTCAGGCCTGCTCGGAGACGCTTTCGCGGGCTTCCCGGAGCGCGGCCTCCGCTTTCGCGAGTTTGTCCTCCGTTTTCTCGACACCCCGCCGGAGGGCCTCTGCCACGGCGGCCTCGCCGCCGTCGTAGCTCTCGAGCTTGTCCCGGGCCGCGCTCAGGCGTTTGCGGGTGGCTTCGACATCGGCAGCGAGCTTCTCTTCCCGCGCCGCCGGGTCGTCTGCGCCGTCGGCGGCGCGGGCCGCCTTGCGCGCTTTCGCCCGCTCGATGGCGGCCTGGATCGGGTCGTCGCCCGCCGCCTCGCCCGGGCTGGCCGCGGCGTTGTCTGCCTTGGCTCGCGCTTTGGCTTCCGCCGCCTTTTTGCGCTCGGCGCGCTTTGCCTCTCGCTCTGCGGCGAGCCGCTCCATGCGCGCCTGCCGCGCCTCGAACCGCTCCCGGGCGTGTTCGGCCTTTTCCGCCTCCCGGCGGCGGGCGATGATCTCGGCCTTGGATGCCCGGTAGTACTGCACCAGCGGAATGTGGCTGGGGCAGACGTAGGAGCAGGCGCCGCATTCGATGCAGTCGAAGAGATTGTGCGTCTCGAGCTTGTCGTACTCCTTACCCTGGGCGAACCAGAAGAGCTGCTGCGGCAGCAGCGTTGCCGGACAGGCCTCGGCGCAGAGCCCGCAGCGGATGCAGGCCTGGGCCGGTGGTGGCGTCGGCAGCTCCGCCTCCGTCGGCACCAGGAGGCAGTTCGTGGTCTTGACCACCGGGCACTCGGGGTCGGGGATGCTGAAGCCCATCATCGGTCCGCCCATGATCAGGCGCCGGGCGCGGGTGGCGTCCACGCCCGTCTGCTCGAGCAGCCAGCCCATGGGGGTGCCGAGGAGTACCTCGTAGTTGCCTCGCCGTGCCACCGCCTCGCCGGTGACCGTGGCGACCCGGGAGACCAGCGGGCGGCCGAGGGTGACGGCCTCCTGGACGGCGACAGCGGTGCCCACGTTCTGGCAGACCACGCCGATGTCCGCCGGGATGCCGCCGCTCGGTACCTGCTGGCCGAGGAGGATCTCGATGAGCTGCCGCTCGCCACCGGAGGGGTACTTGGTCGGGAAGACCGCGACCTCCATGGTGCTGTCCGCGGCGGCGCGCAGGGCGGCGATGGCCTCGGGCTTGTTGTCCTCGACGCCGATGAGGATCGCCCGCGGTGACAGCAGCCCGGCGAGGAGCCGCGTGCCGGCGACGATGTCGTCGGCGCGCTCGCGCATGAGCGCGTCGTCGGTGGTGATGTAGGGCTCGCACTCGCTGCCGTTGATGATCAGCGTGTCGATATGCTTTCCGGGCCCCGGGGAGAGCTTCACCGCCGTGGGGAAGCCGGCGCCGCCCATGCCGGCGATGCCGGCGCCCTGGATGTGCTCGCGCAGTTTCGTCGGGTCCGACCGTTCCGCTTCCGGCAGCGGGGTCAGGGGCAGCCAGTCGTCGAGACCGTCGGTGTCGATGACCATGCAGGGGGCCGAGAGCCCGGAGGGGTGCGGCACCGGCCGGTCTTCGATGGCGCTCACGGTCCCGGAGGTGGGCGCGTGCACCGGGACGCTGACGAAGCCGTCCGCCCCGGCGAGCAGCTCGCCACCGCGGACGGCCTGGCCCACGCGCACCACCGGCTCCGCCGGCGCACCGATATGCTGCCCCAGCGGCAGCACCAGCTGCGGCGGAATGCCCGCCGGGCGGATCGGCCCCCCGAGCGATTGCGCCTTGTTCTCCGGCGGGTGGATGCCGCCGTGGAAGTCGTGCACCCGCCTCACGCCGCGCGGTCCCGGAGCCGGTCCGTCGCGATGACTTCCACCCGGTCCGCCGCCGGGTCGGGCAGGGGCCAGTGCCAGGTCTTCAGGGACTCCGCCTCGGGCACCAGGTCGATGCAGTCCACGGGGCAGGGCTCGACGCAGAGGTCGCAGCCTGTGCATTCGCTGCTGATGACCGTGTGCATCTGCTTGGCCGCGCCGAGGATTGCGTCCACGGGGCAGGCCTGGATGCACTTGGTGCAGCCGATGCACTCGTCCTCCCGGATGACGGCCACCGACTTCGCCGGGGACTCCTCGCCGTGCTCTGCGTCCAGCGGCTTGGGCTCAACGTCGAGGAGATCCGCCAGGGCCTGGATCCCGGCCTCGCCCCCGGGCGGACACTGGTTGATCTCCGCCTCGCCGGCGGCGATGGCCTCGGCGTAGGGGCGGCAGCCGGGGAAGCCGCACTGGCCGCACTGCGTCTGCGGGAGGATGGCGTTGATCTGGTCGACGATAGGGTTGCCCTCGGTGCGGAAGCGCTCGGCGGCGTAACCGAGGACAGCGCCGAAAACGAGGCCGAGGGCCACAAGGGCAAGGACCGCTGCGGCTAGGGGGTAGTTGGCGAGCCAGTCCAGCATCACACCAGCCCCGCGAAGCCCATGAAGGCCAGGGACATGAGTCCGGCGGTAATCATGCCGATGGCGGGGCCGGCAAAGGGTTGCGGGACGTCGGCCACCGCGAGGCGCTCACGCATGGCCGCAAACAGCACCAGAACCAGGGAAAAGCCCACGGCGGCGCCGAAGCCGTAGAGGAGCGACTGCAGGAAATCGTGTTCCTTGTTGATGTTCAGCAGCGCCACGCCGAGCACCGCGCAGTTGGTGGTGATGAGCGGCAGGTAGACGCCGAGCACCCGGTGCAGCAGGGGGCTGGACTTGCGCACCACCATCTCGGTGAATTGCACCACAACGGCGATCACCAGAATGAAGGAGATCGTTCGCAGGTAGCCGAGGCCCAGGGGCTCGAGGATCAGGTTGTAGACGAGGTAACTGCTGGCGGCGGCGAGGGTCAGTACGAAGGTTGTGGCCAGAGACATGCCCATGGCCGTCTCGAGCTTGTTGGAGACACCCATGAAGGGGCACAGGCCGAGGAACTGGACCAGAACGAAGTTGTTGACCAGGATGGCCCCGAGCAGGAGCACCGAATAATCTGCGAGCATGCTGTCCCCGTCCGCATTTGCCGCGCCGCGTACATCGAGGCCGGGGCGACGACTCCCCACGTAATGGTAAGGAAGCTCCCCGGGCGACACAACGATCCGTCAGCGCTAAGTATATAACCGCAGGGCAATGGGAAAAGTGATCTGGCGCAAGGTCTGGGCGCAGAAAAACCCATACCTGGTCAGGGGTTTAGCTCGCGCGCTGGCTTGCTGTGGCGCCGCCTTCGACGGCCTCTCCCGGCGCTTCGTCCCGGCTGGCCTCGAGCAGCGCGTCCACGGCCTTCGGGTCCACCCGGGTGAGCAGCGGCGAGAAGGCGCGCAGCTGGTGATCGAGGAGCGGCTCCGCGAGCGCGGGCCAGTCCAGGGAGGCGTTGAGGAAGTTCGCCGCGCGCCCGGCCATGGTCGGAAGCACGGGTTTCAGGTACACCATGAGCACCCGGAACAGGTTGATGCCGACGGAGCAGATGGCCTGCACCTCGGCGGCGTTGGCCGGGTCCTTTGCCAGGACCCAGGGTTTGTGCTGATCGATGTACTGGTTCGCCCGGTCGGCGAGGGCGACGATGTCGCGCATGGCCTTGCCGAACTCGCGCTCCTCGTAGTGCGCGGCGATGGCCTCGCCGGCGGCGACAAAGTCCGCAAGAAGCTCAGGCTCCGCGCAGCTGGACGCAAGACGGTTGTCGTGGCCCTTCTTCAGGAAGCCGGCGCAGCGGCTGGCAATGTTGACCACCTTGCCGATGAGGTCCGAGTTCACGCGCTGCACGAAATCCTCGAGGTTGAGGTCGATGTCGTCGACGCCGCTGCCGAGCTTGGCGGCGAAGTAGTAGCGCAGGTACTCGGCGTCGAGGTGGTCGAGGTAAGTACGGGCGTTGATGAAGGTGCCGCGGCTCTTCGACATCTTGGTGCCGTTCACCGTCAGGAAGCCGTGGGCGAAGACCCCGGTGGGGGTGCGCAGCCCGGCGGCGTGCAGCATCGCCGGCCAGAACAGGCCGTGGAAATTGATAATGTCCTTGCCGATGAAGTGATACAGCTCGGTAGCGTGGCCCGGTCGCCAGAAACGGTCGAAGTCGACCCCTTCGCGGTCGCAGTAGTCCTGAAAGCTGCCCACATAGCCGATCGGGGCATCCAGCCACACGTAAAAGTACTTGTCGCTCTCGCCGGGAATGCGGAAGCCGAAGTAGGGCGCGTCGCGGCTGATGTCCCAGGCCTGCAGGCCGGCGTCGGTCCACTCCCGGAGCTTGTTCGCGATGGCCGGCTGCAGCGTGCCGGAGCCGATCCACCCGCGCAGCATGTCGGCGAGGCCGTCGAGGGACAGGAAGAAGTGTCGCGACTGTTTTGCCACGGGGGTCGCCCCGGATAGGGCGGACACCGGATCGATGAGCTCGGCGGGGGTATAGGTCGCGCCGCAGGCCTCGCAGTTGTCCCCGTACTGGTCCGGCGCCCCGCAGCGCGGGCAGGTGCCCTTGATGAAGCGGTCGGCGAGGAACAGGCCCTTTTCCGGGTCGAAGGCCTGGGTGATCTCGCGCTCGACGATGTGGCCGCCGTCGCGGAGCCGGCCGAAGATGTACTCGCACCAGCTCCGGTTCTCGTCCGAGTGGGTCGTGTAGTAGTTGTCGAAGCTGATGAGGAAGTCGCCGGCGTCGCGGCTGTGCTCCGCGTGTACCCGGGCGATCTGCTCCTCCGGGGTAATACCCAGGCGCTCGGCGCTGAGCATGATCGCCGTGCCGTGGGCGTCGTCGGCGCAGACGTAGTGGCACTCCTGCCCGCGGGAGCGCTGGAAGCGGACCCAGATGTCCGTCTGCACCTGTTCCAGGAGGTGGCCGAGGTGCAGCGGGCCGTTGGCATAGGGCAGGGCGCTGGTCACCAGGATGCTGCGCTTCTGGGCACTCATGGACGGGGTCCGGCCGGTTAAAAAAGAGGTATTAGTGTAGCGTTTTTGCAGAGGCTTTTCACGGGTCCAGGCGCCCGGTCAGACGCCCGGGGGCAGCAGGTGCGCCGCGCATTGTGAGCACTCCTGCGAGCCTCTATACTCCTGAGCCCCGACGCAATCCGACCACGCGAGCCCTGCCATGCAGTCCATTCGCCATCTCATCGCCGTTGCCTCGGGCAAGGGCGGTGTCGGCAAGTCCACCGTGACCGTGAACCTGGCCCTGGCCCTGGCCGCCGACGGCGCCCGGGTGGGCCTCCTCGACGCCGACATCTACGGGCCGAGCCAGCCGACCATGCTCGGCCTAGACCCGGGCACGCGGCCGGCTACGGAAGACGGTAAATGGCTGCTGCCCGTGGCGGCACAGGGTCTGGCGACCATGTCCATGGGCTACCTGGCCAACGACCGCACGCCCATGGTCTGGCGCGGGCCCATGGCCGGCGGCGCCCTGGCGCAGATGCTCGAGCAGACGCGCTGGGGCGAGCTCGACTACCTGCTTATCGATATGCCGCCGGGCACCGGCGATATCCAGCTGACGTTGTCGCAGAAAGCGAAGCTCTCCGGCGCGGTCATCGTGACCACGCCCCAGAACATCGCCCTTCTCGATGCGCGCAAGGGCATCGAGATGTTCCGCAAGGTCGACGTGCCCGTGCTCGGCATCATTGAGAACATGGCCCTGCACCGCTGCAGCCAGTGCGGCCACGTGGAGCATATCTTCGGCGAGGGCGGCGGTGAGCGTGTCGCACAGCAGTACGGCGTACGCCTGCTGGGCAGCCTCCCCCTGGCCGCCTCGGTGCGCGAGGAAATGGACGCCGGCCGGCCCACGGTGGCCTCGGCCCCGGACTCCGTCGCCGGCGAGGCTTTCTTCGCCGCTGCCCGCGCCCTGCGCGCGGTTGTCGAAGAGGGCGGCAGCACCGAGGGCGAGGCGCCCAGCATCAGCATTACGGACGATTGAGTCGCCAGGGAGGCGCAGCCATCAGCATCAAGTCCGACAAGTGGATTCGGCGCATGGCCGAGGCGCACGGGATGATCGAGCCCTACCAGGCCGGCCAGGTGCGCGAGCGGGACGGGCGCAAGCTCATTTCCTTCGGCACCTCGAGCTACGGCTACGACGTGCGCTGCTCCGAGGAGTTCAAGGTCTTCACCAACATCAATTCGGCGACCGTCGACCCGAAGCATTTCGATGAGAGCAGCTTCGTCAATATCCGCGGCGAAGAGTGCGTCATTCCGCCGAACTCCTTTGCCCTTGCCAGCACCGTCGAGTACTTCCGCATCCCCCGCAACGTGCTGACGATCTGCCTCGGCAAGTCCACCTATGCGCGCTGCGGCATCATCGTCAACGTGACGCCGCTGGAGCCCGAGTGGGAGGGCCACGTCACCCTCGAGTTCTCCAACACCACCACTCTGCCGGCAAAAATCTACGCTAACGAGGGTGTGGCCCAGATGCTCTTCTTCGAGTCCGACGAGGTCTGCGAGGTGAGTTACAAGGAGCGCGGCGGCAAATACCAGGGCCAGCGCGGAGTGACCCTCCCCCGCGCCTGAGTCAGCGCCGGGCCAGGGCCCCCGGCTCCGCCCCGCTCGCCGGGAGGCGTCGGCCATCCAGCTCCGCACCCCGATCCCCGAGGCGCACGCGCCCGCTCAGGCAGGCCTGCACGGCGAGGGGATAGATCCGGTGCTCCTCCACGCGCACCCGCGCCGCCAGCGACGCCGGGTCGTCGCCGTCCTCGACCGCTACCCGCGCCTGCAGGATTGCCGGGCCCGCGTCCAGTGCCTCGATCACGAAGTGCACAGTCGCGCCCGCTTCCCGGTCGCCGGCAGCTATGGCGCGCGCGTGCGTGTCGAGGCCCGGGTACCGCGGTAGCAGCGAGGGGTGGATATTGAGCAGCCGGCCACGCCAGGGCGTAATGAAGGCCGGAGTCAGAATGCGCATGAAGCCGGCGAGGACGACGAGGTCCGGCTCGAAGGCCGCCAGGGCATCGCGCAGGGCGGCGTCAAAGGCCGCGCGCTCCGCGTAGCCGCGGTGGTCCAGGGCGATGGTCGGCAGCCCCCGGTCGGCTGCCCGCGCCAGCACCGGGGCGTCGGGACGGTTGCTCCCCACGACGCACACGCTGCCCTCTATGATGCCCCGGTCACAGGCTTCCGCCAGCGCCTCGGTATTGCTGCCGAGGCCCGAGGCGAGGACGGCGATCCGCCCGCTCAAGGCGCCAGGGTGATGCCGCGGTCGCCGGCCTCGACGCCGCCGAGTTCCCAGGCCGCGAGGCCGTGTTCCGCGAGGCAGGCGAGGGCGTCGTCCCGGGCCGCCGCGGGTACGCAGGCGACCATGCCGACACCGCAGTTGAAGGTGCGCCACATCTCGTCGGGGGCGATGTTCCCGGCCTCTGCGAGCCAGCGGAACACCGCCGGCCAGTGCCAGCTGCCGGTGTCGATGCGGGCGTGGCAGCCGTCCGGCAGCACGCGGGGCACATTCTCGGTCAGGCCGCCGCCGGTGATGTGGGCGAGGGCGTGCACGTCGCAGCGTCGGCAGAGGTCGAGGATCGCCGGCACGTAGATGGTCGTGGGTGCCAGCAGCGCCGCGCCCAGCGTGGTGTCGTCGAGCGCCGTGTCCGTGCGGGTACCGCTGACTTCGAGAACCTTGCGGATGAGGGAGTAGCCGTTCGCGTGCGGGCCGCTCGAGGTGATGCCCAGGAGCAGGTCGCCGGCGGCCACGGCACTGCCGTCGATGATCGCATCTTTCTCGACCACGCCGACACAGAAGCCGGCGAGGTCGTAGTCGGAACCCGCGTACATGCCGGGCATCTCTGCTGTTTCGCCGCCGACCAGCGCGCAGCTAG
>CAYFVG010000064.1:0-4391 GCA_964346365.1 uncultured Alteromonadaceae bacterium
CGGTAAGTAGGTCGAAGGGCAGCAACGGGGCCAGGAACGCGGCAACGCTCGCCAGCTCAACCGGTGGTGACACCGTGGTCATCGGCCCTCCGCTTCAGGAACTCTCGGGCCGGGCAAAAGCCGTGGCCACGTCGCCATAGTAGAAGGCGCCGGCGCCCTGTGCCACCAGCCGCAGCCGATCCCCGGCCTGCGGGCGGGCCGGCAGCCGGCCGACCCACCGGCCGTCCCCGGTAGCGCTCAGGTCGCCGGGGAGCGGGCTCGCCTCCCCGCCGGCCAGGGCCAGCTGCACCCGCTGCAGCGGGTGGGAGCTGGTGACCGTGACCCGCGCCTCGCCGCGGTCATCCCCACCGTCCCCCTCAAGAATGATGCGCAGCTCGAGGTCGGCGTTGCGCAGGTCGCAGGCACCGCTCGCATAGCGACAGTTCGGCTGTTCCACCAGCGGGTAGGCGCGCCCCGGCGCAGCCGGAGCGGGCTCCTCGCCCGCAAGCTGCCCGACCCCGATCCACGCCAGGACGGCGAGGACCGGGGTGACCAGCAGCGCGATGACGACGTGCCGGTTGCGAAGCACTCAGTGCTCCACGGCCGCCTCGGCGCCGGCGGGCACGCGGATGTGCTCCACCAGCTCGCGCACCTCGACCGGTGGCGCCTTGGTGACAGCGGAGATCGACAGGGCGACGGCGAAGTTCACGATCGCACCGACAGCGCCGAAGGCATTCGGCTCGATACCGAGGAACCAGTTTTCCGGCATGCCGCCGAGAAATGCCGTGGAGGCGACAAACATGATGCCCTTGTGCTGGAACACATAGAACAGCGTGACACCAAGCCCCGCAACCATGCCGGCGATGGCGCCCTCTTTGTTCACGCGGCTGGAGAAGATGCCCATCATCAGCACCGGGAAGATCGACGATGCGGCGAGACCAAAGGCCAGGGCCACGGTCCCCGCCGCGAAGTCCGGTGGGTTGAAGCCCAGGTAGCCGGCCCCGACGATGGCCACCGCCATGGCGATGCGACTGGCCCTCAGCTCCTGTTTTTCGCTGATGGCGGGCGCGATCATGCCCTTGAGCAGGTCGTGGGAGATCGCCGAGGCGATCGCCAGCAGCAGCCCCGCCGCTGTCGAAAGCGCCGCGGCCAGACCGCCGGCCGCCACCAGGGCGATGACCCAGTTGGGCAGCTGCGCGATCTCCGGGTTGGCGAGGACGATGATGTCGCGGTCGACCTTCACCAGCTCGTTCGCTTCGGGGTCCGCCGTGTACAGCATGGCGCCGTCACCGTTCTTGTCCTCGAACTCCAGGAGGCCGGTGGTCTCCCAGTTCCTGAACCACTGCGGCCGCTCGTCGTACTGCAGGTACTGGCCGGGCTCCGGCTCGATGGTCTGCATGAGGTTGAGGCGGGCCATGCCGGCGACGGCCGGCGCGGTGGTGTAAAGGATCGCGATAAACACCAGCGCCCAGCCGGCGGAGGAGCGCGCGTCGCGTACCTTGGGCACCGTGAAGAAGCGGATGATCACGTGCGGCAGCCCCGCGGTACCGATCATGAGCGAGGCCGTGTAGGCGAACATGTTCAGCCCGGACAGACGTACGTCCGTCGTGTACTCCTTGAAACCGAGCTCCATCACCAGCTGGTCGAGCTTGTCCAGCAGGAAGGTGTCGCTGCCCGTCAGGGTGCTGCCGAGGCCGAGCTGGGGCAGCGGGTTACCCGTGAGCTGCAGGCTGATGAAGATCGCCGGGATCGTATAGGCCAGGATGAGCACGCAGTACTGGGCGATCTGCGTGTACGTGATCCCCTTCATGCCGCCGAGGACCGCGTAGAAGAACACGATGCACATGCCCACGAGCAGGCCGACGTTGTAGTCCACCTCGAGGAAGCGCGAGAAGGCGACGCCGATACCCTTCATCTGGCCGATCACGTAGGTGGTGGAGCAGATGATCAGGCACACCACCGCCACGACCCGGGCCGAACGGGAGTAGAAGCGATCGCCGATGAACTCGGGCACGGTGAACTTGCCGTACTTGCGCAGGTAGGGGGCGAGCAGCATGGCGAGGATCACGAAGCCGCCGGTCCAGCCCATGAGGAACACGGAACCGCCGTAGCCCATGTAGGCGATGAGACCGGCCATGCCGATGAAGGACGCCGCGGACATCCAGTCCGCGGCCGTGGCCATGCCGTTGGCCACCGGGTGCACGCCGCCGCCGGCGACGTAGAAGTCCTTCGTGGAACCGGCCCGGGACCAGATCGCGATGCCGATGTAGAGCGTGAAGGTGGCGCCGACGACGATATAGGTCAGTGTCCGCAGATCCATGGCTCAATCCTCCTCCACGTCGAATTCGCGATCGAGGACCGCCATGCGCCAGCGGTAGATAAAGATCAGCACCACGAAAGTGTAGATCGCGCCCTGCTGCGCAAACCAGAAGCCGAGCTTGTAGCCGCCGACACGGAACTGGTTGAGCACGTCCACGAGGAGGATGCCGCAGCCGTAGCTGACAATGAACCAAACCACCAGCAATTTCACCATGAGGGACAGGTTGCGGCGCCAGTAGGCGCGGGCCTGCTCCTCGGTCATCTTTTTTGCCATGCCGGGTCTCCCTTGCTCAGTTATCTGTTTATGAATTGAGTGTAACGGCTAGAAGGCGTATTTCACCGCGAGCTGCAGCCGGCTCAGGTCGCCATCCCGGCCATTTTCCAGTTCCTTGGTGGCATAGATCAGCTCACCGCCGAGCTGCAGGCCCGGGGCCGGGGTGTACCAGAGGTTGGCGTGCGCGGAGCGGTAGCCTTTGGCGAGCCCCCGGGCGCCGACGAGCTCACTGTCCGGGGGGTTGCTCGCCCCGGATAGCGACAGGGAGAAGGAGCTGCGCCACGCCGGTGTCCAGAAATGGCGGTAGGCCAGCACCAGCCCGTACTGATCGATGGTCTCGATGTCGCCGTTCGCGTCGAGGTAACCGTCGTTGAAGGAATTCAGGCCCAGGTAGCGGCCGAGGCCGTTGCCGTAGTTGACCATGAAACGCAGGTCATCCGTGCCCAGCTGCCACTTGCCGGCGAGGCTGGCGCCGTAGCCAAGGGTGCTGTCCGAGTCCATCTGCAGGGCCCCTTCCCGGGCCTCGTAGTCGAGCTGCCGGGCGATGCCGGCGATGGACCAGCGCAGGCGGCCGGTCTTGCCGTTATAGCGGGCCACGAAGTCCGGCAGCGTCTCGCCGTCGTCGATGCGGCTGCCCCCGCCGGGCAGGCTCAGGCGCGTGGCGGCGTTCTCCACGGCCAGCTCAACATTGCCGCTGGTCCAGCGGATCTGCGGCTGGCGCTCGAAGATCGTGCCCACGGGGCCGACAAAATCGAGGAGGTCCGGCAGCGCGCCGACGTCGAAGAAGGTCGACCAGTTCTGCCCCGCCAGGAGCGCTTTGCCCGGTGCGTACTGCCAATCCACATAGGCATGGCGGATGCGGGCGCTGAAGCTGTTGGACACGCGCTCGTCGCCCTGGGCGCTGAGGATGAAGTCGAGCTCGATGTGCGAACGGATACGGCCGACGTCGGTCTCGGTCTCGGTACCGAGCCAGAAGCGCGAGCTCTTGGCGTGCATGTTCGTGCTCTGATGGCTGTCGCTGCGGCCCGAGACGGGCGCCACCGGAATCAGCGAGGGCACCAGGAAGTCTTCCATGAGTGCCGCGGGCTCGCCCTCGCTGTAGCTGCTCATCAGCGTGTCGAGCTGCATGTAGCCGCCGTAGCGGAACCAGGTGTCATCGCGCTTGGTGCTGTGCGAAAGCGCCAGTGTCTCCCGGATGGCGTTCTGGCCGATGGTGAGCGTCTCGAGCTGCGCCGCGCCGGCGGGAGCCGCCGACGTCTCCTCGGCAGCCACGGCCGCCTTGAGCTCCGCGAGCTGCGCCTCGAGGGCAGCGATACGCGACTCCAGATCAGCCGCACCGGCCAGCGGGCTGCTGGCCAGGCATACCGCGACCGAGAGCCCGATGATAGTGGTCCTGGTCATTATCGTTTCCCCCCGAAGTCTTTCGTGACTAAGTCTTTCGTAACTACCACGGGGAGTCGTTGTAACACTGTGGCGACGGCGCCACCATTAGACCTTAGTCAATACAGGGGCTTTTCCTCGACCAGGGTCCAGGGGCGGTCGCCGGCAGATCGACCGGGCAGACACGTCGTCTCCCGGTTATGATGGCGAGCAAACAATGACCCTTGGGAGGCCGGCCCTGTGCACGGCGTGATCGCCGACGACCACCCCCTCTTCCGCAACGCTTTGACCACGCTGCTCAGCGACAGCGGCCTGGCGAGCGGCATCGAGGGCGTGGCGGATGTAGCGAGCCTGCACGCCCGCATGGACAGCGCCGGCCCGCCCGGGCTCCTCCTGCTGGACCTGCACATGCCCGGCGCCAGCGGTTTCTCGGCCCTGG
>CAYFVG010000064.1:4491-12813 GCA_964346365.1 uncultured Alteromonadaceae bacterium
ATCGGCACGCTGACGCCGCAGCAGTTCCGGGTCGTCACCATGCTCGCCGAGGGCCTGCTCAACAAGCAGATTGCCTGGGAACTCGGTGTGAAGGAGGCGACGGTGAAGGCGCACATGACGGAGATCTTGCGCAAGCTCGGCGTGCATTCGCGCACCCAGGCGGTGCTGGCGCTGGGCAACCTTATCGTCCCGCAGCCGGACGCCACGGCCCAACCCCCGGCGTCAGCGTAGCGCGATGAGCAGCGCCCGCAGCCGCGGCGACACCGCCGCCCGCGCCCGCTCACCGAGGCGGTCGGACCACCAGGCAACGGCGAACAGCAGGACGATATAGAGCAGCGCGAGGCTGAGGAGGTTTGAGGGTGCGGTCACGACCTACGCGTGCGCCAACAGCTCACGACACAGCGCCTCTACATAGCGGGCGACCTGGTGGTATTTCCTTTCTTCGAGCACAACCTCGAGCCGCTGCCAGTCGAGGTTCAGGTAATCGTGGATGATTGCATTGCGCATACCGATGGCGCCGCGCATCACTGCAAGCGGCGGCTCGGTCAACGAGAGCTGCTCATAGATGCGTTCCAGCGCCGCTCTCGCCTCCGCCGGCACGGGCAGCTGCCGAGCTTTCAAGACGTGCTTCGAGCAGCCGACGGCCATCTCGACGAGCACCTGCAAGCCGCGCTCGACGGCATTGCGTTCGTTGAAGGATAGCGGCCGCGATGACAACACACCGGACAGCTCGTCGAGGCCTGACAGGTGCTGCGCTACCTGCTCACGCAGAGCATAGACGTAGGCCTCGTAGGGCCTGTCACGGGGCCTGTCGGTAGCGCTCATGCTCGTACTTGTAGGCCTCCCAAAGCGACCAGACGCGTTGCTCCTCAGCCCGCAGGCGCAGGTCCGAGCGACACACTAGCACCTGCCCGTCCTCTATGATGTTTGCCGCGAGCGGGACCGGCACCCGGTTGATATCGACGCAGGACGCGGCGGCGCCCAGGGCCGATGACGCGGCATAGGCAAAGTCCTCGATGACCCGGCAGCGATCGTCGAGCAGAGGCAGGCCTTTCAGTGCTGCCGCCAGGTCGTAGTCGCTGGCACCGCCCGCATCGCCGCGCGCCCGCGACCCGTAGAGCCAGAGAACCTCTATCGCATCCGTTTCAGCCGCCAGGCGCGCAAGTCGCTGCAAAGGATTCATGGCCGGGATTGTCCTCGATTTTCGCTGTCGTCGCCAAGCTCCGGGAGCAGGCCCGGGAGCTGGACCGCCGTCAGGGGTATGCGCTCCTGCTCCAGCCGCAGGGAATCGCCGAGCGCGCCACTGACCAGGGTGTCGTAGGCCAGCGCTTCGGCCGCAGTCAGGCGCCCGAGGGGTCGTGCCAGCGGCCGCGGTTCCTGCACGCAGAAGGCGCGGTAGCGCTCCAGCGTTGGCCGGTCCATGAGGACGGAAGCCACCCGGGGCAGCACGGCGCGCAGGCCATCGAGAATGGCGAAGCCGTGCGTATCGAGATCCCCCCAGTAGTACAGCATCCTGTCCTCGAGCCAGGGTACGCTCTCCAGCAGACGAATGACCTCGTAGCCCTGACCAAACACCGCCAGGGCGCGAGGCCAGGGAGGAAAGGCCAGCGCGGTGATTGCATTTTCGATCACGATCACGCGATCGACGGGAAGCTCGAGCGCTGCAAAATCCTCCAGCGGCACCTGCAGATCGCGGAGCCCGGCCAGGGACTGCGACGCGTCGAGAAAACGGAAGCGGATCGTCGATGGCCGCAGCCGGAAGCCGTAGCGGCGCTCGAAGGCGGCGGCACCCCGCGCCTGCGCGTCGATGGCAGCGGCTGGCAGTACGCGGTCCAGCATCTCGCCGAGCACCGCGCGGTGCGCCTCGATGAACTTGCTGTGCACCCCGGGGATCGCCAGCTGGCGCAGGTAGATGGCGGGCCGGGGGTGGGCCTGAAGCCACGCGACGATCGCCAGCAGCCGTTCCCAGTCCCCGGCGTGGGTGAGCAGCCGGAGCGGCTTTTCCAGGCACCAGGCCCGCAGCGCCGGCTGCCGGTCGACGATGGTGTGAAAGCACGCTGCGGCCTGCCGGGCGGCCTTCTGTTCCTTGAGCAGCGAGAGCGCGCCGTCGACCTCCTCGATCACGACCGCCGTCGGCAGCTGGTTCTCGCCCAGCTGCCGATGGCTCCGCGAGCGCCATTCCAGCGTCAGAGGCGCTCGCTCGGCTTCCCGCTGCCAGCGCCGCACCCAGTCCCTGGCGGCGGCGAAATCCTCCGAGAGTTCGCGGGCGGTAGGGCCGCGCAGGGCCAGTCGAAGCGGAAACAGGGAGCCCGGAGCCAGCCACTCCCGCAGCAGCTCGCCGCGCTGCCAGCGCCGCGCGAGCGACGCCCGCAGCGCCGGCGGCTCCGTCCAGGGACGGGCCATGCTCACCCGTCCGTCGCTGCCGCAACCGGCGACCGGGCCTCGCGCTCCCGGCGGTACTCCTCGATGGTCAGGTTGCGCAGCATCGACTCGCGGCCATCCCGGTTGTGCACGAAGCCGACCTGGGCCACGTAGGGCTCGATGATGTGGATTTTCTGCAGCGGCGTGACGATGAGCAGCTGCAGGTTCAAGCGTTGGAACAGCTCCAGGCCGAAGCGCGCCGACTCATCGGAGCCGCGACCGAAGGCCTCGTCGATCATGACAAAGCGGAAGGAGCGGGAGCGGACTTCTCCGCTCTCGATACCGAACTGGTAGACCAGGCTCGCGGCAAGCACCGTGTAGGCCAGCTTTTCCTTCTGGCCACCGGACTTGCCCCCCGAGTCTGTGTAGTGTTCGTACTCCGTATCGTCCTCCCGGTAGCGCTCCGAGGCTGCAAAGGTAAACCACTGGCGCACGTCGGTGACCTTGCGGGTCCAGCGCTGGTCGAGCTCGGCCAGTCCTTCCCGGCCGCGAAAGCGCTCGATGATGGCCTTGACCTGGAGGAACTTCGCCTCCGCGTAGTGCTCGTCGTCGCTGCCGGTAACGGTCCCCTCCATGCAGCTGCGCAGCTGCTCCTGGAAAGCCCTGATTTCGCCGTCGGCACTGGACTCCGCCTCGAGAACGACATAGCGCCCGGGGTTGTACTCGATCGACGCCAGGGAGCGGTTGATGCGCTCGATGCGCTCGCGGATCAGTTGCCGCTCGCGCTGCAGCTGGGACTGAAAGGCCGCGACTTCCCGGATCGTGTTCTCGTTCAGCAGCTCCTTGAAGCGCCGCTCGAAGCGCGGCAGATCGTCGGCCTCGAGCTGCGCGAGCATGCCGCGGTACTCGTCGGCCGCGCCGAGGCTGCTGTCCACTTCCTGCGTGTCCAGCGGCCACGCGTGCCTGTAGTCCGCCATGGCGCGGAGAATCGTCTCCTCCAGGCGCTTGAGGGTTTTCATTTCCGCATCGATGCGCGCCTGCAGCCACTCGCGGAAGAGCTGCTCGCGGCCGGTGCAGGATTCCACGGTCAGCTCATGATCCCCGAGGACCTCCCCGCGCAGTCCGTCGAGACCCGCGAAGGCCTCAGCGTGCTCTGCCTCGTCGGCGCAAAGCTCGCGAGCTTCCGCCAGCTGGGCAGCGGCGGTCTTGCTGCGGTCCTCGACGCCGCCGAGGTCGCGCATGAGCGCCTCGCGGCCGCGCTCGCTTGCGGCAATCTCCTCCTCCAGGACCTGCAGCCGTGCCGACAGGCTTCGCAGCTCGTCCGAGGCCGCTTCCAGCGCGTCGCGCTCCTCCCGGAGCGCCGCCGCCGCCCGGGCGGCGGCGGGCCAGTCGATCTCGTCAAAGGCATCGATCTCCAGCAGCGCGGTGAGCGCATCTCTCTCTTCCGTCAGCGCGCGGCGCCGCGCAGCGACGGCCTGCAGCTCCGCTGCCTGCGCCTGCGCCTGCTGCTCGAGCTGCGCCTGCTGCCCTTCGAGGGCGTGAATCTTGTCTTCGTTGCTCCACCCCAGCACGTAGCGGGTGCGGTCATCGATCGGAAAGCGATCGTCTTTCTCGTGCCGTTCCTGCGCCCCTTTGAGGTGCCCCGCAGCTGTCAGGGCCCGCGGCTCCCGGCGGAGGGCTGCCAGGGAGTCACAGCAGGCCAGGTCGAAGCGTCGGGCCAGCTGCTGCTCCATCCAGCCGTAGCACTCGGCGTCGGGCCGCAGTTCCAGCTTGTACACCAGCGAATTCGGATGCAGCGACGGTGCCTCGGCGGGCGGCGCTTCGCGCACGCGGAAATACACCAGGCGGCCGGCGAGATGATTCGCCTCGACCCATTGCGCCACCGCGCGATAGTGCCGGTCGGGCACCAGCAGGGACAGCGCGAAGCTGTGCAGCACGCGCTCCGCCGCACCTTCCCAGGCGGCGGCGTCATCGCGCACCCGCAGCAATTCACCGGCGAAGGGCAGGTCGCTCTCGTCGATACCTGCAGCAGTGCCCTGACCAGTACCCGCCGCCGCACAGAGCCGCTGCCGCAGGGCCACCTGCCGGGCCGGGAGATTGCTGCGACGTTCGCGCAGCGAAACGAGCTCGCGCTCCAGCGCCTCGTGCTGCTCCCGAGCCGAGCGCAGGGCCACCGCGCGCTCGGTGTGCTCGTTGTCGAGCTCCGCGCTCGCGGCGGCGCTGGCGGCCCGGCGCTCCTCCAGGATCTGCCGATTGCGGAAAAAGCCATCCGCGTCTTCAGGTACCGAGAGTTCGAGCCGCGCGCTGCGCGCGGCGTAGTGCTCGGCCTTGGCGCGGCGCCGGTCGCGAAGGCGCTCCTGCTGCTCGAGCTCCAGCGCCAGCTGCGCGAGGCGGTCGCCGCCATGGCCCGCGATCGCGGCGCGCAGCCGGTCCCGCTCGCCCTGCTGCTGACGCAGCGTATCCCGCTGCCGCACGAGCCGAGCCTCGAGGCGCTCCTGCTCCGTGGCGAGGCGCTCCAGCCGGCGCTCCAGCAGCCCGGCACGCAGACCGGCGAAGTAAGGTCGCAGGGCGTTACGGTAGCTCTCCCAGCGGGCGCAGGCCTGCGTCACCTCGCCGTGACGATCGCAGGCCTCGACCAGCGGCCGCAGCGCCTCGAGCTGAGCCCGGGCCTTGAGGACGGCGGCATGGGCGCGGTTCAGGTCATCGAAGTGCGCCAGCAGGGCGTCGATCCGCGCCGTGACGTCGAAGGCCTCGAGCATGTGCTCGCGCACAAAGTCTGTGAGGTTACCCACGGACTTCATGGAGACGGTCTGGTGGAAAAGCTCGAGCGCCTGGTCCCGGTCGAGGCCGAACAGGCGACGAAACGCGCCCTCGTAGGGGGGAAAGCTATCGAAAAGCTGTACCCCCGGAAGGGCCCGGAGGCGCTTGCGCAGCTGGCGCAGGTCGTTGCCGAAGCCGGCGAAGTGCTCGGTGATGGCCAGCGCGCTTTCAGCGACAACGTAGAAGCGCGACGGCGGCGCATCGCGGTCGCGGAACCAGAAGACCTGCGCCAGGGTAACCACCTGGTCGAAGCCGGCGTTGGCGAAGACGGCCAGCAGCACCGAGTAGCTGTTGTGATCGCGCAGGGCCACCGGGCGGGCATTGTGACCGGCGTCGCTGCGCTCCGACTTGTAGTAACCGAACACGTAGGAGCGCAGGGAACGCTCGCGGCTGCCTGCGCCCGCCGCCTTGTTGTAGGCAACCCGCCCCGCCGGCACGAGGAGCGTAGTCATGGCATCGACCAGCGTCGACTTGCCCGACCCGATGTCGCCGGTCAGCAGGGCATTCTCCCCCTGCACATCGAGGCGCCAGGCGCGCTCGTGGAAAGTCCCCCAGTTGAGCACCTCCAGCTGCCGCAGGCGAAACCCCGTGCGCGCATCGTCGCTGGCGAAATCGAGAAACTGTTCCTGCATTCCCGCCACCTGCCCGCTAGCCTTCCCGCGCGTACTGACGGTACGCGGCCAGCCGCTGATCGAACTCGTTGAGCCACTGGGCATCGATAAAGGCCTTGATGATGCGCAGCACCTCCACCTTGTCCTTCTGCCCGCTCAGGCGCCGGGCGAAGCCCAGGTCCACGACCCGGTTTATGTAGCTGTCGATGCGATCGACAAGGCGCGCCTCGTTGCTGCTCTCGGCCAGGAAGGTGCGCATGAGATCGACAATTTCGCCGCGATCGAGGATCAGTCGCGCGTCGCCGCCCTCGACATCGGCTTCCGCCAGCTTCCGGCGCAGCAGCACCAGCAGGAGGCTCACCGGGAAAGACAAGGGCCGGCGCGACGTCAAGCGCGGCAGCGGCTCCTCCTCCCCGTCGGACTCCCGGCTGGCCAGCCAGGCGTAGCCCTCGGCCTCATCGAGGTAGAGGTCGAGGCCCAGCACGGCGACGTAATCGCGCACCGGACCCGCGAGCTGCAGGAGCTGCTGCCAGAGCCGCGGGTCCTGCGTCTCGTGCAGCACGCCGCGGAACAGGTGAATCAGCACCGGGGACAGCGCCGGGGACGCCGGCGATGCTTCGGCTGTCTCCCCGTAGCTTTCCCGCTCCGTTTCCCCCTCGGTCATCGCTCGCTCCCGGCACTGAGAAAAATCACCCGGGGCACCTGCGCCTCGCGACGCCGACCCTCGCTGTCGTCCCAGCATACGGTCTCCCGACAGCTTTCATCAAAGGTCGCCGCGCTGTCTTCGCTGGCGAGGGCCAGGTAAGCGACCAGCTCGGCGAGGCCTACGGTCAGCGGGTGGCTCTCGAGCACCTCCCGCAGCGTCACCTGGCTCTGGCCGCGCAGGCTCGCGCGGATGTTGGCGCGCAGCCGGACGGGATCGACCAGCACCTGGTTGTACAGCGCGTCCGGGTCCACGAGGCCGCCGTCACCAGCGCGCACGCTCGAATCCAGTTTCGGCTTGAGGGGCGGGGTAAACAGGCGCCGCTCCATGGGCAGCTTGAGCTGCGGGCTTGCCTCCTCGAGTTCCATGAAGGCCGCGCTCGCGGGACTGTCATCGCGGAGCGCCAGCGCGTGCGCCTCGATGTTGCGGACGAGCTCCATGATCCGGCGATTCTCGAGATAGACCTGGTCATCGAGGAAGCGCCTGAGTTGCTGCGACAGGCGCGCCACCGTGCGCTGGGTGTGCTCGCCGGCCTCCAGCCAATCGAAGTGGACCCTGCGCAGGCGCGGGTCCGGCGCCATGGCCCGGATCGCCTCGAGCTCGAACAACCGCTCGAGACCCTCCGTAAGCGACTCCTGCCGGGACGGCGACATCAGCAACTCCCAGAACCCCCGGAAGGTCTTGCCCTGGTCCGAATCCGTAATCGCGTCCCGCTCGCCGAAGATGTGCTCCAGCAGGTCCCCCTTGCGGCCCTCCCAGGTGGTGATCTGCTCCCGGGCGGCCCGGTCCAGCTGACGGAAATTGTGCTCGACCTCACGGAAATCGGACAAGAGCTCCCGGGCGGTGCCCGCCAGCTGCTGGAAACGCTCGCGGAGCGCCGTGTCGTCGAGGAGCTCGAAGTCGCCGGCCTCGGCCCGGGCAATCAGCCGGTCGAGCTCCGCCCGGTGCTGGCGCAGATCCGCCAGGCGGCGCTCCCGATCCGTCTCCGTGCCCTCCAGCATCTGCTGCAGCAGACTGAAGATCGTCATCAGCCGGGACTCGGTGCCGACGAAGTCCCTGGCCACCAGCCCCTTCAGCCAGGCAATGGCCTTTTCCGCCGCCGGGCTCAGGTCGTAGTGCGGCTCATCGGAGTCCGGCGGGTAATAGCGCCGCAGCCAGCCTCGCTCGTCGCCGGCCCAGTCGGCGAGGTAGGCGCCGGGGCTGCGCGGAAAGGCGTCTTCCCCTTCGCTATCCCGCAGCGTGAAGAGCAGGTCGTCGAGGCGGGCCTCCAGCACCGACTCCGCGATGCCGCGGGCGTTGCTGCTGACGAAGGCGGCGTCGAGGAACGCCACCACCAGGGGGGCGTGGTCTGCCTGCAGCAGGCGCCAGCCCGGGTGCTGGCGCCGCAGCTGTAGCAGCTGGTGGTAGTTCAAGTCAGGCCAGGCTGCCCCGGCGCAGCTGCACCGCCTGGGCGAGCTCCTGCAGGACGCTCGCGGTGTCGTCCCAGGCCATACACGGGTCCGTGATGCTCTGGCCGTAGGTGAGCGGCTGGCCGGGCTGCACGTCCTGGCGGCCCGCCACGAGGTTACTCTCCAGCATGACGCCACAGATGGCCGCGGAGCCGCGCGCCACCTGCGTGGCGATGTCGCAGGTCACGTCCACCTGCCGGGCGGGAATCTTGCGGCTGTTGGCGTGGCTGGCGTCGATCATGATCCGCGCCGGCAGCCCCGCCTTGCCGAGCAGCGCCGCCGCGTCATCCACGGAGAACATGTCGTAGTTGGGGTGCTTGCCGCCGCGGAGGATCACGTGGCAGTCGGCGTTGCCGGCCGTCTGGAAAATCGCCGAGTG
>CAYFVG010000065.1:0-3925 GCA_964346365.1 uncultured Alteromonadaceae bacterium
GCGGGTTACCCGGCGCCGGTGCTGGTGGTCGCGGCCGTTGCCACGCTGTGCGTTGTGTGGTGGATCTTTGAACCCCTGCCCATTCCCGTGACCTCCCTCCTGCCCCTTGCGGTGCTGCCCCTCGCCGGTGTGCTGTCTCCGGCGGAGGTGGGTCAGGCCTACGGCTCGCCGCTGATTCTGCTGCTTCTCGGCGGTTTTCTGCTGTCCCGGTCCATGGAGGCTTCCGGTGCGCACCGGCGGATCGCCCTGGGCATGATCCGTCTGTTCGGCTCGAGCAGCGCCCGCCGGCTGGTGCTCGGTTTCATGGCCGCGGCGGCGGTGCTCAGTATGTGGATCAGCAACACCGCGACCACGCTTATGCTCCTGCCGGTGGCCCTGGCCGTGCTGGAGGGCACCCGGGAGCGGGAGCGGCTGGCGCCGCCGCTGCTCCTGGGTATGGCCTACGCCGCCAGCGTCGGCGGTGTCGGCACCCCCATCGGCACGCCGCCGAATCTTATCTTCATGCAGGTCTACACCGATACCACCGGCGAGAGCATCGGTTTCCTCACCTGGATGCGCTGGGCCCTGCCCGTGGTCCTCGTGCTGGTACCGCTCATGGCCCTCGTTCTGACCCGGGGCCTCGGCGGCGCCATCGCCGTCGAGCTGCCCGCCGTGGGTCCCTGGCGCATCGCCGAGCGGCGCGTGCTCGGGGTCTTTGCGGTCACCGCGCTCCTCTGGATCACCCGCAGCGAGCCCTTCGGTGGCTGGAGCGGCTGGCTCGGGCTCCCGCAGGCCAACGATGCGTCCGTGGCCCTGCTCGCGGTGGTGATGATGTGCCTGCTCCCGGACGGGACGGGCGGGCGCCTGCTCGACTGGGAGCGTGCGAGCACTATCCCCTGGGGCGTGCTGCTGCTGTTCGCCGGCGGTATCTGCCTGGCGCGGGGTTTCGTGAGTTCCGGGCTGTCGGACCTGCTCGGGGATTGGCTGGCGGGCCTCGCGGGTTTGCCCCCCCTGCTCCTCATCGGCGCCATCTGCCTGGGGGTCACCTTGATGACCGAAGCCACCTCCAACACCGCCAGTACGTCGCTGCTCATGCCCGTGCTCGCCGCCGCCGCGCTCGGCGCCGGTATCGCCCCGGAGGTGCTGATGGTGCCGGCGGCCATGAGCGCGAGCTGCGCCTTCATGCTGCCGGTCGCCACGGCCCCGAACTCCGTGGTCTACGGCTCGGGTCTGGTCAGCACC
The DNA here is from genome assembly GCA_964346365.1 of uncultured Alteromonadaceae bacterium. Lineage (GTDB taxonomy): Bacteria > Pseudomonadota > Gammaproteobacteria > Pseudomonadales > Halieaceae > Pseudohaliea. Next base: position 1,222 of record CAYFVG010000065.1, read on the forward strand.
GCGCGCATGGCCCGGGAGGGGGTGCTGCTCAATTTCCTCGGCGTCGCTGTGATCAGCACGGCCTGCTACATCGCTCTCGCCTGAGCGCCGGCGCTACAGTGACCCAGTTTCGTCCTAATGTCCTGTCCCCAGGTCGCCGCCTCGCCCTCCTGTTGCCGATCGTCATTGCCCTGGGGCTGCTCTATCCGGGCGTCACCGAGCCGGTGCTGACGCTCTCCGGTCAACTGGAGAAAGCCGAAGTGGCGGAGCTCGGCATCGAGCTCATCGCCGGCCCCGAGGCCGAAGGGCAGTCGCGGCAGGTGCTGAGCATGGTGTCCGCGTTTCTCGGCCTCGATCAGCTCGAGGGCCGTGTCCAGGCCTATCGCAGCACCCGGTCCATTGCCGGCATGGCGCGGGAGCTTGCCGAGGGTGGCAACCTGCTGGTGGCGGTGCTCATCGTCACCTTCAGTGTGGTCATCCCCGCCGGGAAGCTGTTGCTTCAGGCAGCCGCGGTGCTGGCGCCGGCGCCGTTCCTGCGACCGCTGCTGCTGGTGAACGGGGCGCTGTCGAAGTGGTCCATGGCCGACGTATTCGTCATGGCCATGCTCGTCGCCTGGCTGGCGGGCAAGGCGTCCGCGAGCGATGGGGGGCTGCTGGTGATGCAGGCGGAGCTGGAAAGGGGCTTCTGGTTCTTCCTCGCCTACTGCCTGTTCGCTATCGCCGCGGGCATCCTGGTCCTGCGCCAGGTGCCCGCGGTGGAGCGCTGATGCGGCTGACGCTACAGCAGGGCGAGGACCGCCTCGGCGGCGCTCACCTCGACGCCCGGTCCTTCCTCGACCTGGAGCTGGGTGACCACGCCGTCGTCCACGACCATGGCGAAGCGCTGACTGCGCATGCCGAGGCCGAAGCCGCGGCCGTCGAGCTCGAGGCCGAGGGCGCGCGTGAAGTCGCCGTTGCCGTCGCCGAGCATAAGGATTTTCTCCGCGTTCTGGGCCTTGCCCCAGGCGTCCATGACGAAGGCATCATTGACTGCCATGCAGGCGATGGTGTCTACGCCCCTGGCCTTGATAGCGTCGGCGTTGACGACGTAGCCGGGCAGGTGGGTCATGCTGCAGCCAGGGGTGAATGCGCCGGGCACGGCGAAGAGCACCACCTTCTTGCCGGCGAAGAGCTGCTCCGACGTGATGTCTTCCGGCCCGTTGTCGCCCATGACCTGCAGCTTGCCCTCGGGTATGCGATCGCCCACGTTGATACTCATTGCCGTCTCCTTGCCATTCTCTGGGGGTGGCGGACACCGGAAGGGTCCAGAGGGGGAGCATAGCAGATGGCCGGCACCCTTTGTCCCCTCTGCAACAGTCCGACCACGACGCCCTTCAGCGAGGACCGGCGCCGGCCCTATCGGCGCTGCGGCCGCTGCACCCTGGTCTTCGTGCCGCCGCCCTGGCGACCGTTGCCGGCGGCTGAACGGGCGGAATACGACCGTCACGACAACCGGGTCGACGATCCCGGCTACCGCCGCTTCCTGGGCCGTCTCGCCGAGCCCCTGCGGGCGGCGCTGCCGCCGGGTCAGGCCGGGCTGGACTTCGGTTGCGGGCCGGGCCCGGCGCTGGCGGCGATGCTGCGCGAGGCCGGCCACCGGGTGGATCTCTACGACCCTTGCTATGCACCGGACGCCGTGGCGCTGGCGCGCGGGCAGCGCGATTTCATTACCGCCACGGAGGTGGTCGAACACCTGCACCGGCCGGGGCTCGAACTGGCGCGACTCTGGGCGCGGCTGCGGGTCGGCGGCGTGCTCGGTATCATGACCAAGCACGTGCGTGACCGGGAAGCCTTTGACCGCTGGCACTACCGGAACGACCCGACGCATGTCTGTTTTTTCAGCCGCGACAGCTGGCGCTGGTGGGTACGGGGGCGGCGGGCGCGGCTGGCGTTCGTCGCCGACGATGCCCTGCTGTTGCACAAGCTCGGCTGCTGACGGCACGCCTCAGGGCTCGGGCTCATCCTCGAGCATCTGCCGGTAGATGGCCTCGCAGTCGCGGTAGAAGGCCAGCTCCCGCTCGCCGAGGTAGGGAGCGATCATTGTCAGCAGCTGCAGCACCCCCTGGTGGATCGTGACCGCCTGGGACCGGGCCGGGAGCAGGAGCCGCTCGTAGTTGAACCAGAAAGTCAGGGTGAGGGTCAGGTTGTCGACCAGGCCGACGAGCTGCTGTTCCTGAGCGTCGATCACTTCCCGCTGCAGCAGGTTGTCGCAGATCGCGTAGAGCGCGGCGCGCTTCAGTTGCAGCAGGCGCTGAAAACCCCGGTGGATCGCCGGGTAGCGCCGCAGCAAGTCATCCAGGTTGTGGTAGAGGAAGCGGTACTGGAACATTTCCTCCAGGACAACGTAGAGGTAGTACCAGTTGTTCTCGACGCCGTCCCGGCCGCTGTCCAGCGGCTTTTCCAGGGGCGCAGCGAGAGTCTCGCCGAGGGCTACCTCGCACTGATGAAATAGCTCGGCGATGATCTGATCCTTGCCCTTGAAGTGGTAGTAGAGATTGCCGGGACTGATTTCCAGCTCCATGGCGATGTCCAGGGTGGTGGTGTGGGCCTCGCCGGCCTCGTTGAACAGCTCGAGGCTGGTGACCAGGATGCGGTCACGGGTCTTCACGCGGGCCGGCGAGGGGGGTCAGCCGCTGCTCTTGCGGGCCGGCGCCTTGTTTCCGGTCGGCGCTTTCTTTCGGGCCGC
>CAYFVG010000065.1:4025-12810 GCA_964346365.1 uncultured Alteromonadaceae bacterium
CGCTGCTCTTGCGGGCCGGCGCCTTGTTTCCGGTCGGCGCTTTCTTTCGGGCCGCGGTGCTGCGGGCCGGGCTCTTCTTGCGCGCCGCGACGCTCTTTTTCGGGGCTTTCTTTGTCGGGGGTTTCTTTTCCGGGGCTTTGCTTTGCGGGGCTTTGCTTTTTGCGGCTTTCTTTTGTGTCGTTTTCTCGACGCTATTAACGGCTTCCAGCGCGTCGGCGAGGGCATCTACCTTGTTGCTGAGTCGGTCGATCTTCTCGTGAAGGGCGAGCAGGTCCTCGCCACGCAGCGGGCGCTGGAGATTGAAGTTGTCCCGCACGCGGGTGATGCGGTCCTCCACGGACTGGCGGGCGTGCTGGCCGGCGTCCCGGGCCTCGTCCTCGAGGGCGGCGCCGGCCTTGACCAGGTCCTTGAACAGCTTCGGAGGTTCGACGCCGGCTTTTTCGAGCCGGCCCTGGGCCTCGTCCACGGCGCGCCCGTAGGCGCCGACGCCAGCGAGCCAGATGTGCTTGGCAATCTCGCTGGCCTTGTCCGACACCTTGCCCTTCTCATCGGTCATGGCGGTACCTCCTGTTTATTGTGCGCTGGTGGCCGGCGCCGAAGGATCATTAAGGCAGAAGCGGCAGGCAAAAAAAAGGGCCGCCAGTGCGACCCCCTAGAACCTGGATGGGTGCGGCCTTTCAGGCCGCGTTCCTGAAGCCCACAGACTCCTTCAGCTCGCTGAAGCGCTCCCGGGCCTTGTCGAGGCGAGCCTCGAGTTCCCTGCGATCGGCCAGGCCGTCGAGCGTCGGCAGATCGAAATCGTCGATGGCGCTGCGCGCCTGCTTCTCCACTTTCTCGCCGCGCTTGACCAGATCCGCGTACAGCTTGTCGGCCTTCTTGCGACGGGCTTCCAGCTGGTCCTGAATGCTGGTGAACTGGTCCTGCACCTGGTCGTAGGCCTTGCCGTAAAAGCCGAGACTGGCTAAGAACGCCCTGCGGCTGGCTTCCCGGGCGCGGGTTGCGATGTCGTTGCGCGGGGCGGCCTTACGGCGCGGCGCACTCCTGCGCGCGGTGCTTGCCTTGCGCGTGGTACTCGCTTTGCGCGTGGTACTCGCCTTGCGCGTGGCGCTCGCCTTGCGAGCCGGGGTGCGGCGGGCCGTTGTTTTGGCGGCCGCCCGTTTGCGGGTCGTGGCCTTGCGCTTCGGGGCCGCCTTGGCGGCGCCAGTGCTCTTTGCTTCGTTCGTTGCTTCGTTCTTCGCTTCTGCCATGGCTGCATTCCTCTTTGCTGTGGATCGGTTTTCTGCGAACCAGTCGCGAACGGGCCTCGCGGCGCCGCCCTCAAACTGTCGTGGTACTCACCACTCAGCAAAGAGGTTAGGGGAAAAAATTAGAGTAAACATACTAGGGCGATAGTTTTCTGTTGCCGCCTGGAAGAAGTGCTCGGGGAATGTGGGCGCGAGGGGTGCGCGCGCCGGTCAGTCGGCCTTCGGGCCGGCGGCCACGACCGACGCAGCGGGGCTGAACTGCTGTATGTTGTCCTGGAAGAGCTGCGCCAGCTTACGCGCCTGCTCGTCGTAGGCTGCCGCGTCGCCCCAGTTCTCCCGCGGGTTGACGAAGCGGTCCTCGACGCCGGGGATGGCGAGGGGAAAATCCAGGTTGACGATGTCGAGGTGACCCGTGTCGGCGCCGATCAGCCTGCCACTCTGCGCCGCGTGCACGACGGCGCGGGTCACCGGGATCGGGAAGCGCGAGCCGGTGCCGTCCGGGCCGCCGGAGCCGCCGGTCCAGCCGGTGTTGACCAGGTAGACCCGGCTGCCGAATTCGTCGATGCGCTTCATGAGCAACTCGGCGTAGTCGTTTGCCGGGCGCGGCATGAAGGGGGCGCCGAAGCAGGTGGAGAAGGTCGGGTGGATACCGGCTGCAGCGCCGACTTCCGTAGAGCCGACCCGGGCCGTGTAGCCGCTCAGGAAATGGAAGGCGGCGGCCTCCTTGGAGAGGATGGCGATGGGCGGCAACACGCCCGAGACGTCGCAGGTCAGGAAGATCACACAGTTCGGCTCGCCGGCGGCGTTGGCCTCGACCCGCTTGGGCACATGCACCAGCGGATAGCAGCAGCGGCCGTTCTCGCTCAGGCTGGTATCGTCGTAATCGGCGTGGCCGCGCTCGTCGACGACCACGTTCTCGACGATGGCGCCGAAGCGGATCGCGTCCCAGATAATCGGCTCGTTTTCCCGGGACAGGTTGATGGTCTTGGCGTAGCAGCCACCCTCGAGGTTGAAGACGGAGCCGCGGGTCCAGCCGTGCTCGTCGTCACCGATCAGATAGCGCTCCGGGTCGGCGGACAGCGTGGTCTTGCCGGTGCCCGACAGGCCGAAGAACAGGGTTGTTTCTCCCTCCTCGCTGACATTCGCCGAGCAGTGCATGGCCATAACGTCCTTCTCCGGCAGCAGGAAATTCTGCACCGAAAACACGGACTTTTTCATTTCCCCCCCGTACTGCATACCGGCGATGAGAACCTTGCGCTGGCCGAAGTTGACGATGACCGTGGCGTCGGAATGGGTTCCGTCGCGCTCCGGTTCGCAGACGAAGCGGGGGGCATTCATGACCGTCCACTCACCCTTGTGACCGCCATTGTACTGCTCCGGCTTGATGAACATGTTGCGGCCGAAGAGGCCGTGCCAGGCCCACTCGGTGACGACCTTCACCGGCAGGTAGTGGTCGCTGTGGGCGCCGACATGGAGGTGCGAGACGAAGCGGTCGCGGCAGCCGAGGTAGCTCTCGACCCGATCCCAGAGGGCGTCGAAGCGGTCTGCCTCGAAGGGACGGTTGACGCTGCCCCAGGCGATGGCGTCCTCGCTCGACGGCTCGCGGACGATGAACCGGTCGGCGGGGGAGCGGCCGGTGCGCTTGCCCGTGCTTACCAGGAGGGCCCCGGTATCAGTGAGGGTGCCCTCGCCGCGTCTCAGGGCCTGCTCAACAAACTGGGCGGGTTCCAGGTCGACGTATTCCTGGCCAAGCTGCGTGTCTGCGGTCATCGATCAATCCTGTGAGCTGCTCCGCCACGCAGCGGAACAGGGGGTCGGCCAGGGGCCAGATTGTTTTTGGAGGCTGAAATTATGGCAGATTCCCGGGCGCCGCGCGAATGGCACCGGGGGTGGGTCAGTGGCGGGGATCGGACGCCCCGGAGAGCAGCTCGGAGGCCTCGAACACGTACTGCTGGTTGCAGAATTCGCAGTCCATCGTGACCGCTCCCTGCTCGCGGAGGATGTCGCGGATCTCCGCCTCCCCAAGGGTGCGAAGGGCCTGCCGGCTGCGCTCCCGGGAGCAGCTGCAGAGGAAGCGGACCGGCTGCGGATCGTAGAGGCGCAGCGGGTCTTCATGATAGAGCCGATAGAGGAGTTCGGCCGCGTCGAGGGTGAGCAGTTCCCTCTGCTCTACGGTCGCGGCGAGGGCGCAGGCGTGCTCCCACTGGCCCTGCCGTTCGAGGGGGTCGGGCACCAGCTGGACGGGGAGCTGCTGTAACAGCAGGCCGGCGGCTCGGCCGCCGTCGCTGGCCAGCCACACCCGCGTGTGCAGCTGCTCGGACTGCTCGAAGTAGGCGTCGAGGCTCGCCGCCAGGGAGTCGCCGGCGAGCGGGACGATACCCTGGTAGCGTCGGCCTCGCTCCGGCTCCACCGTGATGGCCAGCTGGCCGTCCCCCAGCAGTTCCGCGAAGCGCGAGGCGGTCGCTTCCTGGGCACCGCGGGCGATGGCCCGCACGCTGAGCGTCGAGGTGCACTCGGCCATGATCAGCGGCACCTGCCCGCTGCTGCGGGCCTGCAGCGTGAGCCTGCCGTCGAACTTCAGTGTCGTCGTCAGGAGCACCGCCGCGGCAAGGAATTCACCGAGGAGCTCGCGTACGCCCGGGGCATACTGGTGATTGGCGAGGACTTCTCCGAGGGCGCCGTCGACGCGGACGATCTCGCCGCGCAGGTCCGCGCCCTCGAAGAGGAAACGACGCACGGCGCTGTCGTCGGAAAGCTCGGGGTGCCCGGCCGCTGAATCCATGGCCGCAATGGTACCGCATTCGCGCCCCGCGCTGTGGTACCTTCCGCGGTCCGCGCCGGGAGAGCCCCGTGAATACCGCCATTCTCTACCTTGCCACGGTGCTGATCTGGGGCACCACCTGGATCGCCATCCAATACCAGCTCGAGGGCGTGGCGCCGATGGTGTCCATCGCCCACCGGTTTGCGCTCTCGGCGGCGATCCTGCTGCTGCTGACGGTGCCGGCCGGGCGCCTTGTGCGCCTCGCGCGCCGGGATCACGCCTTCGTGTTCCTGCAGGGCCTGTGCCTGTTTTCCGGGAACTACCTGTTCATCTACGCCAGCGCCGCGGAGCTCACCAGCGGCCTCATCGCGGTGGTGTTCTCCACCATGGTGATTTTCAATATCGTCGGCGGTGCGCTGTTCCTGGGCCTGCCGGTCAGCCCCTGGGTCGCCGTGGGCGGGGTGTTCGGCCTCGCCGGCATGGCCGGCATCTTTCTGCCGGAGCTGGCACAGCTCGACGCCTCCGGGCCCACGGTCCACGCCCTCGGCCTCTGCGCCCTCGGCACGCTCTGCGCCTCCGTGGGCAATATTATCGCCGCCCGGAACCATCGCCACCAGCTGCCGGTGCTGACCTGCAATAGCTGGGGGATGCTCTACGGCAGCGGCACGCTCTACGCGGCGGCGTTCCTCACCGGGACGCCCATCGCCCTGCCGCGCACACCGGAGTACCTCCTGTCCCTGGGCTACCTCGCCGTCTTCGGCTCCGTCATCGCCTTCTGGGCCTACGTCACCCTGATCGGACGCATCGGGCCCGACCGGGCGTCCTATACGACGCTGCTGTTCCCGCTGGTGGCGCTCGGCGTCTCCACGCTGTTCGAGGGCTACCGCTGGAGCCTGGCCGCCGCAGCGGGCCTGGCGCTCGTGCTGGCGGGTAACTGGCTGGCCATGCGGCGCAAGCGCGGCTGACCTATACTGCCGCCTCGTTCTGCCGGAGTTCTGCATGGCCAGCTTCCGCCTGCGCAAGGCTACCACTCAGTCCCGCCCCCAGCTCCGGGAAACGGCGGCCGCCCTCGCCGCGGAGCTGGAGGCCGCGCACGGCGTGCGCGCGCGCTGGGAGAGCGATGACGCGGTGGCGATCCGCGGTGCCGGTGTCGAGGGGCGCCTGACCCTCGCCGATGACGCGGTGGAGGTATCCGTGCGCCTGGGCCTGCTCGCCTCGGCTTTCCAGGGGGTGCTCAAGGCCGAGATCGAGCGCTACCTCGACGAGCACGTCAGCTGACGTTGACTCCTGCGAGCGGGTCCGGCCCCGATACCTGGTCGGCGAAAGCGTCCGCCAGTTCCTGCCCCCGGGCCATGCTCTCGCGCCAGCGGCGTGCCCGCTCTTCGTTACCCAGCTTCGTAAAATCGCCGCGATCCGGAATCTTGCCCCCGGGCAGGGTGGCGACGAAGTCCGGGTGCGGCGCGACCAGCACCAGCCGATCGATCAGTTCCGGATCGAGGCGCCGCCAGCGCAGGAACTTGTCGAACCACCCGGGGGTCAGGTCGCCGCGGAAGTGCGGGTAGAGCATCAGCCCGCTCCCGGCGTAGGGCCGGGGATCGAAGTGGTAGTCGACGATGCCGCCGTCCCAGTAGTGCCCCGGCGGGGCCTCGGGAATGTCCCGCTCGCCGGCCAGCAGAAACGGGATGGAGCCGCTGGCGTGCAGCACCGCGCGGACGTTGTCGGCGGTCAGTGGTGCGGTGATGGTGCCGAAGTCCTCGAGCGGCAGGCCGCTGGCGGCGTTGCCGGCGGTGAACAGCACGCGCTGGAACGCGGTGCCGAGGCCGCGACGGGACAGGGCGTTGGCGCCCGCCGCGGCAGCCAGGCCCAGCGCGAGCAGCGGTCCCCCGGGCGCCGCGCAGGGCCCACGGCCGCGGGCCGTGACGATGTGGGTGGTGATGCGCGGGTGCCGGGCGATGGCCGCGGCGCCGGCGCTGCCGAGGAGGTCGTCCAGGGTCGCCAGGCTGCTGCGGCTCACCGCCGACGCATCCGGGCGCGACCCGTAGACCTGGCCGAGATAGGACGCGGCGAAGCGATCCACGGCCGCCACGGGGTCGGGTTGCGCGAGGCAGGCATGCCGCCAGGCGCCCACAGAGGAACCGAGGACGGCGAGGGGGCGCGTCGAGCGCTGCAGGTAATCGCCGAAGAGAAACCGGTCCAGGGCCGCGAGGATAAACCATTTGGGGCCGCCGGAAGCGCCCAGAAGCAGGCTGAACAGGGACGGGTCCCAGCCGTGGCGGGCCAGGGTTGCCGCGGCTTCCCGACCGGCGTGGATCGCGAGGGGGCCCGGGGGCCCGGTCTCAGCCATCGGCGCGCACCCGGGCGGGGGAGCGGCCGGTCCAGCGGCGGAAAGCGCGGCGGAAGTTCGACGGGTCGTTGAAGCCGACCATGTAGGCGATGCTGGAGAGCGGCAGGCGCGTCTGGGTCAGGTGGCGGGTGGCGTGCTCCACGCGCACCCGGTCCAGAAGGCCCTGGAAAGACTCCCCTTCCCGCGCGAGCCGGCGCCGGTAGGTGCGCGGGCTCAGGTTGAGCATCTGCGCCAGCTGCGGCATTTGCGGGTACTGGCCCTCGAGCTTGCGCAGCAGCCGCAGGGTCTGTTCCGCGACCGAGGCGTCGTCTTCCAGATCCTGCAGCAGCCGCCTGCACTCCTCCTCGTAGAGGACCCGCAGCGCCGGGTTGGAGGAGGGCAGACGCGCGCGCAGCAGCGCGCGGTCGAGGCGGATACGGCCCCGGGGCCGGTCGAAGTGAACGTGGTCGCCGAACAGCGCCCGGTACGCGTGCCCGTGGGCGGGTTCCGGGTAGGGGAACTCCAGCTCCAGCACCAGCTGCTCGCGGCCGAGGAGGCCCCGCAGTGTATTGCGCATGGCGGCACCCATGAGCTCGAAGCCGAAGACCTCGAGGTCCGGGTCCGGGATCGCCACCGTGGTAATCACGCACTCCCGGTCCGTCAGCGCGTACTCGAGCTCCAGCGCCGGCGCCAACAGGTGGTAGTAGCGCATGAACAGGTCGAGGACCTCCGCCAGGTCCTGGCAGGTCATGAAGGCCTGCCCGAGCACGGCGTGGGCGCTCAGGTTCAGACGCTCGCCGAGGCGCAGCCCCAGCGCCGGATCGCCGGTAAGCCGGTGGGCGTTGGCGACCAGCCGGACGAAGTCGCCCTGGGAGACGCGGGCGCCAATATCGCTGACCCCGGAGTCCGCCAGGGAGGTGCCCTCGAGGATCGCCGCCTGCGGGTGACCACGCCCCGTGACCAGGTCAATCAGGATGAGTACGTAGGGCGCTGGAGTCGTGGGGGCTGCCATGGCGACGATTTGGCCATATATGACCCCATTGTGGCAACTGCACACCTTGTTACCGAGGCCCTGCGCTGGCCTGATAGGCCACCGAAGCCAATAACGATAGCAGGAGTCGCGCCATGAAAATCGAATGGAAAGAGCAGTCCCCGCGCAAGATCCAGCAGTTCGCGAATGCCGATTACCCGCGCGAGAACCCGGACCTCGAGGACCTGCTGACCTCGGAGGACGTGGACCACATCGCCGAGATCTTCCAGACCCCGCTCACCGGTTCCTACAACTGGGACTACAGCATCCAGGACGATCGCATCAAGAAGCTCTACGACCTCGGCAAGCAGCTCAACTGGGACCCCGAAATCGACATCGACTGGGACCGGCCCTGGCCCGACGAGGAGCGTGCGCCGGAGCTCATGAACCTGCATGAATATCCGCCCTATCTCGCCATGGACGACAAGACCAAGGACGAGTTCTGGTTACACATGAATGCCTGGAGCCTGTCTCAGTTCCTGCACGGGGAGCAGGGTGCTCTTCTCGTGGCCTCGCAGCTGTGCTCCTGCGCGCCGACGCTGAGCGCGAAGCTCTACGCCGGCTCGCAGACCTTCGACGAAGCCCGGCACGTCGAGGTCTTCAACAAGTACCTGCAGCAGCGGATCGGCGTCATGTACCCGATCAATACGCACCTCAAGAGTATCATCGACAAGATCCTCACGGACCCGCGCTGGGACCTGAAGTTCATCGGCATGCAGATCGTGATCGAGGGTCTCGCCCTGTCCGCCTTCAACACGACGCGGGAGACCACGCCGGACCCGGTGCTCAAGGACGTGGTCTACCTGGTCACCCGCGACGAGGCGCGGCATGTCACCTTCGGCGTGAATTACCTCGAGGAATTCGTCAAGACCCTCTCCGACGAGGAGCGGGAGGAGCGTGCCGAGTTCGCCTACCAGGCCTGCGTGGTGAGCCGGGAGCGGCTCGTCGCCACGGACGTCTTCCGGCACTTCGGCTGGGACGTGGAGGAGGCCCGCCAGCAGGTGCTGGAGGGCTTCGTCATGTCCACCTTCCGCAACCTGTTGTTCCAGCGCGTGATTCCGAACCTGAAGCGCATCGGCCTGCTCACTGACAAGGTGCGGCCGAAGTTCGAGGAACTCGGCATTCTCGATTTCGAGAGCCTGGCCACGGACGGGGACATCGACTGGGCCGCCCTGGAGCGGCCCCTCGACACCGAGGAGGCGCAGTCCCACGAGCAGAGCATGCTTGCGGCCTTCCACGCGGCGCACGAAGAGGAGCAGGCGTCCACGGCGGGCGAGGAGGCGCAGGCCGCCGGCTGCCGCTGAACGGCGCTTCTACCGAAAAACGGGGTCTTCGCACGATTCCGGGGCGAGCGCGGGATACTTCTCTCAGTCGCTCCACGATATTCGCTTGGTGAGAGAAGTATCCCGCGCTCGCCCCTGACGCCT
>CAYFVG010000066.1:0-12779 GCA_964346365.1 uncultured Alteromonadaceae bacterium
ACCGGGCGCCCTCGCCGGGGGCCGGCCTGAGCTGGGCAAGGTGATCCCCCTCCCGGTCGATGCCGGCGAAGGTCACCGCCACCGGCGCGTCGAGCTGGAAACGCCGGGTCTTGCTGGTGAGCGTGGCCTGCCACTTGTCGTAGCTGAACTTCTCCGGATCCTTGCGCAGGTCCACAAAGCCCTCGAGGCCCCAGGCGTCGATGCGCGCCATGAAGCCGCTGGAACTCATGTGCACAATGCGCGCCGGCCAGGGTGCCGGATCGGCGGCCGCGCGGCGTTCGAGGAAGTTGCCGGCGAGCCAGCGCTCCGCCTCGCCGGTGGCGGCGCGCACGGCGCGCAGGCCCGCGCTCACCCGTTCGAGCATGGGCCCGTCGACCAGGTCCGGCTTGCGCTCGTGAAGAATGGCCTTCAGCTGCAGGTGGGTGAGAAAGTCGACGGCGCGGCGCAGCGGCGACGTGCAGGTTGTATAGACCGGCAGCACCATGCCCATGTGCGGCGCCGGTTTCGTGCTCAGCGTCGCGCGGGTGAGCAGGCGGTTGACCATAGCCCGCAGCGGCAGGTCGCTGTCCGGCGCCGCGAGGGCGCGGAAGATGTCCCGGTAGCCCTCGAGCTGCCCCGGGTCCGTCCCCTTCAGGGCCGGCAGGTTCCGTTCCAGGAACTGCCGGGTCTCGTCGGCGCGATCGCGGCGGAAGCCCGGGTGGCTGATGTAGGGGCCGCTGGCATTGTGCTCGGCGAGGAGGCGGGCGGCGCAGCGGTTCGCGGCCACCATGCAGACCTCCACCAGGCGCTGGGAGGTGAGTTTCTCGCCGGGCTCGATGCTCTCCAGCTGGCCGCTGTCGTTCATCTGCCAGCGATACTCCCGGCGCTCCTCCATGGCCAGCCCGTGGGCCTCGCGGTCGCTGGCGAGGGCTCGGTAGACGGCGTAGAGCGCCTCCAGGGGGCTGGCGTGGCTCATGAGGCTGTCCTGCTCCCCGGAGAGGTATTTGTCGACGGCCAGATACGACAGCTTCGCCCGCGAGCGCACGACGGCCTCGTGGAAACCGAATTCGCGCAGTTCGCCGCTGTCCGCGATCGACAGCTTGCAGACCAGGGCGGGACGGGTCTGGTCTGCCGCGAGCGCGCAGCTCTCCTGGGCAAGGACCTCCGGCAGCATGGGCACGACATCGCCGTGGAAGTAGGCGCTGCAGGCGCGGGCCGTCACCTGCGGCAGCAGCGGCGAGTCCGCGCCGAGATAGGCGCTGGGATCGGCGATGGCGACGTAGAGAATCCAGCCGTCCGTGGTCACCTCGGCGTAGAGGGCGTCGTCAATATCCTGGGTGCGGGCGGCGTCGATGGAGACGAAGGCGAGATCCGTGAGGTCCAGCCGATGGCTGTCCGCCAGGGGGTCGCTGGCCTCGATGTGGTCGGCGAGCTCGCGTTCCTGCACGCTGTCCCAGCTGCGGTGCACGCCGTGCCGGGCCATGGCGTACTGGTTCTCCAGGCCCGGCGTGCCCGCCGGCCCGAAGACCTTCAGGACCTTGGCCTGGGGACGGCCGTCGCGGATCGGGTGGCGAAGCACCGCCCCGCGCAGATAGTCGCCCTCCTTGACGCCGTTGCGGGCATGCGGCGGCAGAAACAGCCAGCGCTGTAGCCCCCCGAGCTGCGGCCGCACGAAAAGTGCCTTGCCCTTGCGCACACACTGGCCGCTGAACTCGCCGAGGGGGCTGTCCACCAACCCCTCGATCTCCGCCACCGGACGGTCGTCCGCCCCGGGCTGGATGCACACGCGGACCCGGTCGCCGGGGAAGGCCTTGAGCATCTCGTCCGGCGGGACGAAGACTTCGCGGCCGTCGTCGAGCACAGCGAAGCCGTAGCGTGCCTGGGTACCCTTGACCACGGCCTCGGCTCGCTCCTTGACCGACTCCATTTCCTTCTTGAGGCCCCGGAGCTGGGACAGGGCATTGCGGTCTAGCATGGTTACGGCATGCGCGCTTGGCGCCTCGGCAAAGGGGCGTATGCTAGCTGAAAAGGCTGCGGGTGTCAGTGCAGAGACCGCCGTCCCGCCGGGCACCGCACGGCGCGATTGACACCCCCGGGATACCGGCTCAATAATCGAAGTGAGTCAGGGCCACGCACGGGATCAGGCCATTCGGTCGACTTGCTTCAGGGTTACCCTCGTCGGGCAGCGCAGCCACCCCTGCCACCCCTGCCTTTGGTACGACAGCGCCACCGACGCCCGGCTCCACCACAACACCTGCTACATCTACACCTACATCACACGCCGCTCTCCGCCACGGCCAGCCAGTGTGCCCGTGGCGGTTTGCTGATCCGCTTCCCGGAGAGTCCGCATGGAAAGCAGCCTTGCCCTGCACACCCCCCTGACCCACGATGAGGCCGCCGGCCCGAAGACCTACGTAGTCGACACCAACGTCCTCCTGCACGACCCCACGGCCATTTCCGCTTTCAACGAGCATCACGTGGTGATCCCCATGACCGTTCTGGAGGAGCTGGACCACATCAAGGACCGGCGCGACAAGACCGTGAGCCGGGAGGCCCGCATCGCCATACAGCTGATCGACAAGATCGTCGATGCGGCCACGCCGCAGGCGATTCAGGAGGGTGTCGAGGTGCCCGGCAGTACGCTGCAGGGGCCGTCGGGAACCCTCGCGATCCACCCGGACCAACTCATTACGGACAACATTGACATCCCGTACCTGGACGGCACCCCGGACCAGGCCAACGACAACCGCATCATCAACGTCGCCATCAAGCTGCAGGCGGAGCACCCGGAACGGTTTGTCTGCCTGGTGACGAAAGACATCAACATGCGCATCAAGGCCAAGGGCTCCGGGCTGCTGCACGTGGAGGACTACCGCCGGGACCGGGTGCTGGACGATATCGACCTGCTCACCCGCGGCTACGAGCACGTGCCGGGGGACTTCTGGGACGGCGTGGATGAGGTCGACACGGTGCGCGAGGGCGGCCTCACGCTGCACCGGCTGCCCCGGGCCGCGCTCCCCGCCGCCTACCCGAACCAGTTTCTCTTCGACGATCACAACTTTCTCGCCTTCGTGGTGCGCCTCGATGCCGAGCACGTGTACCTGCGCTGTGACAGCCGGGACGGCATCATGAAGCAGCGCTTCTGGGGCCTGGCCCCGCGCAACCTCGACCAGGCCATGGCCATGCGGCTGCTGGCGGACGATGAGGTCGACATGACCGTGCTCATGGGTCCCGCCGGTTCCGGCAAGACCCTGCTCGCCCTGGCTCACGGGCTTCAGGGCATCCTCGAGGAGGGTCGCTACAGCAAGCTTATCGTGGCCCGGTCGACGCCGCCGATCGCCGAGGACATCGGTTTCCTCCCGGGCACCGAGGAAGAGAAAATGGCCCCCTGGCTCGCGGCTTTCGACGACAACCTGGAGATTCTCCACGGCGCCGACGAGTCCTGTGCCGGCAGCATCGAGTACGTGAAGGAGCGGGCGAACATCCAGTTCAAGTCCCTGAACTTCATGCGCGGCCGCTCCTTCAACAACGCCTACATCATCATCGACGAGGCCCAGGGCCTGTCCCAGTTCCAGCTCAAGTCGGTGATCAGCCGGGTCGGGGAGGGCTCGAAGATCGTTGTCCTCGGCAACCTTGCGCAGATCGACAACAAGTACATCTCACCGCTGACCTCGGGCCTCACCTACCTGGTGGAGAAAAGCAAGCACTACGAGCACGCCGGCGTCATGCATATCGGCGGTATCCTGCGCTCGCGGCTGGCGGCTTTCGCCGAGGAGGAGCTGTAGCGCCACCCGTCGGCGCGGGGGCGCGCCTCCCACAGGGTGCCGGCTTTTACTGTGGGAGCGGCGCCCCCGCCGCGACCCGGCCGCAGGCCGGTCAGCCGTACTCGGCCTCGTAGGCCGCGACGAGCGGCCCCAGTTCCTCGGCGAAGCGCTCCGCAAAGCCGAGCAGCGTCGGGGCGAGGGCGCTGCCGGCGCCCGGTGACTTGCTCGGGAACAGGCGCCAGTTTCCTGCGGTCACGGGCGCCGCCGGCGCCGGCGGCGTCAGTCCCAGGTGAGCAAACAGCCGCGCCCGCATGTCCTCCGGCTCCCTGACCAGGTCCTCGTAGTCCACCACCAGCACGGGATTGGGCAGCACCGCCTGCCAGTGGGCGATGAGCCGTTCGGCCCTGGCGATGGCGCGCCCGGCCGTGGCCAGATCGTAGCTGTAGCCGTGGCCGGACCGGAACTTTTTGAAGTAGAGGGCCAGACCCAGGTCCGCGGCGCGGCGACGGCAGAGCACGACCGGCGTCTCCGGATGCAGGAGCGCGAAGTCGCCGAGGCGGGTAAGGTTCGCCGGCGAGCTGTCGACGAGCCAGCGCCCGGCGCTGGCTGCCCGCGGGTGTTCCCGGTAGGCCTCCGTGAACGGTGAGCGGGTGCTGGGGGCCGCACTGCCGGGCAGTTTTGCCGCCGCCCTGCCGGCCACGGCGCGGCGCAGGCCCGCGAACTCGCCGCCGGCGGTAACGGCGGGGTGTGCCGCCAGCAGGCTCTCCACCAGACTCTTGCCGGAGCGGGGCAGCCCCGTCACCACCAGGGCGTTGCAGGGTGCCGGGGACCGCGCTGCCGCCGCGAAGGTTGCCCCGCCCATGCGCAACAGCCGGTCCGCCAGGCGGTATTCCCGCTTGCGCCTATCGAGGCCGGCGGCGCTGAGCCGGTTGCCCGCCGCATAGTAGCTGAAGCCCGCGCGGTCGCGCCCGGCTTCCACCTCAAGCTGGCCGAGGAGAAAGAGAGCCCGGGCCCGCGACGCAGCGCTGCGCCGGTGATCGCGGGCCCGGGCGAGGATGCGGGCGGCCTCCGGGCCATCGGGGGCCAGCGGCACGAGGTGGAGGAGGGCGGCGTAGCAGTCCAGGCTGTCGGGATCGAGGTCCCGGGCGCGCTCCAGGGCGGCCAGTGCCGATCCGCGCTCACCCCGCGCCAGCGCGAGCTGGCCGAGGGCGAGGTGCAGCGATGCCGCCCGGGGCCAGTGCGCCAGCCCGTCGCGGTAGCAGTCCGCCGCCGCGGTCGCCCGCAGCATCCCCTCCAGGGCCTTGCCCCGGTAGAGCCAGCGCTCCGGCGGCAGGGATTCGCCGGCCGCGTCGGTGGCGCGCAGCAGCGCGGGGAAATCCCGCGCTGCCAGGAGGGCCTTCAGGGCCCGGAGGTTGCCGGACTTGTCGACGCTTCTGGCTGCGGTCACAGGCTTCTTCACGATGGTCGCGCGCAGGGTCAGCCGTCGTCGGCGGGACCCCGGGCGAGGTCCCGCTCGAGGGCGAATTCGAGGCGCAGAACGACGCCGAGGACGCCCTTGCGGCGCGAGTCGTCGGGCTGCAGGCGCCAGCTGTAGCTCGGCTCCAGCTCGATGAAGAGATAGGGGCGCCAGAGCTGGCGCCGGAGCACGAAGCCGAGGCGGTAGTTGCGCACCTCGGTCTCCGGGTCGGTGACAGTATCGACGGCGCCGAAGTACTCGACGGCTATCGGCCGGGGGGTCCCCGCCCGGTAGCGCTGGCGGTTGGCGATACGGGAGCGCCACTCCGCGCCCTCGGTCTCCTCGCCGTAGACCACGCGCTGAGTCCAGCGCCAGATCGCATGGTCGCTCCGGCGGTAGTTCACGTCGAACTGGGAAGTCGCGTAGAAACCCTCGTCGCTCTCGTGCTGCAGTCGCTGGACGAAACGGTAGCCCAGGTTCTCGGCCCAGGGGCCCTGGTTGCGGTACTTCACGCCGGGCTTGAGGCCGCCGGTGTTCGCGCTCAGGGTGAAATCGAAGCGGCTGCGGCCCCGGTCGCTGACCCGGTATTGCAGCCCCACCTCCTCGGCGAGCCGGTCGTCGCCGGGAACCTCCGCATCCTGCTCCTCGTCGGAAAAGACGAGGTCCAGGCGCCGGGAGATGCGCGGCAGCTGCAGCTTGCCGCGAACCCGCGGTTTCAGGTTATGGCCGTCGGCGCTGGTCCAGTTGTCGACGAACTGCAGGCGCAGGAGCGACTCGGCCTGCTCGAGATTGTAGTTCGGGTCACCGAAGAAGCGGTCCATCCACCGGGTGAGGGCTTCCGCCTGGTCGGTGACGTAGGCATGACCGGTGTCCACCCAGTTGGTGCTGACGGCATTCGGGTCCGGCGGCACCGGCGCGGTCCAGCCGGCGAGGGAATCGTCACCGGCGTCGGCCCCTGTGGTGAGTGCCAGGAGCAGCAGCGGGGCGCTGACCGTTCCCGGCTTTGCCAGTACACTACGCGCCATGAACGCACCCTTCCTCTGGCTTCAGCATAGCGTACCGCAGCACGGCCTGTCGCGAGTCACCGGCCGCCTCGCCGAGCTGGAGCGGCCGCGCTGGCTCCGGCGGACGGCCATCCGCGCCTTCGTGCGCCATTACGGGGTCGACCTCGACGAGGCCGAGCGGCCCTTCCCGGAGGCCTACGCGAGCTTCAACGACTTTTTTACCCGCGCCCTGAAGCCCGGCGCCCGGCCCCTGGCGGCGGCGACCGTCGTCAGCCCGGTGGACGGGGCGGTGAGCCAGTGCGGGGCGGTCGACGGCGACAGCGTGTTCCAGGCCAAGGGCCGCGCCTTCTCCCTGACCGCGCTCCTCGGGGGCGATGCGGCGCGCGCGGCGGCCTTCCGGGGCGGCGCTTTCGCCACCCTGTACCTCGCCCCCCGGGATTACCACCGGGTCCACATGCCCTGCCGGGGCCGCCTCGTGGCCATGCGTTACGTGCCCGGGCGGCTATTTTCAGTGAATGGCGCCACCGCAGCGGGGGTGGACGGTCTGTTCGCCCGCAATGAGCGCCTCGTCTGTCACTTCGAGGGCCCCGGCGGCCCCTTCGTCATGGTGCTGGTCGGCGCCATGATCGTGGCCGCTATCGAGACGGTCTGGGCGGGCCGGATCGCACCCCCGCCGCGGCGCAATACCCTGACCGATTACACGCTGGCGCCGGCGCCGGTGGTCCTCGAGCGCGGCGATGAGATGGGCCGCTTCTGCCTCGGCTCCACGGTCATCCTGGTCTTTCCGCCGGACACGGTTCGCTGGGATGCCGCCTGTGCGCCGGGCGCCGCCGTGCGCCTCGGCATGGCCCTCGGCCACTGAGCTCGAGTCCATCCGGGGAGGACGCGGGGCGCGCTCAGTCCCCGTCGATGATGTGCCGGTAGCTGGCGAGGCGCTCGCTGCTGACCCGGCCTGCGGCGACGGCTCCCAGCAGGGCGCAGCCGGGCTCGTCCCGGTGCCGGCAGTCGCGGAAGCGGCAGTGCCCGAGAAAGGGGCGGAATTCCCGGAAGCCCTCGGCCACCCGCTCCCGGGGCAGGTGGTCCAGGCCGAACTCGCGGATGCCCGGTGAATCGATGAGGTCCCCGCCTCCCGGCAGGTGGTACAGCTCGGCGGTGGTGGTGGTATGCCGACCCTTGCCGGCGGGCCCGGACAATCCGCCGGTGCGCCGCTGCAGCCCCGGCAGCAGCGCATTGACCAGCGAGGTCTTGCCGACGCCGGACTGACCGACGAGCACGCTGGTATGGTTGCGGAGCGCGACGCCGAGGCCTTCCCGGGCCCGCTCCCGGCTGGTCTTGACGATCGGGTAGCCCAGCTTCTCGTAGGGCGCCAGGAGGGTCGTCATGGCCGCAGCGTCGGCGCCGATCAGCAGATCCGTCTTGCTGACCACGAGCAGCGCCTCGGCGCCCATGACCTCCGCGGCCACCAGGTAGCGGTCGATGAGATTGCCGTGCGGCTGCGGCCGCGGCGCGATGACAATGGCTATACGGTCGATGTTTGCGGCCACGGGGCGCGGTTCGCCGCGGCCGTCGGGCCGGGACAGGAGCGAGCGCCGGGGCAGCTGCGCGACCACGACCCCGGTGGGTTCGCCGGCGCGGAAGATCACGCGGTCGCCGGTGACCAGGCCCTCCAGGTTGGCGCGCAGGTGGCAGCGCAGCGTCTGCCCCGACGCTGCGTCCGCCTCCACCGCGAGCTCGCCGCCGTAGTGGGCGATGACAGTCCCTTCGACCTCCGGCCCGAGGCCGCTGTCTTGCCCGGCAGCGTGCTCCCGCCGCCGGGCCCGCCGGGCGCGGTCGGCCTGGATCTTCTCGATGCGCCACGCCTGCTGGCGGGTCAGTCTGCGTTTGGTCACCGCCGGGATTATCCGGGGGGCACGAGAGCCTGTCGAGCGCGCCGAGGCCGCCCCAGCGAGGCCGCCCCAGCCTTGCCTGATTGCTGCTGTTACGGTAGCGGCGCAAGGGGTGGGTGCGGGATACTTCCCTCACCAAGCGAATAGCGTGGAGCGTCCCGGCCGGACACGGCTGAGAGCAGCATCCCGCACCCACCCCGCAATCGTGCGAACACCCTTTTTTCTTTCCACGCGGTAGCTACACTCAATACGGGCGATGAGGAGACAGCAGCATGCGCGATGCGAGCCACCTGGTGTGGGTGGATATGGAAATGACCGGGCTCGACCCGGAGCGGGACCGGGTGATCGAGATCGCCACGATCGTGACCGACAGCGACCTCAACACGCTGGCCGAGGGACCGGTGCTGGCCATCCATCAGGACGCCGCGGTGCTCGCGGCCATGGACGAGTGGAACACCACCCACCACACCCGCTCCGGCCTCGTGGACCGGGTCCGGAGCAGCGTCATCGACGAGAGTGCCGCGGCGGAGCAGACCCTCGACTTCCTGAGCAGCTGGGTGCCCGAGGGCGCCTCGCCCCTGTGCGGCAACTCCATCTGTCAGGACCGGCGCTTCATGGCCCGGCACATGCCGGCGCTGGAGAGCTTCTTTCACTACCGCAATCTGGATGTCTCGACGCTCAAGATTCTCGCGCAGCGCTGGCGCCCGGACATCGCCGCCGGCGTCACCAAGAAGGCGGCGCACCTGGCCCTGGACGATATCCGCGACTCCATCGCCGAGCTGCGCCACTACCGCGACCACTTTCTCCTTATCGAGGGCGTCTGAGGGCCGGCTGCGCCGGCGATCCGTGTGGCAGCGGTGTCCTCGCCGCGACCGGGCGGATGCTGCTTCCCGGCCGGATCGGCACGCTTAGGCCCGGTCCCCTGGCGGAGCGGCATGCGCTCCGGGTGTGCACGCTACAACGCGCTGTGCCGGGCCAGGGCCCACTCGACATGCTCGCGCACCAGGGCCGACGGATGGTCCCGCCGCGCGCGCAGAGCGGCCACGACCTCTTCTGAGCCGGGCGCATTGCCCAGGCCGACCGCGAGGTTGCGCAGCCAGCGTTCGTAGCCGACGCGGCGGATCGGGGAGCCGGCGGTGCGGGCGAGGAAGGTCGCTTCGTCCCAGGCGAACAGCTCGGCCAGGTCCGGGGCGTCTAGGCCGTGCCGGGGACGGAAATCGTCCTCGGCGGTAGCGCGGGCGAACTTGTTCCAGGGGCACACCAGCTGGCAGTCGTCGCAGCCGAAGACCCGGTTGCCCATGAGCGGGCGCAGCGCCGCGTCGATGGGTCCCTTGTGCTCGATGGTCAGGTAGGAGATACAGCGCCGGGCATCGAGTTCAAAGGGCCCCGGAAAGGCGTCCGTGGGGCAGATATCCAGGCAGGCGCGGCAGCTGCCGCAGTGCTTCTGCGTTCGCGGCGGGTCCGCGGGCAGGGGCAGGTCGGTGTAGATCTCGCCGAGGAAGAACCAGGACCCCGCCTGCTCGTTGATGAGCATGGTGTTCTTGGCGATCCAGCCGAGGCCGCCGCGCTCGGCGAGGGCGCGTTCGAGCACCGGGGCCGAATCGACGAAAGCACGGTACTGGCCACCGCCCGCCTCCGCCTCGATGCGCCGGGCCAGTTTCGCGAGGCGCCGGCGGAGCACCTTGTGATAGTCCCGACCCAGCGCGTAGCGCGCGATATAGGCCTTGCCGGGGTCCGCGAGTGTGGCGTCGGGGTCGTCGCCGGCGGGAAGGTAGTTCATGCCCACGGTGAGTACGCGGCAGGTCCACGGCACCAGCTCCCCGGGCCGGCTGCGGCGGGTACCGTGGGCGGCCATAAAGTCCATGCCGCCGTGGTACCCGGCGTCCAGCCACTTCTGCAGGTAGCCCTCGTGCTCGGCGAGGTCCACGTCGCTGATGCCCAGCTCCTGGAACCCGAGCGCCCGGGCCCAGCCGCGAAGGCGCGCGGCCAGCGCCGTCGGGTTGTCGCTGGCGATGATGGTGGTCACGGAGATGCCTGCCGCTGCAAGATATCGATACGGTATCATTCTGCCAGAAAGTGCCGCCCGCCGGAGCGGCCGTTGCTTAGCGGGGTAACCATGCCGGAGTCGGCAACACTTCTGTACAGCGCGGCGCAGACCCGCGCCCTCGATGCGGCCGCCATGGCGCAGGGCGGGCTGCGCGGCATCACGCTCATGGGGCGCGCGGCGGAGGCGATCTTCGTGCGCCTCGCCCGGCGCTGGCCCAGGCCCGCGGCCATCGCCGTTGTCTGCGGCGGTGGCAACAACGGCGGCGACGGCTATCGGCTCGCCGCGCTGGCGCACAAGCGCGGCCTGTCCGTCGCCGTGTACACGGTCGGCGATCCGGCGCGGCTGCGCGGCGATGCCGCCAGCGCCCGGGAGGAGGCCCTGGCCGAGGGTGTCTCCGTGGCGCCCTGGCGCACCGGCTGCCTCCCGGAGGCCCCCGGCGCGGTGATCGTCGACGCGCTGCTCGGCACCGGCCTCGGCGGGGCCGTGCGCCCCGACGCGGCCGCGGTGATCGATGCCATCAATGCCAGCGGCCAGCCGGTGCTTGCCGTGGATATTCCCTCGGGGCTCTGCGCCGACACGGGGCGGGTGCTCGGCGCGGCCGTTCGCGCCACCGCGACCGTGACCTTCATCGGCCGCAAGCGCGGCCTCTACACGCTGGACGGCCCCGGCTGCTGCGGCGATCTCGAGTTCGACGACCTGGCGGTGCCCGCGTCGAGCTACTCGGCCGTGCCGCCGGGGGAGGCCTGGGAGCGGCTGGCACTGGCCACGGAGCGCGCCGCGTTTCCGCCCCGGGCGCCGCAGGCGCACAAGGGACACTTCGGCCGTGTGCTGGTCGTCGGCGGCGACCACGGCATGGGCGGCGCCGCGCTGCTCGCCGCGGAGGCGGCGCTGCGCGCCGGCGCCGGGCTCGTGCGCGTGGCGACCCGCCCGGCCCATGTGTCGGCGCTGCTCGCCCGGCTGCCGGAGGCGATGCCGACCGCCGTCGCTGATGTGCACGCCCTGGAGCCGCTGCTCGCGGCCAGTGATGTGCTGGTCCTCGGCCCCGGCCTCGGCCGCGGCCCCTGGGGCGAGCAGCTCTTCGCCCGGGCCCGGGCGGCGGCCCTGCCGGCTGTCATCGATGCCGACGGCCTCGCCCTGCTGGCTGCCGGCGGCGAGCCCTGGCCGGGGCCGGCGGTGTTGACGCCGCACCCCGGGGAGGCGGGCCGGCTTCTGGGCAGCGATAGCACCGCGGTGCAGGCGGAACGCTTCGCCAGCGCCCGCGACCTCGCCAGCCGCTACCGGGCCACGGTCGTGCTGAAGGGCAACGGCAGCCTGGTCGTGGGCGAGGACGGCCGTGCGGGCCTCTGCGCCGCCGGCAACCCGGGCATGGCGACCGGCGGCATGGGCGACGTGCTCGCCGGTGTCACCGGTGCCCTGCTGGCCCAGGGCCTTGCGCCCGCCCGGGCGGCCCGGCTCGCGGTCTGCGTCCACGCGGCCGCCGCGGACCTCGCCGCCGCCGACGGCCAGCGCGGGCTGCTGCCCTCGGACCTGTTCGCGCCGCTGCGGCGTCTCCTCGGCTGATGCGCCGCAGCGTCGCCACCCTGCGCGACGAAGCCGGGACCGTCGCCTGCGGTGGCCGGCTGGCGCGCGCGCTGCGCCCGGGGCTGCTGCTTACCCTCACCGGCGACCTGGGCGCCGGCAAGACGACGCTGTGCCGCGGAATCGTCCAGGGCCTCGGCCACAGCGGCGCGGTGAAGAGCCCCACCTACACCCTGGTGGAGCCCTATGAGCACACCCGCATACCGGTCTACCACTTCGACCTCTACCGCCTGGGGGACCCGGAGGAGCTCGAGCTTCTGGGTTTTCGCGACTATTTTGGCGGCGACCTCGGGGGCGACTGCCTGTGCCTGGTCGAGTGGCCGGAGCGCGGCGGCGGGTTTTTGCCCGCCGCAGACTTAGCGATTAACATGGCGATGCAGGGCGATGGCCGCAGGGTCACGCTGGAGGCGGCAACCCCCGTAGCAGGAGATGTCCTTGCAGCATTCGACGACGGCTGAGCAGCGCTCCCGCTGTGGTCGCCGCGGCGGCGTCGTACGCTGCTGCCTCGCCGCGCTGGCCGCGTGCCTCCTCGCCGTCGCCGCCGGCGCCGCTACCGTCCAGGATGTGCGTCTCTGGCGCGCCCCGGATCACACGCGCATCGTCCTCGACCTCGATGCCCCTGCCGAACACCGGGTGATCCTCCTCGACAGTCCCCGTCGCGTCGTGCTCGACGTGACCGACGTCACCCTGCGTTCCGCCGTCGACGATCTGCCCCTGGCGGATACCCCGATCCGCCGCGTCCGCGCCGGCGTGCGCGCGGGCGATGACCTGCGCCTGGTCTTCGACATGACGGCAGCGGTCACCCCGCGCAGCTTTGCCCTGCGCGCCAACGCCCAGGCCGGGGACCGGGTGGTGCTCGACCTCTACGACGAGGCGCCGCCGGAAGACGCGCCGCGCAAGGTGGCGCGCACGGACGGCCGCCGCGACGTGGTGGTGGCCATCGACGCCGGTCACGGCGGCGAGGATCCGGGGGCCCTGGGCCCGGGGCGCCTGCGCGAGAAGGACGTGGTGCTGGCCATCGCCCGGGAGCTCCACGACCAGTTCAAACGCGAGCCCGGTTTCAGC
>CAYFVG010000067.1:0-8168 GCA_964346365.1 uncultured Alteromonadaceae bacterium
GGATGGCCTCTTCCGGGTCAATGGTACCGTTGGTCTCGAGGTCGAGGACCAGCTTATCGAGGTCCGTGCGCTGCTCCACCCGGGCCGCCTCCACGACGTAGGCCACGCGATGAACCGGCGTGAAGGTCGCGTCGAGCTGCAGCCGGCCGATGGAGCGCGTCTCCTCTTCCGGGTCCTCGCGGGAGTCGGCAGGGGAATAGCCACGGCCGCGAACGGCCGTGAGCTTCATGCTCACCGTCTGCTTGTCGTTGATATGGCAGATGACGTGCTCCGGATTGCGGATCTCCACGTCATGGTCCGTCTGGATGTCGCCGGCGGTGACCGCGCCGGGGCCCTGCTTGGCCAGGGTCAACTCCACCTCGTCCTTGCCGGCCATAACCAGCGCCACTTCCTTGAGGTTCAGGAGCACCTCGATGACATCCTCCTGCACACCCTCGATGGTGCTGTACTCATGCAGCACGCCGTCGATCTCCACCTCCGTGATGGCGCAGCCGGGCATGGAGGAGAGCAGGATACGGCGCAGGGCGTTGCCGAGCGTGTGGCCGAAACCGCGTTCCAGCGGCTCCAGCGTCACCTGGGCCCGGGTGCTGCTCTTATCTTCCACTTTGATGACGCGGGGGGTCAGTAATTCAGTCACTGCACTCTGCATGGGGGCACCTGTAGCTGTGTGGTTGACCTGTTTGTCAGCGCTTACTTGGAGTAGAGCTCTACAATCAGGTTCTCGTTGATATCCGTCGACAGGTCCTGGCGCTCCGGCGCCGCCTTGAACACGGCCTCCAGCTTATCGCTGTTCACCTCGATCCACTCCGGCTCACCGCGCTGGGCGGCCAGGGCCAGGGCCGACTGGACACGCAGCTGCTTTTTCGCTTTTTCGCGGAGAGCCACCACGTCACCCGGCTGCACCTGGTAGGACGGGATGTTGACGGTCTTGCCGTTGATCAGAATTGCTTTGTGAGACACCAGCTGCCGCGCCTCATTGCGGGTGCAACCGAAGCCGATGCGGTAGACCACGTTGTCGAGGCGGCTTTCCAGCAGCTGGAGCAGGTTCTCGCCGGTTGCACCCTTGCGACGGGCGGATTCCTTGTAATAGCTGTGGAACTGCTTCTCGAGGACGCCGTAGATGCGACGCACCTTCTGCTTCTCACGCAGCTGTACGCCGTAATCCGAGAGGCGACCGCGACGGGCGCCCTGCTGGCCGGGGATGGACTCCGGCTTGCACTTGGACTCCAGCGCGCGCACGCCGCTCTTCAGGAACAGGTCGGTGCCCTCGCGACGGGAGAGCTTGCACTTGGGACCCAGATATCTAGCCATAATTCAAAACCTTCCTGTCATCCTTACACCCGGCGTTTCTTGGACGGACGACAACCGTTGTGCGGGATCGGCGTAACGTCGGTGATGTTGCTGATCTTGTAACCGCAGGCGTTGAGGGCGCGCACCGCGGACTCGCGACCCGGTCCCGGGCCCTTCACCTGCACGTCGAGATTCTGCAGGCCGTACTCCTTTGCGCCCTCACCGGCCCGCTCTGCGGCCACCTGGGCAGCGAAGGGAGTGCTCTTGCGGGAACCGCGGAAACCGGAACCGCCGGCCGTGGCCCAGCTCAGGGTATTGCCCTGGCGGTCCGTGATGGTGATGATCGTGTTGTTGAAGGACGCGTGCACATGCGCGATACCGTCGGCGATGGTGCGGGTGATTTTCTTTCGAGTGCCCTTGGCACCTGGCTTTGCCATGTTGTCTTCCTGTCAATATCAACACTGCACGGACGGTGCAGCTACACTGTAAGGATGCGCCGCGGGCGGCGCCGTGTCCTAGCGGCGGATCGGCTTGCGCGGACCCTTCCGCGTACGCGCATTGGTCTTGGTGCGCTGCCCCCGAACCGGCAGGTTGCGCCGGTGGCGCAGGCCGCGGTTGCAGCCGAGGTCCATAAGCCGCTTGATGTTCATGGACGTTTCCCGGCGCAGATCCCCTTCGACGCTCATTTCTCCGATGCTGCTGCGCAGCGCATCCATCTGCTCGTCCGAGAGGTCGCCCATGCGGGTCGACTCCGGCACGTTGCAGTGGTCGCAAAGGCGCCTGGCGGCTGTGCGCCCGATGCCATAGATATAGGTCAATGAGATGACCGCGTGCTTGTTGTCCGGGACGTTGACGCCGGCTATACGAGCCATGCAAGCTTCTCCAAGTTCTTTCTTGACGAGTTCTTCTAGCTAGTGAGAACTCTTTCTCTGATTCTCTGAGGCCTTTTCCCTAAAACAGTCTCTCTGCAGGAGTCTCTCTGCAGGAGTCTCTCTGCAGGTCTTTCCCGGTTATCAACGCTGAACGACAACGCCTATCAACCCGGATCGACCCGGTGCCTGACTGGTCGACCACCTGCATCGCCCAGCTAGGCTCGCACGCGCGCTTAGCCCTGTCAGAGGGCGCCGGAGTCTAGCCATTTATAACGCAGAGATCAAGCATTGATTACCACCAACCGCCGGCGATGCAGGCTCAGCCCTGACGCTGCTTGTGGCGCGGATCCGTGCTACAGATGACACGAACCACGCCGTTGCGACGCACGACCTTGCAATTCCTGCAGACCTTCTTCACCGATGCGCGAACTTTCATCTCACTGCTCTCCATCAGCCGGGCGTCAGCGAACGCGGCCGGCACTTCCATATTTCTTGAGGTTGGCCTTCTTCATGACCGAATCGTACTGGTGCGACATCATGTGACTCTGCACCTGGGCCATGAAGTCCATGACCACCACCACCACAATCAGGAGCGAGGTGCCACCGAGGTAAAACGGTACGTTCCAGGTCACCACCAGGAATTGCGGCAGCAGACAGACCAGGGCGATGTAGGCGGAACCGAACACCGTCAGCCGCGTGAGCACGCCGTCGATATAGTTGGCGGTCTGCTGGCCCGGCCGGATTCCCGGCACGAAAGCGCCGGAACGCTTGAGGTTGTCCGCCACTTCCTGCGGGTTGAACATCAACGCCGTGTAGAAAAAGCAGAAGAACACAATAAACACGGTAAACAGCAGGATGTTCAGCGGCTGCCCGGGCCCGATGGCCACGGCGAGCTCCTGTAGCCAGTCCGCAGAGCCGGAGTTGCTGAACCACTGGGCGATGGACGCCGGGAACAGCAGAATGCTGCTGGCGAAGATCGCCGGGATGACGCCGGCCATATTGACCTTCAGGGGCAGGTGCGAGCTCTGCGCCTGGTACATCTTCCGGCCCTGCTGGCGCTTGGCATAGTTGACGGTGATGCGCCGCTGGCCGCGCTCGATGAAAACAATCATGTAGATCACTGCCATGGCGAGAGCCAGAATCATCAGCAGCACGAGAATGTTGATCTCGCCCTGCCGCGCCTGCTCGAGGGACTGGCCGATGGCCGACGGCAGGCCGGCCACGATCCCCGCGAAGATGAGCAGCGAGATCCCGTTGCCCACCCCCTTCTCGGTGATCTGCTCGCCGAGCCACATCATGAAGACCGCACCGGTCACCAGGGACGTAATGGCGATGACGAAGAACAGCACACTGGATGCATAGGCCATGCCCTGGTTAGCCATGCCCACGGTCATCCCGGTGGCCTGGATAATCGCCAGCACCACAGTCAGATAGCGCGTGTACTGGCTGATCTTGCGCCGCCCGGACTCCCCCTCTTTCTTAAGCTGCTCGAGCTGCGGGGTCACCGCCGACATGAGCTGCATGATGATGGAGGCCGAGATGTACGGCATGATACCGAGCGCAAGAATACTCATACGCTCCAGCGCACCGCCGGAAAACATGTTCGCCAGACCCAGGATCGTGCCCTGGTTCTGGCTGAACAGCGCGGCGAGCTGGTTCGGGTCGATCCCCGGCACGGGAATATGGGTGCCGATCCGATACACAAAAATCGCAAGCAGAACGAACCGGAGGCGGGCAAAGAGCTCGCCCAGCCCGGCCTTGTTGTTGGCGGGATTCGTTGCCATCTAGCCCTCGACCTTGCCGCCCGCCTGTTCGATCGCCGCCCGGGCGCCCCGGGTCACCGCCAGGCCCTTGACCGTCAGACTGCGGGTAAGCTCCCCGGACAGGAACACCCGCGCGCGGGTGACGTCGCCGCGGACGAGGTTCGCCGCCTTCAGGACCATCAGGTCGATCACTTCACTCTCCAGCCGGTTCAGCTCACCCAGGCGCACCTGGGCCGTCGTCCGGGCAATCCGGGACGTGAAGCCGTACTTCGGCAAGCGCTTCTGCAGCGGCATCTGGCCACCCTCGAAACCCGGGCTGACCTTGCCGCCGGAGCGGGCCTTCTGGCCCTTGTGGCCGCGGCCCGCGGTCTTGCCGTAGCCGCTGCCGATGCCGCGGCCCACCCGCTTGGCGCTCCTGGCAGCACCGGGCGCGGGGCTGAGGCTGTTGAGACGCAATTCTTCAGACATCGTTTACTCCTCGACCCGGACCATGTAGCTGACCTTGTTGATCATGCCGCGCACGGCCGGGGTATCTTCCACGGCTACGGTGTGACCGATGCGGCGCAGGCCCAGACCGTGCACGCAATCCCTGTGCGCCTTGAGACGCCCGTGGACGCTCTTGACCTGGGTCACCTTGATGGTTTCTTTCGCCATGACTCGCCGACTCACTCGTTAGTTCAGAATTTCTTCAACGCTCTTGCCGCGCTTTGCCGCCACCGCATCCGGGGACGTCATATCGCGCAGACCGTTATAGGTCGCGCGCACCACGTTTACCGGGTTGGTGGATCCGTAGCACTTGGCAAGGACGTCGTGGACGCCGGCCAGCTCCAGCACGGCCCGCATGGCGCCGCCGGCGATGATGCCGGTGCCCTCCGAGGCGGGCTGCATGTAGACCTTGGAGGCACCGTGGGCGGCCTTGACCGGGTACTGGATCGTGCCCCCGTTCAGTTCCACCCGGATCATGTTCCGACGCGCCGCTTCCATGGCCTTCTGGATAGCGACGGGCACTTCCCGCGCCTTGCCGCGCCCGAAGCCGACCCGGCCCTTGCCGTCGCCGACCACGGTGAGCGCCGTGAAGCCGAAGATACGACCACCCTTGACCACCTTGGCCACCCGGTTGACCTGGACCAGCTTCTCCTGGAGATCGCCGTCCTGCTGCTTTGCCTGATCGTTGAATGCCATATCGCTATCCTAGAATTCCAGTCCACCTTCCCGCGCGGCGTCGGCCAACGCCTTGACGCGGCCGTGGTACCGGTAGCCGCTGCGGTCGAACGCGACCCTGTCGATACCCGCCTCGCGGGCGCGCTCCGCGACGAGCTTGCCCACTTCCCCGGCGGCGTTGATGTTACCCGTGGCGCCGCTGCGCAGCTTCTGGTCCAGCGTGGACGCGCTGACCAGCACCTTGTCGCCGGCCGCGCTGAACACCTGGGCGTAAATGTGCCTGGGCGTGCGGTGCACGCTCAGGCGGCAGAGACCGGCCGTACGCATCCGCGCGCGGAAGCGCCGAGCGCGACGCAGCCTTGCTTCGTTCTTGATGCTCATTGCAATACCTACTTCTTCTTGGCTTCTTTACGCCGGACGAGTTCATCCGCGTAACGAATGCCCTTGCCCTTGTAAGGCTCCGGCGGCCGGACGCCGCGGATCTTCGCGGCAACCTGACCGACGACCTGCTTGTCGATACCGCGGACGACGATCTCCGTCTGCGTGGGCGTCTCGGCACTGACGCCATCCGGAAGCTCGTAGTCCACCGGGTGCGACAGACCCACGGTCAGGTTGACGCTCTGGCCGCTGGCTTTGGCCCGGTAGCCGACGCCATTGAGTACCAGCTTCTTCTCCCAGCCTTCCGAGACGCCCTTGACCATGTTGGCCAGCAGCGCACGCGTCGTGCCGGCCATGGCCTTCACTGCCTCGCTTTCGTACGCGAAGGTCACCGCGCCATCATCCTGGCTGGCGCTGATGCCGTCCTGAAGGGCCAGGCTCAGCGATCCCCTGGCGCCCTTCACCGTCACGTCGCTGCCATCGATCCTGACCTCGACGCCACCGGGCAGGGCCACGGGGTAATTTGCGATTCTGGACATTGCTATCTACTCTCAAGCTGGGCTCATTAACATTGTTGATCGGCATTGATAGCCGGCATTGGCGGCTAGAAAACCGTGCAAAGCACCTCTCCACCGACCCCGGCCGCACGCGCGGCACGATCGGTCATCACCCCCCGGGAGGTGGACACGATCGCAATACCCAGGCCGCCGCGCACCGACGGCAGACCATCCTTGCCGGCGTAGCTGCGCAGACTCGGACGGCTGACCCGGTCGATCTCGGCGATCACCGGCGCGCCCTGGAAGTACCTGAGACGCAGCGTGAGGCGCGGCTTGCCGTCTTCCACACGGCTCTCGAAGCCGTCGATGTAACCCTCTTCCTCGAGGACGCTTGCCACCGCCGCCTTCAACTTGGACCCGGGCATGTCAACACCGGTTTTACCGGCCATCTGGGCGTTGCGGATGCGCGTCAGCATGTCAGCCAGCGGATCTTGCATACTCATCGTCGTTCTCTCCGTTTACCTGCCGGTCCGTTTACCTGCCGGTTACCAGCTCGACTTGACCAGACCGGGTACATCGCCCCGCATGGCCGCTTCGCGCAGCTTGTTCCGGCACAGGCCGAACTTGCGGTACACACCGTGCGGCCGACCCGTCAGCTGGCACCGGCGCCGCTGCCGCACCGGGCTCGCGTCCCGGGGCAGCTTCTGCAGAGCGACCTGCGCATCCCACTTTTCCTCGTCAGAGGCCTTGGGGTCCTGGATGACCGTCTTCAGCGCGGCCCGCCGGGCAGCGTGCTTCGCTACCAGCTTGCCGCGCCTGGCCTCCCGCGCAATCATGGATTTCTTCGCCATAACTAAACCTCTTTAATCCTTTTTTACCCTTTCAGCGGGAAATTGAACGCTCGCAGGAGGGCACGCCCCTCGTCGTCGGTGCGAGCCGTCGTGGTGATCGTGATATCCATACCGCGCAGCGTGTCGACCTGATCGTAGTCGATCTCCGGGAAGATGATCTGTTCGGAGACCCCCATGGCGAAGTTGCCGCGGCCGTCGAAGGACTTCGGGCTGACACCGCGGAAATCGCGCACACGCGGAATGGCGATACTGATCAGCCGCTCGAGGAACTCGTACATGCGCTCCCGGCGCAGCGTTACCTTGCAGCCGATAGGCCAGCCGTCACGGATCTTGAAGCCGGCAATCGATTTGCGCGCCAGGGTAACCACGGGCTTCTGCCCGGCGATCCTGGTCATGTCACCGACGGCGTTCTCGAGGACCTTCTTGTCGCCCACCGATTCGCCGACGCCCATGTTCAGCGTGACCTTGGTGATGCGCGGCACTTCCATGACGTTCGCCAGCCCGAGCTCTTCTCTGAGCCGGGGCGCGATCTCCGTGCAATACTTTTCCTGCAGTGTCGCCATTGTCCGAACCGTTGTGTTAGCCGTTGTCGTAGCCATTGTTTCCTCGCTGCGTTACCCGTCGATGGCTTCGCCGGTCGACTTGAAAACGCGAAGCTTGCGCTCGCCTTCCACCTTGAAACCGACGCGATCCGCCTTGCTCGTAGCCGGGTTGAAGATGCCTACATTGGAGACCTGGATCGGCGCTTCCTGCTCGACGATCCCGCCCTGCACACCCGCCTGGGGGTTCGGACGCTGGTGCTTCTTGACCAGATTCACGCCGGCGACGAGAAGCCGGTTCTCACCGAGCACCTTGCGCACCTTGCCGCGCTTGCCCTTGTCCTTGCCCGCCAGAACGATGACCTCATCGTCGCGCTTGATTTTCAACATCGTCAGTGCCTCTCGCTCCTGCGCCGCGCCTAGATAACTTCCGGCGCCAGAGAAATAATCTTCATGAACTTCTCGCCGCGCAGCTCCCGGGTAACCGGGCCGAAAATGCGCGTGCCGATCGGGGCCTCCTGGTTATTCAGGAGCACCGCCGCATTGTTGTCGAAGCGGATGATGGAACCATCCGGTCGGCGGACGCCCTTGCGCGTGCGCACGACCACCGCGGTCATGACCTGGCCCTTTTTGACCTTGCCGCGGGGGATCGCTTCCTTCACGGTGACCTTGATCAGGTCGCCCACGCGCGCGTATCGCCGCTTGGAGCCGCCGAGCACCTTGATGCACATGACGCGCCGGGCACCGCTGTTATCCGCGACATCCAGGTAAGATTGTGTCTGAATCATTGTCTACTCCAGCCTGCGGCTCCCGCCGC
>CAYFVG010000067.1:8268-12746 GCA_964346365.1 uncultured Alteromonadaceae bacterium
TTACCATCTCAGCTGCTTGCTGTCTCAGTTGGTTGCCGTCTTGCGCGGCGCATCGGCACCCTCCTCGGTACCGATAACCTCACCCTTGAAGATCCAGACCTTCACGCCGATCACGCCGTAGGTGGTCTTGGCCTCGTAGGTCGCGTAGTCGATATCGGCCCGCAGGGTATGCAGGGGCACCCGGCCCTCGCGGTACTGCTCGCTGCGCGCTATCTCGGCGCCCCCGAGGCGACCGCCAACCTGCACCTTGATGCCCTCGGCGCCCTGGCGCATGGCGTTCTGTACCACGCGCTTCATGGCGCGACGGAACATGACCCGGCGCTCCAGCTGCTGCGCCACATTCTGGGCGACGAGCCGAGCGTCCAGATCCGGTTTACGGATCTCCTCGATGTTGATGTGCACGGGCACGCCCATGCGTTCGGCCAGGTCGCGGCGCAGCGCGTCGACATCCTCTCCTTTCTTGCCGATCACGATGCCGGGCCGGGCCGTGTGGATAGTGATCCGGGCCGTCTGCGCCGGGCGCTCGATCACCACGCGGCTGACGGACGCATTGTCCAGCTTCCGCTCGATGTACGCGCGCACCTCAAGATCGGTAATCAGATTCTTCGCGTAAAGCTTGCGGTCGGCATACCACACCGAGGTATGGTCCTTGACAATACCCAGGCGCATGCCGGTGGGATGTACTTTCTGACCCATCTGGTGTTCTCCTAACTTTCGCCGACGCCGTCGGCGACTTTCACGGTGATGTGGCACGTGCGCTTGAAGATACGGTCCGCACGGCCCTTGGCCCGCGCGCGGATGCGCTTCATGGTCATGCCCTCATCCACGTAGATGCTGGCCACGGTCAGCTCGTCCACGTCGGCGCCCTCATTGTTCTCCGCATTGGCAATCGCGGAGTTGAGCACCTTCCGCACGATCCGGGCCGCCTTCTTGTTGCTGAACTCCAGGGCGTTGAGGGCCTCTTCCACCGGCTTCCCACGGACCTGATCAGCCACGAGGCGGGCCTTTTGCGCCGAGATCTGCGCACCCTTCAGCCTTGCTGCAACTTCCATTTCCTGTTCCTCGCTTCGCGCGCGCAAGCTAGCGCCTCGCCTTCTTGTCGACGATGTGTCCCTTGAAGGTCCGCGTGACCGCAAACTCGCCGAGCTTGTGGCCGACCATATCCTCGTTGATCAGGATCGGGACGTGCTGTCGCCCGTTGTGAACGGCGATGGTCAGACCGACCATGTCCGGCGACACCATGGAGCGGCGGGACCAGGTCTTGATCGGCCGGCGATCGTTACTGTCGATCGCGGCTTCCACCTTTTTCTGCAGGTGCAAGTCGATAAACGGGCCTTTCTTCAATGAACGCGGCACAGTGCTTTCCTCTTCGCTGTAGCTATCGGCGGCCGATTACTTCTTGCGGCGGCGACGCACGATGAGGTCGTCGGTCCGCTTGTTCTTCCGGGTCTTGTAGCCCTTCGTGGGCGTGCCCCAGGGGCTCACCGGGTGGCGTCCACCGGAGGTGCGACCCTCGCCACCACCGTGCGGGTGATCCACCGGATTCATGACAACACCGCGCACCGTCGGGCGCACGCCGCGCCAGCGAGCGGCGCCCGCCTTGCCGAGCTTGCGCAGACTGTGCTCCGTGTTGCACACCTCGCCGACGGTGGCCCGGCAGTCCGAGAGCACCCGGCGCATTTCGCCGGAGCGGAGGCGGATCGTGGCGTAGCGCCCCTCCCGGGCCGCCAGCTGCACGGAGGCGCCGGCAGAGCGGGCGAGCTGCGCGCCCTTGCCGGGCTTGAGCTCAACCGCATGGACCACCGTGCCCACGGGTATATTGCGCAGCGGCAGGCAGTTACCGGCCTTGATAGGCGCACTGGGGCCGCTCTGCACACGATCGCCGGCAGCCACGCCGCGGGGCGCAATGATATAGCGGCGCTCGCCGTCTCCGAACAACACCAGCGCTATTCGGGCCGAACGGTTCGGGTCGTATTCGATCCGCTCGACACGCGCCGGAATACCATCCTTGTTGCGCTTGAAGTCGACGATCCGGTAGTGCTGCTTGTGACCGCCACCGATATGCCGCGTGGTAATGCGACCGTTGTTGTTGCGGCCACCGGAACGCGACTGCTTCTCGAGCAACGGCGCGTAGGGCGCACCCTTGTACAGCCCTTCGCCCTCGACACGAACGACGTGACGACGACCGGGCGAGGTCGGCCTGCTCTTCTTCAATGCCATCTCGAAACGACTCCTTAATCCGCCGTCGTAAAGTCAATATCCTGGCCGGCCTGTACGCGAACGTAGGCCTTCTTCCAGGTGGGCTTGGTACTGAAGCCGTAACGGTTACGCTTCGTCTTGCCCTTGACCTTCATGGTGGTGACGTTCTCCACCCTGACCTTGAACAGCTGCTCAACGGCTTTCCTGATCTCCGGCTTGGTCGCGTCGACCGCCACCTTGAAGACGTACTGGTTGGCATCGTCCGCCACAATCGCCGCCTTCTCGGATACATGCGGGCCCGACAGCACCTGGAATACGCGCTCGGGGTTCATGCCAGCATCTCCTCAACCTGCTTCACCGCGTCGACGGTGACCATGACTTTGTCGTGGGCAACAAGGCTGACCGGATCGACGCCGGCGACATCGCGAACGTCGACTTTGTGCAGGTTGCGCGCCGCGAGGTACAGGTTCTCGCTCACGTCGCTGGTAACGACCAGCGCGTTATCCACGCCGTACTCGCCAAGCTGCTGCACCAGCAGCTTCGTCCTGGGCTGCTCGACGTCGAGATTCTCGACCACGAGCAGGCGCTCCTGGCGCGCCAGCTCCGAAAAAATGGCGCGCAAGGCTGCGCGGTACATCTTCCGGTTCACCTTCTGCCCGTGATCCTGCGGCCGGGCCGCGAAGGTCACACCGCCGCTACGCCAGATGGGCGAGCGGATGGTGCCGGCGCGGGCCCGGCCCGTGCCCTTCTGGCGCCAGGGCTTCTTGCCGCCGCCGCTGACCGCCGAGCGGCTCTTCTGCGCCCGGGTGCCCTGCCGGGCGCCGGCGAGGTAGGAAGTCACCACCTGGTGCACCAGGGATTCGTTGTACTCCCGCGCGAAGGCCGCGTCGGAAACGGAAACAGTCCCCGCCGAGGCATCACCCGGCTTTGCTACATTCAATTCCACTGCCTGCCCCCCTTACGCCCCGGCCTTGACGGCCGGCCGCACGATAACGCTGCCGCCCGCTGCGCCCGGTACGGCGCCCTTGATGAGCAGCAGGTTGCGCTCGGCGTCCACGCGAACGACCTCAAGCCCCTGGACGGTGACGCTCTCGGCTCCCAGCTGGCCCGCCATCTTCTTGCCCTTGAGCACACGTCCCGGGGTCTGACACTGACCGATGGAGCCCGGCGCGCGGTGCGCCAGGGAGTTGCCGTGGGTCGCATCCTGGGTGCGGAAATTCCAGCGCTTGACCACGCCCTGAAAACCCTTGCCCTTGGATCGGCCGGACACATCGACGCGCTGACCGGTCTCAAAACGATCGACGGTCAGCTCGGCGCCCACCGCAAAGGCTTCATCGCCATCCGTCAGGCGGAATTCCCACAGACCGCCCCCGGCTTCGACACCCGCCTTGGCGAAGTGCCCCGCTTCCGATCTGCGTACCTTGTCGGCGCGACGGCTGCCCGCCGTCACCTGGATAGCCCGATAGCCATCGCTCTCGGGCGCTTTGATTTGAGTAACGCGGTTTGGAGCAATCTCCACTACGGTTACTGGAATAGAGGCGCCGTCTTCAGTAAAGACGCGCGTCATGCCGGACTTCCGGCCGACTAAGCCAATAGTCATGTTGCCAACCTCACAGTGTACGGGGCTGTCACCCTCTATGGCCGTCCGCCTACCCCGCGGGTGGTCGGACGTTACACACCCGACCCCACGCGTGGGGTCGGGCAGGTCTTGCTACGAGTTGTCGTTAACCAAGACTGATCTGTACTTCAACTCCTGCAGCCAGGTCCAGCTTCATCAGCGCATCCACGGTTTTTTCCGTGGGCTCGACGATATCCAGAAGGCGCTTGTGGGTGCGAATCTCATACTGGTCGCGGGCGTCCTTATTGACGTGCGGGGAAACGAGGACCGTGTAGCGCTCCCGGCGGGTCGGCAGCGGTATGGGGCCACGGACCTGAGCACCGGTGCGGCGGGCGGTTTCCACAATCTCCTGCGTCGAGGTATCGATCAGGCGATGATCGAAGGCCTTGAGGCGGATGCGAATACGTTGGTTCTGCACGCGATCTGACTCCAACCAGTAAAAAACCGGGGGCTCGCTGAGAACCCCCCGAAAAAGGAACGCGAAGTCTAGTGACCGACCCGGGGACTGTCAACCACAAATTTGTGGTCCGCGCAGATTTCCGGGACAGCCAGAGCCGCGACTACCGCCCAGAAAGTCCGCAGTGCGGCAGGGGTGATGTCGGGGGTCTTCTCTCACCAAGCGAATATCGTGGAGCGTCCCGGCCGGGCAAGGCTGAGAGAA
>CAYFVG010000068.1:0-3880 GCA_964346365.1 uncultured Alteromonadaceae bacterium
ACGCCGTGAGGAATACGTGGCAAAAGGCCCCGGATCTGAGATACTCGGTGAGGGTATATCCGCCCGCATAACTCGGAGATAACTGATTATGAAAGCAGCCAAGCTGACCCTCGCCGTACTCGCCGCCACGCTTGTCGCCCTGCCGGCCGCCGCCCAGGACATGAAGAAAATGATGGACGCGGTTGACGAGAAGAAGGCCATGGAGTCCGTCGATACGGGCAAGCTGAAGGGCGCCGTGGGCACCGACGGCGTCGATTATGAGCAGGCCGCCCAGGCCGTCGATGTCGACAAGGCGAAAGATTCGGTGGACGTGGACAAGATCAAGGACGCTATGACCTCGAAGGGCGACTGACGCGCCTCCAGTCGCCGGCGGGGGCGTCGATGGACGGTGACGGGGTGGTGAACCACCGCGCCCCGGCCTCCGTCACGTGGAAGTGGTCCTCCGGGCGCACCCCTAATCGCCCGGGGACGCAGATCATCGGCTCGTTGCTGAAGCACATGCCCGGCGTGACCGGTACTCTGCCTCGGCGATGGGTTCGGCCCAGCGCTGCGGTCGTCGGCTGCCTCAAGCGCCTTGAGCTCGGTCTTCGCGTCGCTGCCGCCCACAGCTGTCGTCATGCTGGTCTCCCGGTTTTTCCAAAGCCCGTCCGCGTTTGTTAAAGCGGCCGAACATGGCATCCGCTGCCGGTTTCACGCCCTCGCAAGCGCACTTATACTGGCGGTTCCAGGGAGGAATCGACATGCGCTGGGATGAAATCGATCGCCAGGTCTGCTCCGTTGCGCGCGCGCTGTCCGTGGTGGGAGAACGCTGGACTCTGCTGATCCTGCGTGACGCTTTTTTCGGCACGCGCCGCTTCGACCAGTTTCAGGCCAGCCTCGGCATCACCCGCCACCGGCTGTCGGAGCGCCTCGGCAAGCTCGTGGACCACGGCGTGCTGCGACGGGTGCGCTACAGTGATCGGCCTCCGCGCTACGAGTACCGCCTCACGCGCAAGGGGCTCGCGCTCTACCCGGTGCTGATGACTCTCGGCAACTGGGGCGATGACTGGATGGACCGGGGGGAGGGCGCCCCGGTGGTCTACGTGCACAATGCCTGCGGCAAGCAGACCCGGCCGCTGCTCACCTGCAGCGAGTGCGGGGAACCGCTGCGCCCCGAGGGCGTCCTGCCGGAGGTCGGGCCCGCCCTCGCGCTGCACGTGCCCGAGGCGCAGGAGGGGGATCGCGAGCTGCCCGCGTTCCCGCTGCTGTCGAGGGAGCCGGCGGTCGATTAGCTGCCTGTCGGACTTAGGATCATCTGCTGCGGCGGATGGGAATCTGTCCAGAATTCCGCTCGTTTTCGTTAAATAGTCACCACTATTCGCCTCAAACGATCGAAATTCTGTCCTCGACTCCCACACGCCTCGCGACGATGCCCTAAGTCCGACAGGCTGCTAGACTTCGTTTTCGAGGCAGACACTGACAACAGGTGACCCCATGGCTGAAGCCGCCAAAAACATCGTTATGAACAGCGACAACCCGGAGGCGCTGGTTCCCGGTGCGGACCGCGACCCGGCCACGGAGCGCCTGCTGCGCAAGCAGCGCCTCGCCGCCGCGCTCCGTCTCTTCGGCAGGTTCGGCTTCGACGAGGGCGTCGCCGGCCACATCACGGTGCGTGACCCGGAGCACCTGGATCGGTTCTGGGTGAACCCCATGGGCCGATCCTTCAAGCAGATGTGCGTTTCGGACCTCCTGTGCGTGGACCACGAGGGCAGCGTCGTGGAGGGGGACGGGCTGCTCAACGGGGCGGCGTTTACGATTCACTCGCGCATCCACACGGCCAACCCGCACATTACCGCGGCGGCTCACTCGCACTCGCTCTACGGCAAGGCGTTTGCGTGCCTCGGCCGCAAGCTCGAACCGCTGACCCAGGATGCCTGTGCCTTCTACGACGATCACGCCGTCCTTGAGAGCTTCACCGGCGTGGTGCTCGACAGCGGAGAGGGCGATCGGATTGCCGAGCTGGTGAGCCACCAGAAGGCGCTGATCCTGCAGAACCACGGCCTCCTCACCGTCGGCGCCTCCGTCGACGAGGCCGCCTGGTGGTATATCACCATGGAGCGCAGCTGCCAGGCGCAGCTGCTCGCCGAGGCCGCCGGCACGCCGAAGCCGATCCCCCACGAATACGCCCTCAAGACACGGGAGACCGTGGGCAGTGCGCTGGCCGGCTGGTTCAGCTTTCAGCCGCTCTACGACGTGATCGTGGCGGAGCAGCCGGAGCTGCTGGACTGAGATGGAATTCATTCAAAGTCAGACGCTTACACGCGAAATCTGCTATGAAATCTGTTAAATAGTTACACGGTTTTTACACGCGGCTGCGGGCTCCCCTCGCTACAATCGGGGACCACAACGAGAACGATCTCCATAGTGAGGATCCCGCAATGAAAAACCTGAAGCACACGGCCCTGGCGGTCGCGGTGGCAGCGACGCTGCCGCAGTTTGCCAGCGCCCAGATTGAAGAAGTCCTGGTTACCGCCACCAAGCGTGAGTCCACGGTGCAGGACCTGCCGTTCTCCATCAACGCCCAGTCCGAGGAGGCGATAGAACGCAACAACGTGTTCACGCTCGAGGATCTGTCGCGCAACGTCGCCGGCCTCACCATCCAGAACCTCGGCCCGGGCCAGAGCCAGGTCGCCATCCGCGGCGTGTCCGCCGGTCAGATCGTCCGCGACCAGCCGGGCGTGAAGGAGCAGGTCGGCGTGTACCTGGACGAGACGGTGATTTCGCTGTCGCTGTTTACCCCGGACCTCGACCTCTTCGACCTCAACCGCGTCGAAACGCTGCGCGGCCCGCAGGGCACGCTGTTCGGCTCCGGTTCCGTGGGCGGTACCGTGCGCTTCATCACCAACCAGCCGGACCTCGAGGGCGGCACCTACGGCAAGATCGAAGCCAATCTCAACACGTTGACGGATGGCGGCGAGGGCGGCCATCTCAAGGGCGCCATCAACCTGCCGATCAGCGACACGCTTGCGCTGCGCGCCGTGGCCTATGGCACCGAGTACGGTGGCTGGGTCGACGCGCTGCGCGAGGGCGGTGGCGAGGACAGCGACGTCAACAGCGGCGACCGTCGCGGGGCTCGCCTGGCCCTTGCCTGGCAGCCCACAGACAAGCTGCGCATCACGCCGCGGGTCGTCTACCAGGAAATCACCGCCGATGGCTTCAACCGCGAGGAGCTCTTCAATCTTTTTGCCAACCCCAACACGACCACGCGGCCGCCGGTGCGCCTGGATGAGCGTGAACAGTTTCTGCTCCTCGACGAGGCCTTCGAGGACGAGACCTTCATCGCCGACCTGGTGGTGGAGTGGGACCTCGATGCGCTCAGCCTGACCTACACCGGGAGTTACACGGAGCGCGACATTCTGGTCAGCCGCGACGCCAGCGCCCTGACCGGTTCCGTCTCCGTCGACCTCGGCTTTCCGGATGCCGCCGTCCTGCTGCCCTCCAATCTCCGCGATACCACGGATCTCGAGCAGGTCACCCACGAGTTCCGCATCGCCTCGAATTACGGCGGAGCCCTGAACTGGGTCGGCGGCGTCTTTTACTCGGACGTCGAGCGCATCTACGCGCAGCGCCTGCCGACGCCGGGTTACGACGCGGCGACCGATGCGGTGCTCGGTGCCGGCACGGCGGCCTCCCTGCGCAACGGGTTCCCGGTCGACTCGCCGTTCAACTCCGATCTGCCCTACGATATCGAGCAGCTCGCGATCTTCGGCGAGGTGGACTACCGGGTCAGCGAGCGCCTCAACCTGACCGTGGGTGCGCGCTACTACGATTTCGAGGAAGAGCGCAGAACTGGGTCGGCGGCGTCTTTTACTCGGACGTCGAGCGCATCTACGCGCAGCGC
>CAYFVG010000068.1:3980-12561 GCA_964346365.1 uncultured Alteromonadaceae bacterium
GAACTGGGTCGGCGGCGTCTTTTACTCGGACGTCGAGCGCATCTACGCGCAGCGCCTGCCGACGCCGGGTTACGACGCGGCGACCGATGCGGTGCTCGGTGCCGGCACGGCGGCCTCCCTGCGCAACGGGTTCCCGGTCGACTCGCCGTTCAACTCCGATCTGCCCTACGATATCGAGCAGCTCGCGATCTTCGGCGAGGTGGACTACCGGGTCAGCGAGCGCCTCAACCTGACCGTGGGCGCGCGCTACTACGATTTCGAGGAAGAGCGCAGCATCCTTCAGGGCGGACTGTTTTCCAGCCTGGCGGACCAGACCGACGACACCGCGTCGGACGGCATCAATCCGCGGATCATGGCCAGCTACGACTTCAGTGACGCTGTCACCATCAACGCTCAGGCCTCCCAGGGCTTCCGCCTCGGCGGCGTCAACGATCCGCTGAACGTGCCGCTCTGCGACCCCGGCGACCTCAACACCTTCGGCTCCTTCCAGGCCTACGAGGATGAGACGCTGTGGAACTACGAACTGGGCTTCAAGTCGCTCTTCGGCGGCGTGCAGTTAAACGCCGCCGTGTTCTACACGGACATCGAGGACCTGCAGGTGACCCTGGACGCCGGCTCCTGCTCCTCGCGCATATCTTTCAACGTGCCCGAGGCGCACACCGCCGGCGTGGAGTGGGAGCTGTCCGCCTATCCGCTGGAAAACTTCCTGCTCACCCTCTCCGGCAGCTTTATCGAGGCCGAGTTCGACTCCACGGTCACCGACAGCGCCGGCAATGTCCTCGGTGGCGTGGCGGACGGCAACCGGCTCGCCTCGGTACCCGAACTGCAGGTCTCCGCCTCGGCGACCTACACGTTCCCGCAGGGTTTGTTCGGCGCTGACGAGTTCTACCTCAATGCACTGGTGCAGCACGTGGGTGACCGCTACACCCAGCCCAGTGACCAGGTCCCCGGCGCCGGGACTTTCGTCTCCGGCCTGCCCTTCGGCGGCGCCAGCGGCAACGCGGTGACGCGCGCCGACCTGCGCCTCGATGCCTACCAGAACGTCAACGTGAGTGCGGGCTGGGTGTGGGAGACCGTCGAGGCGGTCCTGTTCGTCAACAACCTGCTCGACAACAACGCGGAACTGTCCTTCGACCGTGAGCGCGGCGGTCGCGCTCGCCTCGCTTACCGGGTCAGCACCCCGCGGATGCTGGGCGTGACCCTGCGCAAGTCCTTCTGACCGGCCGCCGGGGCCCGGGAGGGCCCCTTTTCTCCGCTGCAGGTCTCTGCCGCGGGTCTTTGCATCAGCTCTGACTCGCGGCCAGGGCCTGCTCGAGGTCGGCGATGATGTCGTCGGCATGCTCGATGCCGATGGACAGGCGCACCATGTCCTCGGTGACGCCGGCCGCGGCGAGCTCTTGCGGCGACAGCTGCCGGTGCGTGGTGCTGGCCGGGTGGCAGGCCAGGGACTTGGCGTCGCCGATGTTGACCAGACGCAGTACCAGCGCGAGCGCGTCGATGAACTTCGCACCGGCTTCCAGGCCGCCCTTGACGCCGAAGCTGAGGATGCCCGAGGCCCGGCCGCCGCAGATCTTCTCGCAGGTGGCGCGGTAGGGGCTGTCCGGAAGCGTGGCGTAGTTCACGTGGCTGACCGCCGGGTGCGCCGCGAGCCAGGCAGCGATGCGCTCGGCGTTGTCGCAGTGGCGCTCCATGCGCAGCCCCAGGGTTTCCAGCCCCTGCATGATCAGGAAGGCGGAGTGCGCGGCGAGCGCCGCACCGGTGTTGCGTAGCGGCACCACGCGGCAGCGGCCGATGTACGCCGCTTCGCCGAGGGCCTCCGTGTAGACCACGCCGTGGTAGGACGGGTCCGGCTCGTTGAGCACGGCGAAGCGCTCGGCGTGGGCCGTCCAGTCGAAGCGCCCGGAGTCGATGATGGCGCCGCCGACGGTCGTGCCGTGGCCGCCGATGTACTTGGTGAGGGAGTGCACGACGATGTGTGCGCCGTGTTCGAAGGGGCGGCAGAGGAAGGGCGAGGGCACGGTGTTGTCGACGATCAGCGGCACGCCGTGGGCCTCGGCGATCTCCGCCCAGCGCGCCACGTCGACCACGTTGCCGGCCGGATTGCCGATGGACTCGCAGAACAGCGCGCGGGTCCTGCCGTCGATGAGCCCGGGGATGCGATCGAAGTCCGCGGCGTCGACGAAGCGCGTCTCGATGCCCTGGCGCGGGAAGGTGTGCGCGAACAGGTTATAGGTGCCGCCGTAGAGCTGCGACGTGCTGACGATGTTCGTCCCCGCGTCGGCGATGACCTCGATGGCGTACCGGATTGCCGCCATGCCCGAGGCCACGGCGAGGGCGCCGACGCCGCCCTCGAGCTGCGCCAGGCGCTCCTCGAGAACCGCGTTGGTGGGGTTCATGATGCGGCTGTAGATGTTGCCGGGCACCTTGAGGTCGAACAGATCCGCGCCGTGCTGCGTGTCGTCGAAGGTGTAGGAGGTGGTCTGGTAGATCGGCGCGGTCGCCGCGTGGCTGCTGGTCGGGTCGCCGTCGTAGCCGGCGTGCAGGGCGATGGTCTCGGGTTTCATGCGGGTGTCCTCAGCTTGAGTCCTTGCGGGGTGCCGCAACTTACCACAGCCGCCGGCGCTCGCGTACACTACGCCCTTTCGCTCGCCGGAGGCCGCCGATGAACCCACTGCGCTGGGGCCTGGTGCCGCAAATCTTCGTCGGCGTCTTGCTCGGTGCCTTGCTCGGAGCCCTGCTGCCGGCGGCCGGGGAGGCCGCTGGCCTGCTCGGGCGCCTCTTCGT
The DNA here is from genome assembly GCA_964346365.1 of uncultured Alteromonadaceae bacterium. Taxonomy (GTDB): domain Bacteria; phylum Pseudomonadota; class Gammaproteobacteria; order Pseudomonadales; family Halieaceae; genus Pseudohaliea. The sequence continues at coordinate 6,765 of CAYFVG010000068.1, forward strand.
GAGCATGCTCAAGGCCGTGGCGCCGGTGCTGGTGCTGCTGCTGGTCATGTCGGCCATCGCCAACCGCCACGAGCGCGGCGGCGACGCCCGGCGCACCTTTCTGACGCTCCTGCTGTACCTCGCGGGCACGGTGTGTGCGGCGCTGGTGGGAGTAGCGCTGAGCTTTGCCTTTCCGCAGACCCTGGTCCTGGTCGATGCGGCCGAGGGCAGCCCGCCGGCCGCGGTCGGCAGCGTGCTCGCGGGTGTGCTGTTCAAGCTCGTGGACAACCCGGTGAATGCGCTGCTCGAGGGCAACTTCCTCGGCTGCCTTACCTGGGCCGTGCTCCTGGGAATCAGCTTCCGCCGCGCGCCCACGAGCTTCCGCGAACATCTGGAGACGCTTGCCGGCGGGGTCGTCGACGTGGTGCGCTATGTGATCCGCCTCGCGCCCTTGGGTATTTTCGGCCTGGTCGCGTATGCGGTCGCCACGACCGGGGTCTCCGTCCTGGCCGACTATGCGGCGCTGGCGCTGCTGCTGGTGAGTGCCATGCTGGTGGTCGCGCTGGTCGTCAATCCGCTTATCGTGCTGCTGGTGACGCGCCGCAATCCCTACCCGGTGGTGCTGCGCTGCCTGGAGGAATCGGGCATCACCGCCTTCTTCACGCGCAGCTCCGCCGCCAACATCCCGGTGAATCTGACGCTGGCGAAGAAGCTCGGTATCAGCGAGGAACTGTACGCTGTGACGATTCCCGTCGGCGCCACGGTCAACATGGCGGGGGCGGCCATCACCATCACCACGCTCACGCTGGCGGCGGCGAACACCCTCGGCATCGAGGCCGGCTTTGCCGGCGCCCTGGTGCTCTGCGTCGTGTCCGCGCTCGCTGCCTGCGGCGCCAGCGGCGTGCCCTCGGGCAGCCTGCTGCTGATCCCGCTGGCGTGCTCGCTCTTCGGTATTCCCCTGGACGTGGCCATGCAGGTGGTCGCCGTGGGCTTCGTGATCAGCGTCATCCAGGACTCGGCGGAAACCGCCCTCAATTCAAGCACGGACGTCGTCTATACCTGGGCCGTGGACAACGCCCCGCTGCGTCGGTAGCGCGTTCAGAAATCCACGCCCTTGCGTGCCTGTATGCCCGCCGTGTAGGCGTGCTTGATCTCGCGGACCTCGGATACGGTATCCATGATTGCCTGCAGGCTCTTGCCGCCGCCGCGGCCTGTGACCACGAGGCTCTGCTCCTGCGGCCGGTTGGCGAGGGCTTCGAGGACCTCGTCCTCGGGCAGGTAGTCGAAGGAGAGCATGTAGGTCAGTTCGTCCAGCACCACGAGGTCGAAGGAGGGGTCCGCGAGCATCGGCGTTACCTTGTCCCAGGTGCGCCGGGCGGCGGCGATGTCGCCGCTGCGGTCCTGCGTATCCCAGGTGAAGCCCGTGCCCATCTGGTAGAAGTCCACTTGCGGGCACTTGTCCCGCAGGTACAGCTCCTCACCGGAGAGCATCTCGCCCTTGATGAACTGGACGACGCCGACCTTCTGGCCGTAGCCCAGGGCGCGCATGACCATGCCGAAGGCGGAGCTCGACTTGCCCTTGCCGTTGCCGGTGAGCAGCACGGCTACACCGCGCTCGAGCTGGGCCGCGGCGATGCTCGCGTCCACCTGCGCCTTCTGCTTCTGCATGGCGCGCTTGTGCTTGTCGTCGCGCTTGTCCTGGTCACTCATCTCTTGATCACTCATGGTGCGTTCTCCCTGTTCAGAAGCGGTAGCGCAGACCCGCGTAGGCGGTGCGCTCGGCGGTATTGGATGGCTGCGTGCGCAGGATCCCGGCGAGGGAATTGAAACCGCGGCGGGTGATCGTTTCTTCGTCGATCACGCTGATTGCCGTGCCCACATCGCGCAGGGGCAGGTGGACGCGGGAAGACGTGACGACGAGGTCCTCGAGGGGCTTGTTGCTGGGCGGCTGCGCGAGCGCAGCCACCGGTGCCAGGGCGAGAGCCGGGGCACGGGCCGGGTAGGGGTTGTTCATGCTGCTTCCTCAATAGCCGAAAAGGGGCGATTGAGGGAGGGGATCAAGGGGACGGAATGCGCGGGCATCCAGCGACCTTTAATGAAGCCCTCCGCTCCATCGGTGCTCATGTCCGGGCAGGTATCGGGCTCACGACGCATTCAGGGGAACGCGGCCGCATACCGTTGCGGGGGCAGCGCTGGCCTTGGCCCGAGGGGCCGCACCAGTCTTCCCATTTAACCTACCCAGATGCAGTGGCAGCAGCGCATCGGCAGGCACCCTGGACGCAGCAGACTGTAGGGTCGTGTCCGGGCAATGTCAATTGAAGGCGGCGTCTGTGGGAGCGACGCTCCCGCCGCGACAGGAATGGCGTGAAGCCCGGGCATGTCGACGCTGGGGCGTGCCTCCGACAGCGGTACCGCCCACAGCCCGTGCTCCCTCGCTGGTGGTACCATACAGTTTGATGGATATCGATGCCGCCACCCTCGCCACTATCACCGCTCGCCTGGGCCGCGAACCGCGCGGCCTGCGGGCCGTTGCCGTGCGCGATGCGGCGGGCGAGCCGGCGGTGATCCGGGTCGCCTCCGTGGTCGACGGCAAGCCCTTCCCGACGCTGTTCTGGCTTATCGACCCGGTGCTCAAGCTGCGCATCGACCGCGCGGAGGCCGGCGGACTCATCGCCGACCTCCAGGCCCGGGTCGATGCCGAGCCGGCCCTCGCCGACGCCATGGCGGCGGACCATCGCCGGCATATCGCGCTGCGCGAACAACACCTCGCGCCCGAAGAGCGCTCGCACCTCGAGGCCCGGGGCCAGTGGCCGGCGCTTGCGGAGCGCGGTATCGGCGGCATCGCCGACTTTTCCCGCATCCGCTGCCTGCATACCTGGTACGCGGCGCACCTGGTGGAGCCCAACAGCATCGGCGGCCTCCTGGACGCGTGCCGGGTGGTGGAGGCAGCCTGAGCCGCCGGCCGCCGGCGCGCGTAGCAAGCGCCATGACCATGCCCGACAGCAACCCCCGGACCACGAAGAATCCCAACCCGCAGGGCAAGGGTCTGGTGCCCGTGCTGACCCACTGGCATGCCCTGCAGCCCCGCGGCGCCGCCGCCAAGGGGCCGACAGAGATTATCCTCGACCTGTTTGCTTCCACCCTGGTGCTCTCGGCGCGCTGTAATCTGCGCCCGGTGCCGGGCCAGCGTTACTATCTCTACGGGGCGGAGGACGGCTGGCGCCTGTCCCTGGTGTCGCCCGGGGAGTGGGGCGACCGGGCGCCCGGTGACTGCCTCGGACCCTGCTGGCTGCGCGAGGACATGACCTGGGCCCTCGAGGCGGAGGAGTCGCTGCAGCGAAACCCGGCGCTCCGCGACCGGATAGCGGCGCTGGTGCAGGATTTCCTCGAGCGTCTGGATGTCGAGGGCCCGCTGGCCGAACAGTTGCCGGGCTACCGGCGGGACCTGCCCTACTACCGCCGCCTCCTGGCCGCCGGCCTCGGCGCTTCCCTGCGTCAGTCGCTGGATGCCGCCGGGGCAGGCGGCGCCGAGGCCCGGGAAACGCTGCGCCTGGGTGCCGCGGGCCTGCGCCGGTTGGCTTTGACAGTACCACCACAGGCGGGCGAGCATGCAGCACTTGCCAAGGAGGAGGACACAGGGCCATGAGCGAAGAATCCGGCTACACGCCGCCGCGCGTCTGGCGCTGGGACGCCGCCAGTGGCGGCCGCTTCGCCAACATCAACCGCCCGGTGGCCGGTGCCACCCACGAGGCGGAGCTGCCCACCGGGGAACACCCGCTGCAGCTTTACTCCCTGGCCACGCCGAACGGCGTCAAGGTCACCGTGATGCTCGAGGAGCTGCTCGCCCTCGGCCACCGCGGCGCGGAGTACGACGCCTGGACCATCAATATTCTCGAAGGCGACCAGTTCGGCAGTGGCTTCGTGTCTATCAACCCGAACTCGAAGATCCCCGCGCTCCTCGACCGCAGCACGGAACCGCCCACGCGTCTCTTCGAGTCCGGCGCCATGCTCCTGTACCTCGCCGAGAAGTTCGATGCGTTCCTGCCACAGGCGGGGCAGGCGCGCAGCGAAACGCTGTGCTGGCTGTTCTGGCAGATGGCCAGTGCGCCGATTCTCGGCGGTGGCTTCGGGCACTTCTACGCCTACGCGCCGGAGAAATACGAGTACCCCATCAACCGCTATGCGATGGAAGTGAAGCGCCAGCTCGACGTGCTCGACCGCCAGCTCGCCGGCCACGAGTACCTCGCCGGCGACGACTACACCATCGCCGACATGGCCACCTGGCCCTGGTACGGGGTGCTGGTTACCGGCGATAGCTACAACGCCCAGGAGTTTCTCGACGTCGGCAGCTACGCGCACGTGCGCCGCTGGGCCGAGGCCATCGAGGCGCGGCCGGCGGTGCAGCGTGGACGCCGCGTGAATCGCGTCTGGGGCCCGGAGGAGAAGCAGGTCCGGGAGCGCCACTCGGCGGCGGACCTCGACTGATCCTCCCCTTCGGACTGCCCGGTTATTTCGGTTCTTTCAGCGGCTCTTTCAGCGGTTTTCGAGCCGTTCCGGTAGCGCGCTCGCAGCGCGCAGTTGTTCGTACCAGACGCCGTAGCCGGCGCCGGAGAGATGCAGTCCGTCCCGGGCATAGTACCGGCCCGGCTCCTCAGAGAAGACACGGTCGCCCGGCCCGGTGAACAGATCCACGTAGTCGGCGCCGTGCGCGGCGGCGGCCCGGGCGAAGCGATCGCGCACCTCCCGGGAGCGGGCGCTGAACAGCGGTGCCAGCGGCCAGGGTAACGCGGGGGCCGCGCCGAGGTCGCCGGTGCTCATGAGCACCGTATAGGGCGCGCGGTCCCCGCTGCGGGAGAGCACGGCGTCGATGGACTGCGCCAGCCGGTCGAAGCCGGTGAAGCGCAGCGCGTCGTTGCCGCCTACCTGCACCAGGATCGCGTCGTAGCGCGGCAGGGGCGCCTGCGCAAGTTGCGCGAGCAAGTCCGCCGTGCGCGCGCCGTTCACAGCCAGGTTGTCGATCCGTACCCGTGGCAGCGCGCGACCGAGGCGCCCGGCCACGGAGTCCGCCGGATTCTCGCTCCCGGTGCCTACCCCGGTACTGTCTCCGACCACCAGCAGTGCGGCGGTGGCCTCGGCGGGCTGCTGAGTGTAGGCGTTGCTGTCCCGCGCGAGCTGGCCACCCACGACCAGGGCGCGGCCCAGCACCACACCGTCGTAAGCGGCGATGGCAAGGACCGCGGCACCGAGCAGGGAAGCGAGCATTCGGATTCTCCGGGGGCCGAAGGCCCCGCGTTGACCTGAGTCATTCACGACGCGACCTTAACGGGCACCGGGGGACCTGTCGAACCGGCCCGCTTCCGCGGTGCACAGGCAGTGCCTCAGGCCATCCGATGCAACGCGCAGAGCTTGTTGCCGGACGGGTCGCGCAGGTACGCGAGGTAGAGCCTGCCGATGCCGCCCTCGCGGATCCCGGGCGGGTCTTCGCAGGCAGTGCCACCGTTGGCAAGGCCTGCCGCATGCCAGGCGTCCGCTGCCTCCGGACTGGCAGCGGCGAAACCGATGGTGCTGCCATTGCCGCAGCTCGCCGGCTGGCCGTCGATGGGTCGGGTGAGGGCGAGGATGCCCCTGTCGGTCATGTAGAACAGGCGATCTTTATCGTCGGTTACGCCGGGGCCGTGGCCGAGGGCGCCAAGGGTAGCGTCGTAGAAAACCTTCGAGGCCTCGAGGTCGTCGGCGCCGAGCATGATATGGCTGAACATGGTTGTCTCCTTCCCGGGTAGTTTGCGGTCCGAACACGAGTATACCTGTCAGAAGGCCG
>CAYFVG010000069.1:0-10997 GCA_964346365.1 uncultured Alteromonadaceae bacterium
AACCTGCGCGCCAGGGCGCCGGCCGCGGCGGCCACGGCGCGCAGGTTCGTCACGGAGCCCCCTCCCCGTCCGCGGTCGCCAGCTGCGCGGCGAAGCGCAGCGACAGAAAGTCGCCGGGGCGCGCGCTCACCCGCCGCAGCCAGAGCGCCCGCAGCACTTCGTCGCCGGGCCCGTCAGCGTTTACCGCCGCCTCACCGGCGGCGCTGTCGCCCGCCTCGGCGTCGAAGACCACCTCGTCGGCGCCGAGCTCCGATGCCTCGCCCCGCTCACGCCCCGCTGCGGCCAGGCGCGCCTGCCGGGCCTCGGCGATGGCCCGGTTGGTCGCCGGCGCAGACCAGTCCGGCACCAGCCCGAGGGCCTCGTCGTAGCTCGCGATGGCTTCGGCGTAGTCGCCCCGCATGAGCAGGGCGTTGCCGCGGTTAAACAGTCCCTCCGGACCCGGGACCAGCGCGTACGCGGTGGCTGCGCGCTCAAAGTCTCCGGCGCGGTACCAGGCATTGCCCCGGCGCAGGGGATCCGCAAAGCGCGCGGCCGCCGCCGCGTAGCGGCCGGCGTCGAAGAGCCGCTGGGCCTGCTGGGCCGGGCTGGCCAGCCAGTCCCGGGGCCGGTCCGGGCCGAGCCAGGCGGCCAGGGCAAGCATCAGTACGGGAACGATGGCCCGGCGCGCCATCAGCCGGCCTCCAGGGACCAGCCGCGGCGCTGCCAGCCGGCCACGAGAAGCAGCAGCGGCAGCAGCAGGTAGCGCCCGCCATCCGCCCAGCGTTCCCCATCGCTCCCCGGGCCTCCGCCGCCCCCGCGCAGCCGGCGCGCGAGCGCCGCCACGTCGGCGCCGTCGATGGTCACCGCGACCGGGCGCGCCCCGAGGGTGTTGCCGGCCTGCTCGATGGCGCGGTACTCGCCATCCCCCCCCGGGTAACCGCCGGACTCCGTACTGGGGACCATCGCCAACACCTCGACCGGCAGGGCGGGGGTGGCGGCGCCGGCGCCGGGCAGGCTGTCACTCACCAGAAGCAGCCGGGCCCGGCCGCCGGCACCGGCGGCGAGCTGTACCGCCCGGGCGAGGGCCGTCGCGGGCTCATTGCCCGGCCGGGGCATGAGCGCCGGCGCCAGTGCCTCGGCGTACTCCAGCAGGAGCCGGTGGTCCGCCGTGGGCGGCATCACCGTGTGCGCCGACCCGGCGTAGGCGACCAGCCCCACGCGCTGCTCCGGAGCCGCCTCGAGCAGGTCCCGGAGCTTGGTCACCGCTCGCCCCAGCCGGCTCGGCGCGACGTCGTCGGCAAGCATGCTGTCGCTGACTTGCAGCACGACCACCAGCACAGCGTCGGGCGCCCCGAGGGGAGAGGCCTCGCGCTGCCAGCTCGGTCCGGCCAGGGCCAGGGGCGTGAGCAGCAGCGCCAGCAGCCAGCTCGCCCGCGGCCGCAGGAGCCCACCGCTGCCCTGCCGCGCCACCTGCAGGGCCGCGAGAAGATGCGGCGCGATCACCGCGTCCCAGCCGGAGCGCTGCCGGCGGAGAAACCAGGCCCCCAGCAGCGGCAGAAGCAGCGCGGCCAGCCACAGCGGCCGCTGAAAATGGAACGCCCCCAGCGCCTCAGCCACGGCGCCCTCCGCCCCCGCGCCGCGGGTAGAGTGCCAGCATGCAGAGCCAGGCGACCGCCAGAGGCAGGGTAAACAGCGGCTCCCGGGGGCGGTAACGGGTAGCAGAGACCGCCCGTGGGACCTGGCGGTCGATGGCGGCGTAGACGGCCTCCAGCTCCGACCGGTCGCCGGCGCGGAAGTAGGCCCCGCCGGTCGCCTCGGCCACCGCTGCCAGCGTCGCCTCGTCCAGGGCCTCCTCACCGGCGGCGGCCGGGTCGCCGGCGCCGATAGTGAAGACGCGGATACCGCGGTCGGCGCAGAGCCGGGCCGCCTCCCGGGGCGCCACCCGGCTCCCGGTGTCGTTGCCATCCGTGAGCAGCACGAGCACGCGCTCCTCGAGCGCACTCTCCTCGAACACCTTCGCCGCCAGACCCAGGGCGTCGCCGAGCATCGTGCGCGCGCCGGCCATGCCGACCACCATCTCGTTGAGCATGCTCTCCATCACGGCGCGATCGCGGGTGAACGGCAGCTGCACGAACGGCGCGGAACCGAACACCAGCAGCCCGATGCGGTCGCCGTCACGACGCGCGAGGAAGTCACCGAGGAGCTCCCGCACCACCGCGAGGCGACTCGCGGGCGCACCGGCGCCGTCGCTGAAATCAGCGGTCGCCATGGAGCCCGACAGATCGACGGCGAGGAGCAGGTCCCGGGCCGGTGCCTCCACGGTCACCGGGTCCTCGAGGCGGACGGGGCCGGCGGCAGCGGCCACCAGAGCCACCCAGGCCAGCGCCGGCAGCCGGGTACCGCGGCCGCCGCGAGCCGGCAGCACGCCACCGCTGCCGCGGTCGAGGCGGCGCAGCCGTCCGAGGAAGGGCACCTGCAGCGCCGCGGGGCCGCCCGCGGCGGCCGGCAGCAGCTTCCGCAGGAGCCATGGCAGCGGGAGCAGGAGCAGCACCCAGGGCAGGTCGAGGGCAAACACCGCTAGCGGGGTCGGTGCCGGCGCAGCCACTGCGCCGTCGCCGTTTCAAAAGCTGACAGTTCATCCGGTGCCGGCGGGCAGTCGCGGGCCAGGGCGCGATCCGACGCCGGGCCCGGGCCCGCCGCGAACGCAACACCCGCGGCCCGGGTATCGAGATAAGCCCACCAGGCGGCCCCCGCGAGGGGTGCCACGTCCTCCCGACCATAGGCCGTCATGGCGGCGCGCTTGAGCAGCGCCCGGGCGCGGCGCAGGCGCAGCAGGGGATCAGCGGGCGCGGCGGCCAGGCTGGCGAGCGCCTCGCGGCGGTAGCGATCCGCCCGCCAGCGGCGCTGAAAGCGCAGCAGCCAGACAAGGGCGCCGATGGCCAGCAGCGCGAGGACCAGCCAGACAAGGGGCGGCAGCGGCCACCACAGGGAGAGCGCCGGCGCTTCGACGATATCCACCAGCCGGGCCAGGCTGCCGGGGTCGCGCGCGCCGCTCATCGTCCCCGCCCCGGCGCGCGCGCACCGAGGAGCCGGGCGAGCTGACCGGCTACCGGCGCTGCGGTATGCACCGGCAGGAGAGCGATCTCGCGGCTGCGGGAGAGCTGCGAGAGCGCCGCTTCCCGGCGCTCGAAATCCTCGCGGAAGGCCCGGCGCAGCGCGCCATCGCCGGAGTCGAAGTGCCAGTCGCCGGCGCCGTCCGTAGCCCGCAGCGGGCCCGCATCGGGCAGGTCTCGCTCCATGGGGTCGTACACCAGGCCGGCAATGCAGTCGTTGTGCCGGGAAAGACGGCTGACCAGGGGCACCGTCTCCGCGCCGACCCCGGCGCCGTCCCCGATGAGCAGCACCAGCGCATCGTGGCGGGCAAAGCGCAGCACCCGCTCCAGGGCCTCGTCGAGCCGGGGCTCGCCCACGGCGCGCCCGGGGCGCAGGCCCCGGGCGAGGGCAACGATGGCGTCGAGGATGCGCATGACCTGCGCCCGGGTGCGTAGCGGCCGGAAAACCTGCAGGGCCTGCTCGTCGAAGAGAATGGCGCCGACCCGGTCGCCCATGGCCAGGCTGCGCCAGGCCGCCAGGGCTGCGAACTCGGCGGCGCACACCGCCTTGGTCGCGTGCGCGCTGCCGAAGAACATGCCCTGGGCGAGGTTCACCAGCAGCCAGGTGCTTCTGTCCCGCTCCTCCGTGAAGACGCGCACCTGCGCCTCCCCCCGGCGGGCGCTCGCCCGCCAGTCGATGTGGCGAAGATCATCACCGGGCTGGTAGCCGCGAAGTTCCTCGAAGTTGAGACCGCGGCCGCGCAGCCGGGACGCGTGGCGCCCGCGCAGCGCGCTGGCGCGCGGCTGGCTGGCGCGGAAGCTGAACCCCCCGGCGACCTGCAGGCGGACCAGGGCATCCAGGTCCGGAAAGACCCGGGGGTCCACTTCCGGCACCCCCTGCCGCGGCCGCAGGCGCGTGAACGCGGGCACGGTGGGGGCCTCAGCCGACGGCCACGGTAGCGAGCAGGCGGTCGATGACCGCGTCGGCGGGCACGCCCTCGGCCTCGGCATCGAAGCTGAGCATGAGCCGGTGGCGCAGGCAGTCGTGGGCCGAGGCGCGCACGTCCTCCGGCAGCACGTAGTCCCGGCGGTCCAGCCAGGCCCGCACCCGGGCGCAGCGGTCGAGCGCGAGGCCGCCGCGGGGGCTCGCGCCCACCTGCAGCCAGCGGCCGAGCTCCGCATCGAGGGCCGCGGGGGCGCGGGTACCGGCCAGGAGGTCCACGATATAGTGCTCCACCCACTCGCTGACGGTGATCCCGGCGATCTCCCGGCGCGCTGCGAAGACCACCGCCGGGTCCACCGGCGGCTCCGGCTCGCCGGCCTCGGCCGCCGTGCGATTCTCCTCCCCGCGCACCAGCCGCAGGACGCCGACCTCCGCGTCGCGGTCGGGATAATCAACGTAAAGATGCATGAGAAAGCGGTCGAGCTGTGCCTCCGGGAGCGGATAGGTGCCCTCCTGCTCCACCGGATTCTGCGTCGCGAGCACCATGAACAGCTGTGGCAGCCGATGCGTGGTGCCGGCCACGGTCACCTGCCGCTCCTCCATCACCTCCAGCAGCGCCGACTGCACCTTGGCCGGCGCGCGGTTCACCTCGTCGACGAGGACGATGTTGGCGAAGACGGGCCCCGGGTCGAAGCGGAAGCTGGTGGCACCCTCCCCGCTGTACATGATCTCCGTGCCCGTGACATCGGCCGGCAGCAGGTCCGGGGTGAACTGCAGCCGGGAAAAATCCACCGCCAGCGCCCGGGCGAGGGCCTTCACGGCACGGGTCTTGGCCAGCCCCGGCAAACCCTCGAGGAGACAGTTGCCGCTGGCGAGCAGGCTGATCACCAGCCGCTCCACCAGCGCCTCCTGGCCGAGCACGGAGCGGCCGACGCGGGCGCGGAGGCCCTGGATTGCTTCAAACACCGTGGCGTCCACGCGCCGCCCCTCTGTCTTGTTCGCCTGACCTGCTTCAAGCGGCCGATCTGCCGCTTGCGAGGCGCGTTTCGGTCGCATTTTTTCCGAGCTGTGGCGTTTATTGCTCAAATTAAGCTCGGTGACCTGCCGACGTCTAAGCCACCTGTCGGCTGTTGCCTCGGCGCCATCCAGCGCTTGCGAAACACCCGGCGCCGGGATTTTCCGATAATCACCGGACAACTACAACGGACCCGGAGCGACGGACCGCTACCCATCACCTCATGGCAGTCGGGTGAGACGAAGTCGTGAAGGAGGAGCGCGAAGGAGGTGTCTGCGAACATCGCTGACCCCACCGGCCAAGTGCGGCTGCGGGCTGACTGTTGTCTCGAGAGTCTTTTGTCGCAAGAGTCTGTGGACAAGGGTCTGTTCCGTCTCATTGGCGCCTGCTTTGCCGACTGCAGAGCGGGTGTACGCTCCGACTCAGACGACGTGCGAACGTCGCAGCTTTTACCCAAATCGGCATACGGCTATTCTTGGCCGTTGAAGAGTCACCGATAGACGTTGAATATGCCAACGGACCCGAGACTCGAAATCGACCTGGCACTACCCGCGGACGGCTCCGCTACAGGTAACTCAGCGCTGAAGGCTAAAATTCGAGTAACGTTCGTCTTCCTGACCGATGACCAAACGTGAGGACGCCTCCATGACGACGGAGATACACCTTGAAGACAAGCTGGTAAAGCAAGGCCTCGCCCTGACCGGTCTAAATCGGCCGCAGGAGTTGGTTGAGCTGGCCCTGCAGGAACTCGTGGCTCGTCGGGCGCCCGGCACAACTGAAAATCGCGGCACGGACCGCCGACCCGGCAGCGCCCGGGGCAAGCTGCGCATTCTCAGCGACGATGACGAGCACCTTGAGGATTTCGGGGACCTTATGGTGTGAGGGTTCTGCTCGACACGCAGGCACTGCTCTGGTTTCTGCTCGACGATCCGCGGCTGTCGAAGCCGGCACGGGCGATTATCAGCCAGCGCGATAGCGAGGTGGCGGTAAGCCCCGCCTCCTACTGGGAGATCGCCATCAAGATCAGCCTTGGCAAGTACGCGCTGGATGAGCCGCTGGCGAGGTTCTTCGAGCGGCAGTTGCGAGACAATCGTTTCGACATCCTCCCTCTCCTACCGAGCCATGCCGGGCAGGTAGCCAGCCTTCCCTTCCATCATCGCGATCCCTTCGACCGGTTGATCATCGCACAGGCGCTGGTCGAGAGACTCCCGGTGGTTAGCAATGATGCCCAATGGGATGCCTACCCGGTGCAGCGGCTCTGGCAGCCCGGGACGATGGCCTAGTGGGCCTCGCCCGTCGTTTACGCGACCCGGCACTGTGCCGCAGAGGATGGGGGGACAGTGACAGCTGCGCTCGCCGTGAACGACTGATTCATTGGCCCGCCTGGCCCGATTCGAACGGGCGACCTGCCGCTTAGGAGGCGGCTGCTCTATCCTGCTGAGCTACAGGCGGTCAGCGCCGATTATTTCTGCTGGGGGCAGAGAGTACAAGGGCGCTTTTCCCGGCTGCCCACCGGTGCGATACTCGTCGGGTGACACAAGAGCAGGACAGTACGATGTCGGATACGGATCTGGAAATCGGTCCCTACCTCGCCCTTATGGTGAACAAGGAAGGCGAGGACATGTACCTGCACGCGGGTGCCAAGATCCTCATCAAGGGGCCCTTCGGCTTCGCCTGGATCGGCGAGCGCCTCGGTACCGGACAGGTGGACCGCATCTTCCGTTCGCTCACCTCGGACCGGAAGATCATGGAGTTCGAGGAACACGGCGAGGTGGACTTCAGCGTCGGCATCCCCAACCTCGGCCGTTTCCGCGCCGCCGCCTTCCGCCAGCGCGGGGAGACTTCCCTGGTCTTCCGCTACGTGCACAGCGAGATTCCCAGCGTCGAGGAACTGGACCTGCCCCTGGTCCTGAAGGACCTGGTGATGGAGAAGAACGGCCTTATCGTCGTTGTCGGCGCCACCGGCTCGGGCAAGTCCACGTCCCTGGCGGCGATGATCGACCATCGGAACGAGAGCGCGGCGGGCCACATCATCACCCTCGAGGACCCGATCGAGTACCTGCACGAGCACAAGCGCTCCGTGGTGGCCCAGCGCGAGATCGGCGTGGACACGGAGAGCTTCAGCACCGGCATCCGCTCGGCCATGCGCTCGGCGCCGAACGTGATCCTCCTCGGCGAGATCCGCGACCCCGAGAGCATGGAGTACGCGCTCAAGTTCGCCAATACCGGCCACCTCTGCCTCACCACCCTGCACGCAAACAACTCGGTGGCCGCCCTGGAGCGGATGCTGACCTTTTTCCCGGCGGAGGAACAGGCCAACGAGACCATGCGCGTCGCCCAGAATCTGCGAGCAATCGTTTCCCAGCGCCTCGTGCCCACCGTCGAGGGCGGCAAGTGCGCCGCCATGGAGGTCATGATCAACACGCCCCGGGTCCAGGACTTGATCACCAAGCAGGATTTCTCGGAACTGCGCGACACCATGGCCCAGGGCGGCAAGTACCACATGCGCACCTTCGATCAGGCGCTGATCGAGCTCTACGAGAAGGGCAAGATCACTGTCGAGACGGCGATCGAGTTCGCGGATTCAAAGAACAACGTGTCTCTGCACATCCGTCTCAACAAGGGTGACGCCTTCGGCAACATCGATCTCGAGCTGGACGAAATCGACCGCCACTGACCCCCTCGGAAAGCCCGCCCCGGCCGGCGAGCGGGCGCTCCGGGCCCGGTCAGTCCGTGGTGATACAGACCTTGCCGAAGTGCTGCTGCGCCTCCTGGTGGCGGAAGGCCGCGGCGAGCTCCGCCAGCGGATAGCGGCTGTCGATGACCGGGTGCAGGTCAGCCGCCTCGATGGCTTTCACCATGTCCACCTGGTCCTGCTGGCTGCCGACGGTGATCCCGGCGATGCGCGCATTCTTCTGAAACATCGCCGCCAGCGGCACTTCGCCGGCCACGCCGGTAAGTACGCCGATCATGGCGATACAGCCGCCGAAGCCCACGGCGCGCACCGATTCGCCGATGGTCCCCGGCCCGCCGACCTCGACCACCAGGTTGACGCCACCGCCGGAGAGCGCCTCCGCCGCTTTGCCCCACCTCGGCTCCTTGCGGTAGTTGATGAGGTGCTCCGCGCCGAGGGCGCCGAGGCGCTCCAGTTTCTCGTCCGACGACGAGGTGGCGATCACCCGGCAGCCGATCATGCGCGCGAACTGCAATGCAAAAACGCTGACGCCCCCGGAACCCTGCACCAGCACCCAGTCCCCCGGCTTGAGCCGGGTCTCCACGAACAGGGCCCGCCAGGCGGTGAGTGCCGCGCAGGGCAGCGTGGCTGCCTCGGCAAAGTCGAGGTTCGCAGGCATGGCGCCAAACGCCGCCTCCGCCATGGTCACGGACTCGGCCGCAAACCCGTCCGCGTGGTCACCGGGTACACCGATCAGCTTCTCCATGGCGACAGTGCCATCCCGCCAGCCCGGAAAGAAATGGCTGATGACCCGGTCGCCGGCCTCGAAGCCGGTAACGCCCTCCCCGACCGCCGTCACCGTGCCGGCGCAGTCGGACAGGGGGATACGGCCCGGTGACGTCGGCAGGAGTCCCGTGACCACCACGTAATCGTGAAAGTTGAGGGAGCTGGCAGCGACGGCCACCTGCACCTCGCCCGGGCCCGGAGGCCGGGGCTCCGCGCTGGCCGGGGCGAGGCTGTCGAGGCCGGCGGGCTCGCTGAGACGCATCACTTGCATGGGGTTCTCCTGTGGGTTGTTATCAGAGACTGAGCTTGAGAATCTCGCGCGCTTCCCGCGCGAGGCCCTCGCGGAAGTCCGGGTGGGCGATGGCGATAAGGTCCCGGGCCCGCTCGCGCAGCGACCGACCGCGCAGCTGCGCCACGCCGTGCTCGGTCACGACGAAGTCGACCTGGGCCCGGGTCGTGACCACACCGGCACCGGCCGCCAGGCTGGACACCAGGCGCGAGGCGTCGCCGCCCCGGGCCGTGCTCGGCAGGGCGATGATGCTCTTGCCGCGCTCCGAGTAGGCCGCCCCGAGGACAAAATCCACCTGCCCGCCGACGCCGGAGTAGATGCGGTGGCCAATGGAGTCGGCGCAGACCTGCCCCGTCAGGTCGATCTGCAGGGCGCTGTTGATGGAAGTCACCCGCGGGTTCTTGGCAATCACCGTCGGGTTGTTGACAAACTCGACGTCGAGAAAGGCCACCTGCGGGTTGTCGTGAACAAAGTCGTAGAGTGGGCCACCGCCCATGGCGAAGCTGGTCACCGTATGGCCGCGGGAGACGCGTTTGCGACTGTTGTCGATCACGCCGCTGTCGATGAGCGGCAGCACCCCGTCGGAGAACATCTCCGTATGGATGCCGAGGCAGCGATGATCGCCAAGGCAGCGCAAAGCCGCGTCGGGAATGGCGCCGATGCCCATCTGCAGGCAGGCACCGTCCTCCACCAGAGCGGCGACATTGGCGCCGATACGCTGTTCCACCTCCGATACCTTGCGGTCACCGACGGCAATGAGCGGCTCGTCGACCTCAAAGGCGGTGTGAATCCGGCTGACGTTGATGAAGCTGTCACCGTGCGTGCGCGGCATGCTCGGGTTGACGTGGGCGACGATACGCCCCGCCACCTCGCAGGCGGCGGCCGTCGCCTCGACAGAAATGCCCAGGGAGCAGTTGCCGTGGTGGTCCGGGGGTGACACCTGCACGAGCGCCGTATCCACCCGCTGCTCGCCCTTACGGAAGAGCTTGGGGATCTCCGACAGGAACATAGGTATGTAGTCTGCCCGGCCCTGGTTGATCAGCTCACGGGTCTGCCGGCCCGCAAAGAAGCAGCGATGCCGCAGGTGCCCGTCGAGCGCCGGGTCGGTCACCGACTCGGCGTGCTCCAGGTGGAGCTGCATGAGGGTAATACCCCGGCGCGACAGCGCATGGTCGGCGAGCGCTTCAAGGAGCCGCCGTGGCGTGGCCGCCATGGAGTGGCACCAGACGAACTCGCCGGACTCAACCTCCCCCAGCGCTGCCTCCGCAGTGTCTACCAGGCGCATGGTGCCGCTCGCTCCTGCGTGGGAGGATTCGAAAAGGCCAGTCTATTGCGCCCCGGCGGCCGGCGCAACGCGGAGGCTCACGTCGGACGCACCAGGATCAGGCCGGCGAGATAGACACCGTGGCAGCCGCCCGCGACCAGGGTCAGGCGCGTGCGCAACCGTCGGTACCAGTCCGCCGGCAGCGTACTGCGCTCGTACCACAGCTGCGCAAGATGGCCCAGCAGCAGGAGCAGCGCCGCGAGCACGGGCTGCGCCGCGAGGTAGGCGAAGACCGCGAACAGCACCACCCCGTTGCTGATGAGAATGCGCGGCGTGCGCTCGCCGACGGCGACCTGGGGCGCCGAACCCCAGAGCGTGCCCGCAAGAAAACAGAGGATCGCCAGGGAGTAAAGCAGGAAGGCCTGCTGGGCGAAGGCATGGGGGTAATCCCGTAACACCCAGACGCCGATGGCGCCGCCGATGAAAGGGAGCAGCCCGGCGTAGCCGAGGGTGCTGGCGAGGCGCGGGCTTACCATCCCTCCCCCTCCCCGAGACGCCGGATCACCAGCGTCAGCTCACCGACGCGAAAGCCGAACTTGCGCAGTTCCGACTCATTGATGAGGGTGTTCTCGTCGACGAGGTACATGCGGTCGTCGATGACCACGTCGATGGTATCGTCGCCGCGGGGAACGCGCAGGACGTAGTCGAGAAACATGGCGTTCCCGGCCACGGACAGCGTCCCCTCCCCCACCACGTCACCGGCGGTGCCGCGATAGCGCCCCGGCCCGGCGGGCGTAAGAGTCCAGACCCGGCGATCCGTTTCGCCGTCGTCGAAAACGAAATCCTCCTCGAGGGTGCCGACCCCGTCCTGCCAGTAGGCCTTGATGTCCGCCCGGAAGCGACGGGTCACCTTGCCGCCGCGGTTTTTCAGCACGCCGTAAGCCACCAGGTCGCC
>CAYFVG010000069.1:11097-12551 GCA_964346365.1 uncultured Alteromonadaceae bacterium
AGGCCCGAGCAGGCCTGGCTCTCGTTGAAGGCCCGCAGCCGGCTGCTCACCAGGGCTTCATTGGCGTCGGGAATGCCGAACATGAGGCCGTCGAAGTAGCCCAGGGCCTTGGCGTAGATAACGTCACCCGCGGCGGCGTCGAAGGCCTCCAGGGCGTTGTCCAGAAGCGTGGTGAAGTCCTCCTCGTCGAGGTAGCCGAGAGCATCCTGGGCCAGGATACAGGTCACCTCCCGGGCGGCAACGAACTCATCCGGGCCGAGAGAAAGCGCCCGCGCGCCCTGGACAAAGAACAGGCCCAGGCAGAGAACTGAAGCGGCTGAGAAGGCGGCGAGGGAGGCCCGCCGGCCGCAACTGCACGGTAAGAAGGTCTTCATGGCGCCGGACTGTACGCCACCAAGGTGACAGAATTGTGACAGTTCTGCGTCAGGTTGAGGGTCGTCCGGGGGTGTACGAGGGGCCCCGGGGACGGCGTGACCGCGCCGGCGCACTGGCCTACACTGGCGCGGCACCGGTAACCGTGAAATCAGGAGAAAAAATGAACGCGCCCATCCCCGAACACGACCCCGCCCAGATCGATGTCGACCCCTACGACATGCCGCTAGCGGCCATCGACGTGGCCAACCCCCACCTCTTCGCCGCCGACCGGCACTGGGCATGGTTCCAGCGCCTGCGCGACGAGGCCCCGGTGCACTACTGCGCCGACAGCGCCTTCGGGCCCTACTGGTCCGTCACCCGTTACGACGACATCATGCAGGTGGACACCGCCCACGAGCTCTTCTCCTCCGAGCCCGCCATCACGATCCGCGACGCCGAGGACGACTTCCCCCTGCCCATGTTCATCGCCATGGACCGGCCGCGACACGACGAGCAGCGCGGCACCGTGAGCCCCGCCGTCGGCGCGCAGGCCCTGGCCGGCTTCGAGCCCATCATCCGCGAGCGCACTGTCGACGTGCTCGAGTCCCTGCCCGTGGGCGAGACCTTCAACTGGGTGGAGCGGGTCTCCATCGAGCTGACGACGCGCATGCTCGCCACCCTCTTCGACTTTCCCTTCGAGGAACGGCGCAAGCTCACGCTCTGGTCCGACGTGGCCGTGGCGACCCCGGGCATGGGGCTTATCGACAGCGAGGACGAGCGCCGGGCGCACATGCTCGACTGCCTGGTCTACTTCCAGGGCCTTTGGGAGGAGCGCGCCAGCGCCCCGCAGAAGAACGATTTCATCTCCATGCTGGCCCACGGCGAATCCACCCGGGATATGACCGCCGAGGAGTACCTGGGCAATCTCCTGCTGCTCATCGTCGGCGGCAACGACACCACCCGCAGCACCATGAGCGCCAGCGTACTCTGCCTGCACGACAACCCCGGGGAATTCGCGAAGCTGACGGCGGATCAAGCGCTCATCCCGTCCATGGTCTCCGAGACCATTCGCTGGCAGACGCCCCTGGCGCATATGCGCC
>CAYFVG010000070.1:0-1777 GCA_964346365.1 uncultured Alteromonadaceae bacterium
GCCGAACATGCTGCGGATTTTTTCCGCGTAGGGTGACGCGTCGTAGTGGTGCAGGAAAAACGTTTCGTCACTCATTGCCGACCCCCCTTTTCGAGCTGTGCCCGGACGCCGAAACCCGGAACGGAACGCCGCAAGCTGCACATCACCCTAACCGATGTCGTCGATCAGCACCAACGCGCTCGAGCGCGGCATTGCTCGGGCAGATGCCGATCCCGGGTGCCTGCAGGCAGGGCGTACCGGGCAAGCGCTTTCGCAAGAGCTTTCGCAGGCGCTGTTTCCGTCGCTGTCACCGGGGGCAAGCGCAGGGACGTTCGCGCCCGGCGGGCAACAACTGCTAGCCTTGACGAGAGCGACCGGTGACAGCAACCGCGGCGAGGACAGCCTCGCGGCGCTGGTGCCGGGCAACCTGCTACAGATACCAATGGGAGGTGCGCATGACGCCGAACCCCGGCCAACCGCCGGCACAGATCCCCGCCCCGAATCCGGAGCGCCTGCGCCTGATTGAGGAGGCGGGCGGTCGGCTTGTCCCGCTCGAGCCGATCGGCGCCGCGCTGTGGGGGATCGACCTGCGCGGCAGCCGCCCCGCCGAACCCGTGATCGCGGCCATGGAGGCCGAGATGGCGGCGCGGGGCTTTCTTGTGTTCAAGGATCAGCAGACGCTCTCTGCCGATGAACTGGTCGACGCCTCGGTCTGGTGGGGCGGGCGCGCGATGCATTCCACGCACGGTGTGCACCCGGCAACGCCCGGCGGCAACCGGCACATCTTCCGGCTCTCGAACGAGCACAACCACGGCATCCCCGGTGTCGGGCCGCAATTCCACAACGACGGCGCCTTCTGCGAGGCGCCGTTCTCGCACGTGGCCTATTACATCGTGCGCGTACCGGAGCGCGGCGGCGGCACGGTCTTCGCCCACCTCGGCGCGGCCTTCGATGCGCTGCCAGCGGAGAAGCAGGCGCGATGGGCGCGGCTCACCTCCGTGAACTCGAACACCGGGGTGGCGCATCCGCTGGTGCACGACCATCCGCTTTCCGGGCGCCGCAGTGTCTGGCTGCACCTGGGCATGACCGGCGCCGTCATCGAGACCGCCGACAGTGGCGACAGCCATCGGCTGCTGCAGGCCGAGGAGCTGCGGCAGCTCTGCCATGATTACAACGCGCTGCTGGAGGCCGGGGTCGACGCAGGCTACACCTTCCCCTACGAGTACGAGCCGGGGGACTGCATTTTCATCGACAACTACGCGGTCGCGCATCGGGCCACGCCCGAGGCGCACCGGCCGGCCTCGGAGCAGGGCCTGCGGATCATGCACCGCGCCACGGTCGCCGCACCTTTCGCCTCCTTCGCGCCGCACTTCGGCCTGCCGCCCCACCTGCCGATCCATCGCCCGAGCCCCCTCGGGCCCGGCGTCTGGCAGGCGGGTGGCATCGGCTTTCGCTGGGACGACCGGGCCCCGATGCAGAACTGAGCGGCACGGCAGGGTGTACTGTCCCCCGGCGCCCCCGGCGCCTTGCTATCCCCTCGCCACGGATCAAGAATCGACGGGTAGCTGCCGAGAGGGGAACCGCCCATGACCGACCGATCGCTGCGCATCCCGAGGCCGCGCTGGATTGTGCTCATCGGCGCGCTGTTCATCGTGATCGTCTCCTGGCACGGCGCCTTCGACCGGCTCTCGGACGCCTACCTCGATGAGGCGCTGCAGACCGGAGCGCTGGTCTACGCCACGGCGCGGGCCATCAACGCGTCGGTCTCCTTTCTTCAGGGCACGGAATTCACGCCCGG
>CAYFVG010000070.1:1877-12276 GCA_964346365.1 uncultured Alteromonadaceae bacterium
GTCACGCTGTCTGCCGGCGAGGTACTCGACCCCCTGAATGACCTGATCGAGCGCTTCTCTGCCATCCTGCTCCTCGCACTGGGCTCGCTCGCGCTGCAGAAGATTCTCCTGGCGATCTTTGACCATCACGCCTTCAGCCTGCTGCTCACGGCCAACCTCGGTCTCCTCGCGGCCTGCGCCACTGCGCGGTTCAGCCGCTTTTTCGGCGGCGCGCTGCGCTTCTTTCTCCTGGCCGCCCTGGTCCGCTTCGCCCTCGGCCTCGCAGTGCTGGTGAGCGGCGCTGTGGACCGTGTGTTCCTCGCCGGCGACGACGACACACGCCGCGCCGTAATGACCGAACTGGACAGCGAGCTCTCCGCTCTGAGCGACGCGGCACCCGGCGCCCCGGCCCCGGCCGAGACCGCCGCCGTCGAAGAGGAACTGGCGGCGGCCCGGCGGCTCCAGGCCCTGCAGCAGGAAGAAGTCGACCGGCTTCGCAGCCAGCTGGAGCAGATGAACGCCGAGCTTGACGCCACCCTGGAGGACGTCCCGCTCCGCTGCCGCCTGAACCCCTTGTGCGACAAGGGCGAGGCGGTCGACGATAAAAAAGCCGGTAAAGCCTTGCTCGAGAGCGACCTCGCCGCCGCCGAGAGCCGCCGGAGCGCGACCGAGGCCAAGGTGTCGGAGCTCCGGGAATTTCTCGACTGCGCCCGCAAGCAGCAGGCCGGCCAGGCCTGCTCCCTCCGGGAGCGCTTCCTGGGCCTGGTTTCACCGCGGGAATGGAAAGACCGCCTGGCCCGGCTGGAGGGGATGATGAATAACTACGCTACGAACATTATCGCACTGCTCGTGTCGATGCTGGCCAAGACGATCCTGATACCGCTGCTTTTCCTCTACGCGCTGCTCAGGCTTTACCGCGCCGTGCTTGCCCGCGGCGCCCCGGGCGCATGACGCCCTGCGCGGGCCGGGCTACTCCGCGTCCCCCTTCTCTTCCGTGACAGCCATGGCCGCGCCCTTGACCAGGGGGGCGGGCCGCCGCGGCGCCCCCCAATGACAGTTTGCCGCGAGCAGGTCCTCGATGATCGTCCCGAGGTCACTGTAGGCACGCGCCGCCCGGGCCTCGCGCAGGGCACGGACGCGGCTCGTGGTCTCGCCGGTATGCCAGGTGAGCGGGCCGCTCAGCAGCACGAAGCCATGCTGCGACAGCACGGCCCCCTCCACACCGATGTCCCGGGGCTCGACGCTGCGGTAGTTGAGCAGCCCGTGCTCCGCGAGCCAGATGAGCGTCTCGAAGCAGGCGCGGGACTTGTGATCCGGCAGGCCCGCCATATCCCAGCGGATCGGGCCGGTCAGGTCCTCCACCAACAGCAGGTGACGGACGGGAAAGCCCCCGTAGAGCTTGCAAAAGACCTCGGTGGTCACGTAGTAGAAATCGTCGATATGTGCTGACTGCATGGGTAAAGCGGCCCCTGGTTCTCAGGCGTGCCCGGCACCGGCCGGGCACGGGCGAGGACAAACGGCCGAACCATACACCGTACCCCTGCCCACGGTCACCCGGGAAAGCCGGACCCTACCGCCAGGCAAAGAGCGGCTGTTCAAAATGGGCGACCCGGGTCTGGCGTCCGAAGAGGGCGACCTCGCGAAACTGGTAGAGCATGGCACCCGTGGGCGCGTAGATGACGTCGTCGTGGAAGCGCATGGACAGAACTTCGCCGTCACTCTCCGCGATGCGCTGGAGTACCGGCGAATCCCGCCGCGCCAGTTCCCGGAAAAGAAAAGGCCGCAGGAAATCCACTTCGTCCGGGTTGGGGGTGAGGTCCTGCCAGTCGCAGTCGCCCCAGACCACCACCGGGGTGATCAGGTAACCGGAGCGCGTGGCGTAGTCGTCCAGCACACCGAGCACATCGGCGGCGCCGGCCGACAGTCCCACCTCCTCGTGCAGCTCCCGCAGGGCACCTTCGATGGCGGATTCGCCCTGGTCCCGCCGCCCGCCGGGCAGCGCCCACTGACGGGAGTGGGCGCGCAGGCTGGCACTGCGCCGGGTGACGACGATCGCCGGCCGGTCGCCATCCCGGCAGACGGTCAGGCACACGGCGGCGGCGCGGCGCCCGGCCGGCGCGATTGCCCGTCGCTCGAAGGGTTCGAGGTGCCGCTCGAGCACGGCGCGCAGGTCGGCGCTGTGGTGGAAAAAGTCCAGTATGCTTCCCCCTGCCGGGCTCCGGCAGCCTGACGGCAGTATTCTTCAATGTCGGGCAGTCCGGGGCAAGCCACGGCAAGGGACTACCAAGACCTGCGGAGCGGCCAGTATGCTAGGCCATCTCAGCTTGTCGTGTCCGGAACACCCGCTCCATGTACTACGGAGAATACCTCAACAGCATAAGCCACCTGGTCGGCGCCGTGCTGGCTCTGGTCGGCCTCGGCGCGCTCATGGCGGTGGCGGTGCAGGCCGGCGAACCACGGGTGCTGGTCGGCTTCACGGTTTACGGCCTCACGCTGGTACTGCTGTATACCATGTCGACGCTTTACCACAGCTTGCGGCCGCCGCGCCTCAAGCGGATTTTCAAGGTTCTGGACCATATCAGCATCTACCTGCTCATCGCCGGCACCTATACGCCGTTCATGCTGGTCAGCATTCCGGGCACGAAAGCAACGCTGATCCTCGCGGCCGTCTGGGGCCTGGCGGCAGCAGGCACGCTCTCGGAGGTGTTCCTGCGCGGACGCCTTGTCAAAGTGGTGCAGCTGGTGACCTTCCTCGCCATGGGCTGGGCCTGCGCCCTGGACCTGGGCAGCCTGCGCGTCGCCCTGCCCGACGCCGGCTTCCGCAACCTCTTCCTCGGCGGCGTGGCCTACACGGTGGGGGTGATCTTCTATGTGCTCGACAAGCTCCGGTGCCTGACCCATGCCCACGGCATCTGGCACGCCTTCGTGCTCTGTGGCTCCGTGCTGCATTTCATCGCGGTGATCGGTTACGTGCGCTAGTGGGTTTCCCGCTACCGCGCTTTTTGCTGCCGGATTTCCTGCCGTCGGGTTTCCTGCCGAGAGGCTTCTTACCGATCGGCTTGTTACCGCCGGTCTTGTGACGCTTGTCCTTGCCGCGCTTGCGAGCGAGCCGGGCGTCGTCCATCGGCGGTCGATCGGCTGTCGCCGCATCCACCGCCTTCGCGCGGCTCCCGGGCTGTGCCTCGCCCCGGGCGAGGAAGACCAGTGCGGCGGCGATCTCGATCAGCGGTACACCGGACTCCTGCTGGTACACCTCCACCAGGCGGCGCGCCGAAGCCAGGTCCTCGCTGGCGAGGGCCTCGTTGATCAGCCCCTTGAAGCGTGCGGCGCGCCGGTCCGTGACCTGCTCCGCCGTCGGCAGCGCCATGGGCTCGATGGGCTGCCCGGTGGCACGCTCGATGGTGCGCAGCAGGCGCCGCTCGCGGTTGGCGGCGAAGAGGATGGCCTCGCCGCTGCGACCGGCCCGGCCCGTGCGCCCGATCCGGTGCACATAGGCTTCCGGGTCGTTGGGTATATCGTAGTTGATGACGTGGCTGACCCGCTCCACGTCGAGGCCACGGGCGGCCACGTCTGTCGCCACCAGGATATCGAGGCCGCCGGCCTTGAGCTTCTCTACGGTCTTCTCCCGCTGGGCCTGCGGGATATCGCCGTTCAGGGCGGCGCTGGCAAAGCCCCGGGCGGCCAGCTTGTCGGCCAGCTCCTGGGTCGCCAGCCGCGTGCGCACGAAGATGATCACGCCGTCCGTGTCCTCGGTCTCGAGGATGCGGGTGAGTGCGTCCAGCTTGTGCACCCCCGCCATCATCCAGACGCGCTGGCGGATGGACGCGTTGGTGACCGTCTTCTGCCGGATGGTGATTTCGTCCGGGTCGCGCAGGTGCCTGCCGGCGATGCGCCGGATAGCATCGGGCATGGTCGCGGAGAACAGGGCGACCTGCCGCTCCCGGGGCGTCTGCTCCAGGATCCACTCGACGTCGTCGATGAAGCCCATGCGCAGCATCTCGTCGGCCTCGTCGAGGACCAGCGTTCGCAGCCCCGACAGGTCGAGGGACCCCCGGCGCATATGGTCCATGACGCGCCCCGGGGTGCCCACGATCACCTGCACGCCGCGCTGCAGGGTACGCAGCTGCGTGCGGTAATCCGAGCCCCCGTACAGGGGCAGGACCCGGAAGCCCCGGAGGTGGGCGGCGTATTTCTGGAAAGCCTCGGCAACCTGGATCGCCAGCTCGCGGGTCGGCGCCAGCACCAGCGCCTGCGGCCTGCCCCGGGCCGGATCCAGGGTGGCGAGCACCGGCAGCGCGAAGGCGGCCGTCTTGCCCGTACCGGTCTGCGCCTGGCCGACGAGGTCGCGGCCCGCGAGCAGCGGAGGGATGGTCATGGACTGGATGGTAGAGGGCGTTTCGTAGCCCACCTCCGCCAGCGCCTCGAGGAGAAACGCCGGGAGTGACAGCTCGGCGAAGCTGCCGACGGGGGATGCCGTGGTCATGAGCGGATTACCGGGAGTCGAGGCGCCCACGCGCGTGCAGGCGGTGATCGCACTATACAGGTCCCACCTTCCCCCGGGGTGTGATTAGTTGGGCTGTTTTGCGTCTTTCCCGTGATCTTCCGCATAGCGGGTAGCAAGCAGTTACGGCGCAAACCGGTCGCAGTCGCGGGTGACGTTGCGGCAGGGGCAGGGGTAAGGGAAGGGGTAGAGGTAAAAACCATGCGAAAAATTTCCCTTGCCCCGGAGAGGCTTCGGATCTAGGCTCCACAGCTCCCTTTAGAAACCGCGAACCGTCCCGCGCGTGTACCGTGACGGCAAAGCCTCCTGTTTTCCGGCGTTGCCGGAAAGCCGCCGTGGCGACACGCGGGCGAACCCGGAGACAGCGCGGCGGCCATGGCCTCATTCAAACACGACTGGTTTTCGAACACCCGCAACGACCTGCTCGCCGGCCTCGTCGTGGCCCTGGCCCTGATTCCCGAGGCCATCGCCTTCTCGATCATCGCGGGCGTGGATCCCAAGGTCGGGCTCTACGCCTCCTTCTGTATTGCTGTGATCACCGCCTTCGCCGGGGGGCGCCCGGGCATGGTCTCCGGCGCGACCGGGGCCATGGCGCTGCTCATGGTGACGCTGGTCAGGGACCACGGCCTGGAGTACCTGTTGGCGGCTACGGTGCTCACCGGTATTCTGCAGATCATTGCCGGCTGGGTGCGCCTGGGATCCCTCATGCGCTTTGTTTCGCGCTCGGTGATCACCGGTTTCGTCAACGCGCTGGCGATCCTCATCTTCCTGGCCCAGCTGCCGGAGCTCACCGGCGTCAGCTGGCAGGTATACGCGATGACCGCGGGCGGCCTCGGCATCATCTACCTGTTGCCCTACCTGACCAAGGCCGTGCCGTCACCGCTGGTCGCGATCGTGGTCCTGACCACCATCGCTATCACCCTCAACCTGGATATCCGCACCGTCGGTGACATGGGGGCACTCCCGGACACGCTGCCGGTCTTTCTCCTCCCGGACATCCCGCTGACCCTGGAGACGCTCGAGATCATCCTGCCGGTCGCCACCACCCTCGCCGTCGTCGGGCTGCTGGAGTCCCTCATGACCGCGTCGCTCATCGACGATCTCACGGACACCGGCAGCAACAAGAACCGCGAATGCATCGGCCAGGGCATCGCCAACGTCGGCTCCGGTTTCCTCGGCGGCATGGCGGGCTGCGCCATGATCGGGCAGTCGGTGATCAACATCCAGTCCGGCGGCCGGGGGCGTCTGTCGGCGCTCGCCGCGGGCGTCTATCTGCTGGCCATGCTCATGCTCGCCGGCGACCTGGTGGCACAGATTCCCATGGCCGCGCTGGTCGCGGTGATGATCATGGTCGCCATCGGCACGCTGAACTGGCAGTCGCTGCGCGACCTGCGCACGAACCCGAAGAGCTCCAGCGTGGTCATGCTGGCCACGGTGGCGGTGACCGTGAGCACCCACGACCTCGCCCTCGGCGTGCTCACCGGCGTGCTGCTCTCCGGCTTCTTCTTTGCGCACAAGGTCGGCCAGGTACTTTTCATTCGCTCCCGCGCCGAGGAAGACGGGCGCGTGCGCCGCTACGAAGTCATCGGCCAGGTGTTCTTCGCCTCTGCCGACCGTTTTAATGCCTCCTTCGATTTCCGTGAAGTGATCGAGAAAGTGATCATCGATGTCAGCCGGGCCAACTTCTGGGACCTCACGGCGGTCAGCGCTCTGGACAAGGTCGTCATCAAGTTCCGCCGGGAGGGCACGGAGGTCGAGGTGCTCGGCCTCAACGAGGCCAGCAAGACCCTGGTCGACAAGTTCGCCGTGCACGACAAGGACAACGCCGAAGACCTGATCCTCGGCCACTGACACGGACCCCCGGGAGCCATCGATGACACAGCACGAAGAACGGGTCCTCGCCTGCGTGGATCAGTCGCATTTCGCCGATCACGTCGCCGATTACGGGGCCTGGGTGGCGCGGCGTCTCGCGCTGCCGCTGGAACTCCTGCACATCCTCGATCGTCATCCGGAAATCGCCAGCGCGTCGAACCACAGCGGCGCCATCGGCATCGACGCCCAGGAGCAACTGCTGTCTACCCTGTCGGAACAGGACGAGTCGCGCAGCCGGGCAGCCCGCGAGGCGGGCAGGATATTTCTCGCCCGCCTGCGCGAGCGCGCCGAGGCCGCCGGCGCGGCGCAAACCGATATGCGGCAGCGCCATGGCGAACTCCAGGACACCCTCAGTGAGCAGGAGGCGAATGTCCGCGTCTTCGTTCTCGGGCGCCGCGGGCGCTCCGCCGAGGCGACGCAGCGCGACCTGGGGCGCAACGTCGAGCGCGTGGTGCGCGCCTTGCGCAAGCCTATCCTCGCGGTGACCGACTCCTTCCGCGAGCCCGAGAGCGCCCTGATCGCCTTCGACGGCAGCAGTCTGACCCGCCGCGGCGTCGAACTGGTGGCAGCGAGCCCGCTGTTTCGCGGCATGCCCATCCACCTGGTGATGGCCGGCAAGCTCCAGCGCGATGCCGACAAGCAGCTCGCCTGGGCCACGGAACTGCTGGAAGCGGCGGGTTTCACCGTGTCGGCCGCCGCTCTCCCGGGTGATCCCGAGAGCGTGATCGCCCGGGAGGTACTGGAGCGGAACATCGATATTCTGATCATGGGCGCGTACAGCCACTCGCCGCTGCGCTCGCTCGTCTTCGGCAGCAAGACGACAGACCTCCTGCGCGCGGCGCGGGTACCGGTGCTCCTGCTGCGCTAGCCCTGCGTGCCGGCACGCGGTCGGCGAACCCAACGGCGTGTTCCGGTAAACTGCGCCGAAGCGCCGCGGAAAGGCCGCCATGCCCGATCTCGAAGCCCCCAGCGCCGGTGCCCTGCTCGGCCGCATCCTCGCCATCCTCTTCCCCATCGTGGCCATCGTCACGGTCGGCTTTCTCTATGGCCGGCGACACAAGCCGGAGATGTCTGTTGCCAACCGGCTGAACATGGATATCTTCGTGCCGGCACTGATCCTCGGCGCCATGGCCGGCAAGGCCTTCGAGCCCGCCCGCTACGCGGGCCTCGCGGCCGGCGCCGCGCTCCTGTTGCTCACCTGCGGCCTCCTCGCCTGGCCCCTCGCCCGGCGCCTGGGCCTGGCCTGGCGCACCTTCGTGCCGCCGATGATGTTCAACAACTCGGCGAACATCGGCATTCCCCTGGCGGTGCTGGCGTGGGGCGAGGAAGCGCTGGCGGCAGGGGTGATCCTCTACAGTGTGTCCAACGTGCTGCACTTCTCCCTGGGCGTGCGCATGCTCGACCCCCGTGGCAGCCTGCACACGCTGTGGCGCACCCCGACGCTCCTCGCCGCCTTCGGCGGCCTCGCCATCGCTCTCCTCGGCATTCCGGTCTGGCCGCCGGTGGTGCACGCGCTGCAGCTCCTCGGCAACGTGGCCATCCCGCTGTTGCTTTTCGCCCTGGGCGTGCGCATGCAGGACGTGCGCTTCGACGCCCTCGGCGCCTCGCTGACGGGTGCGCTGGCGCGCCCGCTCTTCGGCATGGGCCTCGGCTGGCTCCTCGGCAATCTTCTCGGCCTCGGGCCCCGGGACAGCGCCATGCTTATTCTCTTCGGCGCGCTGCCGCCGGCGGTCATGAACTTCCTCTTCGCCGAACGCTACGGGCAGGAGCCGGAGCGGGTCGCCGCCATCGTACTCACCGGCAACCTCGCGGCGCTGCTGGTGCTGCCGCTCGCCCTCGGGTGGGTGTTGTAAGTGCGCTCGCCCCCGCGGTTCGCGCGGCGGGGCGGCCCTTTGCACGAACGCCCCGGTGCTATAAGGTTCCCCTTCCCCGGAAACCGATGCCCCATGTCCGCAGACGCCCTCACCCCCGCACAGAGCGCCCGCCTGCTCCGCCTGGCCACCAATGCCTCGGTCATCACCGCGGCGGTGTTCATAACAGTCAAGGCCGTGGCCTATTGGGAGACGGGGTCGGTGAGTATCCTCGCCTCGTTCGTCGATTCGCTGATGGATGCCGGCGCGTCGCTGCTCAACCTCATCGCCGTGCGCTATGCGCTGGCGCCCGCGGACCGGGCCCACCGTTTCGGACACGGCAAGGCCGAATCTATCGCCGCCCTCGGCCAGGGGACCTTCATCATCGGCTCGGGGCTGTTCCTGATCATCGAGTCCGTGCGGCGCCTCCTCGATCCGCAGCCGCTGGAGGCCTTCGGCCTCGGCGTGGCCGTGATGGTCTTTACCATCGCGCTGACCGCCGTGCTGCTGCTCATCCAGGGCTACGTCATCCGCCGCACGCACTCGGCGGCGATCCGCGCCGACTCGCTGCACTACCGCACGGACCTGCTCACCAACAGCGCCGTGCTGCTGGCCCTGGTGCTGGCCCAGGTGGGCTGGCCCGGCATGGACCCGGTCTTCGCCCTCGCGGTCGCGCTCTACATCCTGACCTCCGCCCGGCGGATCATGGCCGACGCCTTCAACGAACTCCTCGACCGGGAACTGCCCGAGGCGCGCCGGAGCGCGGTGCTCGCCATCGCCGGGGGCCACCCGGAGGTGCGCGGCGTGCACGACCTGCGCACACGCAGCGCCGGACGCGTGGAATTCGTGGAGCTGCACCTGGAGCTGGACGACCACCTGCCGCTGCTCCAGGCGCACCGCATCGCCGACGAGGTGGCGGACACGATCCGCGACGGCAACCCGGCTGCGGACGTGGTCATCCACCAGGACCCGGTCAGCCTCGCCGAGCCGCTCCTCGACACACAGATCGAAGAGGCCGAGAAGACCTGACCGCAAGCTTCGCTGAAAACAGTTTCCTGAAAACATGATCCTGAAAGCCGAATCCTGAAAGCCGAATCCTGAAAGCCGAATCTTGAAAGCCATATCCTGAAAACACGGAGGTAACAACGCCATGGAATACCGGCCCCTGGGCGACAGCGGCATCGAGGTCAGCGTCATCGGCCTCGGCACCATGACCTTCGGCGAGCAGAACAGCGCGGCGGAGGCCGCCGCGCAGCTGGATTTCGCCCTCGAGCGGGGGGTCAATTTCATCGATACCGCGGAAATGTACCCGGTACCTCCGCACCCCGACACCCAGGGACGCACGGAAGCACACATCGGCGCCTGGCTGAAGGCCGGGGGCAGGCGCGACCGGGTGGTCCTCGCCAGCAAGGTGGCTGGCCGCGGCGACCAGAACGCCGGCGTGGACCATCTTCGCGGCGGTCCGCGCCTCGACGCCGCCTCCGTGCGCACAGCCCTCGAGGGCTCCCTCACCCGCCTCGGCACGGACTACCTTGATCTCTACCAGGTGCACTGGCCGGAGCGGCGCACGAACTTTTTCGGGCATCTCGGCTATCGCCACTTCCCGGCCGACGACGACGTGGCCATCGCCGAGACCCACGAGGCCCTCGGCGAGCTGGTAAAGGAAGGCAAGGTGCGGCATGTGGGCGTCTCCAACGAGACACCCTGGGGCGTGCTCGAGTACCTGCGCCTGGCGCGGGAGGCGGGGCTGCCGCGCATCGTGAGCATCCAGAACCCCTACAACCTGCTCAACCGCTCCTTCGAAGTGGGCCTGGCGGAAATCGCCATCCGCGAACGGGTCGGGCTGCTGGCCTATTCCCCGCTGGCCTTCGGCCTGCTCTCGGGCAAGTACGCCGGCGGCGCCCGGCCCGACGGCGCCCGCCTCACCCTGTTCCCGCGTTTTGCCCGCTACGACAACCCGCAGGCCACCGCGGCCACGGACGCCTACCTTGCCCTCGCCGCCGACGCGGGGCTCGACCCGGCACAGCTGGCCCTGGCCTTCGTGAACCGGCAGCCCTTCGTCACCAGCAACATCATCGGCGCGACAACGCTTGAGCAGCTCGCCGCCAACATCGCCAGCATTGAGCTCGAGCTCCCGCGGGAGCTGTGCAAGGCCCTGGACGCCGTCCACCAGCAGTACCCGAACCCGGCTCCCTGA
>CAYFVG010000071.1:0-12245 GCA_964346365.1 uncultured Alteromonadaceae bacterium
GCGCGATCACCCCCGCCTGCACCTGGACCTTGTGGGCGACGGCGAAGAGCGCAGGCGCCTCGAGCAGCTGGCCGCCGACCCGCAGCTCGCCGGCCGGGTGACCTTCCATGGCGCCGCCCCGGATGCGGCGCTGAGCGGGCTCTACGCGGCCTGCGACTGCCTCTGTCTGCCCTCCCTGGAGCGCGCCGAGGCCTTCGGCATGGTGCTGCTGGAGGCCATGGCGCGCGGCAAGCCCTGCGTGGTGACGGCCGTGCCCGGGGCCGGCATGGCCTGGGTGATCGAGGACGAACGCAGCGGCCTCGTCGTGCCCCCGGCCGACCCGGCCGCGCTCGGGGCCGCGCTGGGTCGCCTCGCCGACGACCGCGCGCTGCTCGCGCGCCTCGGCCGCGCGGCCCGCGACCGCTTCGACGCCAGCTTCCACAGCGACGCCTCGGCGCTGCAGGTGCTGGCTCTCTATCGGACCGTACGGGACGGGAGTCGGGACGATGGCTGAGATCGCACTGCCCGATACACTGCGCTTCCTCGCGGCTCTCCTGCTGCCCTGGGCGGCGGGCCGCGCCTGCCTGCAGCCGGTGCTGCGCCGGTCCTGCCTCTCCGCCACCGCGGCGCTGGGCTACGGTTTCTTCCTCGGCGCCGCCCTGCTGTATGTCATCCTGCTCCTCGTCGATGCCCTCATCGGTGCCCATAGCTTCTTCGCCACGGCGCTCCTGCTTCTGCTCGCCGGCGCTGGCGCTCTCGTGGCGGGCAGCGGTGGGCGTCCCTCTCCTGACACCGCTGTTACCTCGGCTGCCACCCCCGCTGCCGGCGCGACCAGCGCCCCGGGCCGGATCAACATCGCCCTTATCGCCCTTATCGCCCTCAGCGTGCTTCTGGCCGCGCACGCCGGCTGGATCGCCGTGGAGGCGGGCTGGCTGCCAACCTTTCCCTGGGACGCCTGGCAAACCTGGCTTTACAAGGCACGGGCCTGGTTCCACGCCGGTGCGATCGTGCCGGTCGCGGAACCCGAGGCCTGGCTCGCAAACCCGGCCCTGCCCTTCAATGCGCCCGGCGGACGCTATCCGGGGCTCATGCCCGCCTACAGTTTCTGGGTCACCAGCGCCCTCGGCGACTGGCAGGACGGCGCCGCCCACGCACCCACGCTTCTGGCCGGGCTGGCGTTACTTCTCGCCCTGGGCGGCCAGGGCGCCGCCGCGACGGGGCGCCGCCTGCCCGGCCTGATCGCCGCCTATGGCTTTCTGTCCATTCCCCTGGTCGGCACTCACCTGGCGCTCGCTGGCTACGCGGACCTCTGGCTCGCCGGTTTCAGCGGTCTGGGCATGATTGCTTTACTGCGCTCGCTCCAGCAGCCGCGCGTTCACCAGGGCGGGCTGGGCCTGCTCTTCCTGCTCCTGGGCCTGCTCGTCAAGCATGATGCCCTGGTCTGGTGTGCGCTGGGGGCGGGACTGTGGCTCGCCTGCCGCCGGCCGCGTCGCCTCGGCCTCGGAGTCCTCGCGGCCGCGGCCCTGCTGGGCCTCGGTTTGCTGTTCGGCGTACACGCCCTCGCCATACCCGGGTTCGGCACGGTCGGGATCGAGAACCATGTTCTGTACCTGGGGCCCTTTGCCTCGCTGCCCTTGTCGCTCAATGCCGTCGCCGACGACTACCTGCGACACCTGCTGATCAATGATAGCTGGCACCTCCTCTGGTACGCGCTTCCGGCGGCGGCCATCGCCGCTGCCTGGCAGCCGGCACTGCGGCCCTTGCGCCGGCCACTGCTGCTCTACCTGCTCCTGCTCGGCGGCTCGCAGGCAATCATCTTCGGCGGTACCGCGGCGGGCGCCTGGGCAGAGGATGGCACGGCGTTGAACCGGCTGCTGCTGCAGCAGGCGCCCGTCCTCGTCTTCCTGCTCGTCCTCGCGGGTGACCGGCTGTCGGGGTCCCAAACCCGCGCGAGCGCGGGGCGGACCCTGCTCGCAGCGGGCCTCGGCACCGCAGCCGTCGGCGCGGGGATCGGCAGCTGGCTCAGCTGGCAGGCGGGCCCCGAGGTCGCGCGCGCCCCTGTGCCGCTGCGGGCGGTCGTCGGCCAGGCCGTCCCGGATGCCGGCGCCCTGAGGATCACCGCCTTCCGCGACGGCCTGGCCGTGCTGTCCTCCGGGCCGGTCGCCGTCGACGCCGAGGCACGCCCGATCCTCGATCTCGGCCGGGCACTGCCTGCGGGCGCCAACGCAGCCCTGTTCTGGCGCCGTGACCAGGCGTCCGGGGAACTCCACTCGCGGCGGCTTCTCTCCGATCACCGTCGCCTTGATCTGCGTGGCGAGCCCGAGTGGCGCGGTCGGATCGCTGAACTCGGCGTCGTCGCCTACGCAGGTTCGGAAGAACCGCTGCGCATAGCGACACCCACCCTGGCCCCGGCCACGGCCGGCGAGCGGGCGCGCATGCTGCGAGACCACTGGCTCGCGGCAAGAAGCTGGACGCAGGCGGATATCAACGCGCGTAGAGCATTCAAGGACCGCCTCCCGGCGCCGGTGCCGACCATGGCCGCCTGGCTCGGGATTGCCGCATTGGCAGCGCTGCTTATCGGCGGGCGGCGCGGGGGCCGCACCCGTGGCACGCTGCTCGCGCTCGGCATGATCGCCTGGCTCACGCTGGACAGCCGCTGGCTCGTGCAGGGCATCCTGAACGCCGAACGCACTCTGGACCGCTACGCTGCCGCCGGGGATCGCGACGCTGCCGCCGGCGCAACGCCAGCCCTGCCGCTACCCGGCGACCGCGACCTGTTGAACTTTGCCCGCGAGGTCCGGGGGGCGCTGGGAGCAGCGACGGAGCGCGTAATCATCGCGGCCGAGGATCCACGCATGCGCTTCGAACTGCAGCGAATGCGCTACCACCTCCTGCCCCAGCGCGCCTACGCACACGAGGGCCCGCTCGCCGCTGCGCCGGTGGCGCCCGGCCAGCCGCTCGTGGTGCTCCGTCGCCGCGCCGCGAGCAAGCTGCAGAGCACGGACCCGGGGCTGGAGGGGCGCCAGGTGCGGCTGTCGAGCCCCGCCGGCCTGCTCCTCGAGTAACACCTGGCACTCTCCCTCCTACCGGCACCCTCCAACCTAGCCGGGCTGGTATACTCTCGTGTGACCTACGGAGAACTGCGACCCCATGCCCAGCCGCAAAAAAACCGATGCCGAGGCAAGCCCCGCCACCCTCGAGGCCGCCATCGCGGAAATCGAGACCATCCTGGAGCGCATGGAGGGTGAGGAGCAACCGCTGGAGCAATCCCTGAAGGATTTCGAGGCCGGCATTACCCTGACCCGCCGCGCCCAGGCGCTGCTCCGGGACGCGGAACAGCAGGTGCAGACGCTCACCGAGAACGCCGACGGCGAACCCGCGGCGACGCCCCTGGACGACGACACGGACGCTTAAGCGGTGGCCCGGCACCAGCCCCGCAGCCGCAGCGCTCTCCGGGAGCGGCGCCCCCGCCGCGGCGGGGCCAACAGCCATGCGCTCTCAATCGCCGCGAGGGCGCACAGCGCACAGGCACACGCGCACTGGGGGAACGGCGCCGCAGCCGCGACAGCCCAGGCAGCAGCGGTCCCCCGTCCGTGACCCTGGCCGCAGACCGCGAACGCTTCGAGCGCAGCGCACGCCCGCTGCTGCAGGCGCAGCTCGCGGGCCTGCCGCCGGCGCTGGGGGAGGCCGTCGCCTACGCTCTCGACGTCGGCGGCAAGCGCATCCGCCCGATCCTCGTCTATCGCGCCGCCAGCGCCCTGGGCCATAGTGATGCCCCGGCCCTGGAACACGCCGCCGCCGCCCTCGAGCTGGTGCACACCTATTCCCTGATCCACGACGATCTGCCGGCCATGGACGACGACGACCTGCGCCGGGGCCGACCCACGCTGCACCGGGCCTATGACGAGGCCACGGCTATCCTCGTCGGTGACGGCATGCAGGTGCAGGCCTTCAGCCTTCTCGCGGCGGCCCCGGGCCTGGACGCCGCCCGGCGCCTCGCCATGATCGAGCGGCTGGCGGCGGCCTCGGGCTTCCCCGGCATGGTCAGCGGTCAGTACACGGATGTCGCTGCAACGGGCGGGGCGCTGTCCCTCGAGGCCCTCAAGGCCATGCACAGGCTCAAGACCGGCGCCCTTATCCGCGCGGCTCTCGCCCTCGGTGGCCATGCCGCCGGCGCGGACGAGCAGGCGCTGCTGGCCCTGGATCGCTACGGCGAGCACATCGGCCTCGCCTTCCAGGTGGTGGACGATATCCTCGATGTGGAGGGCGATAGCGCCACCCTCGGCAAGACCCGGGGCAAGGATGCCGCCACCAACAAGAGCACCTACGTCAGCCTGCTGGGCATCGACGGCGCCCGCCGCGAGGCACACGCCCTGCTGGAAGCCGCCTCCGCCGCCCTGCACACCTTTGGCGCCAACGCCGACGAGCTGCGCGAGGTCGCGCACTTCATTGTCAAACGGGACCGCTGACAGGCGCTTTCCGGCCGGGGCTGTGAGATAGATCCCGCGGGGGCGGCGCCGCCGCCCGGGTCGGCGCGGGGGCGGGCCTCCCGCAGGGGCGCGGGCCGGTCACTCGCCGAACAGGTGGCCGAGCCTGGCGCCCTTGGTGCGCAGGTATTTTTCGTTGTGGGGGTTGCTTTGCGTCTGCAGCGGCAGGCGGTGGAGGACCTCTATGCCGATTTCCTCGAGGGCTGCGACCTTGCGGGGATTGTTGGTCATAAGGTTGACGCTGGCGATGCCAAGGTGGGCAAACATGGGGCCCAGGATGGAGTAGTCGCGCATGTCCGCCCCGAAACCCAGCCGTTCGTTGGCCTCCACGGTATCGGCGCCCTCGTCCTGCAGCTTGTAGGCGCGGATCTTGTTCAGCAGGCCGATCCCCCGGCCCTCCTGGCGCAGATAGAACAGCGCACCGCGGCCCGCCTCGGAGATGGTCCGGAGGGCCGCCTCGAGCTGTCTGCCGCAGTCGCAGCGCAGGCTGAACAGCGCATCGCCCGTGAGACACTCGGAATGCACCCGCGCGAGCACCGGGGCCCCGTCAGCGACCGGACCCATGGTAAGCACCAGGTGTTCTTTGTTGGCCGCGGGATCCTCGAAACCGTGCATCGTGAAGACGCCCCAGTCGGTGGGAAGCCGGGACGACTCGATGTGCCGTATCGTCACGCTGCTATCCGAGCTACAAAAGGCGAATAGCTTAGCAGGGACGGGGGTTGCTGGCGAGCAGACGGGCTACCAGCGGCTGGTCAGGGACAGGACACCGTTCTCTTCGGAGAGCTGAACGTGGCGCAGGTAACTCATGCCGAGGAGGACGGTGCGCGGGAACGCCCCGTCGACCACGGTCGCGCGCACGTTGTCCACGCGGATGCCGCCGACGTCGACGCTGGCGAGATTGACGATGTGCCCGGCCACGGTGCTGCCCGCGGTCTCCACGCGCGTGGGCGCGCCCTCGCTGGCATCGATGCCGAGCGCGGCGGCGTGATCGCGGTTCAGAGCCACCACGTTGGCGCCCGTGTCGATGAGCACCTCCATCCGGCGACCGTTGATCGTGGCCGTGGTGCGGTACTGCATGCGCGCGTCCCGGGAGACGGTCGCCGCGCGCTGTTCCGGGGCGCTATAGGCACCGGCAATGCGATCGGACACGCCCGCCCGGCGGCGCTCGCCGCCGATGTCCAGCACTGCCTCCCGGGCGCTGGCGCTGACCAGGGTGATGCCGGCGGCGCTCTCCCCGCGGCGCAGGGTGTGCCGGCGGCCATCGATGGTGAGCACGGCCATGCCCGGCATAAGGGCCTCGACCTGGACGCTGTCCTGGGCGACGGCGGGAAAGGACAGGAAAAGCGCGAGAAGAACCCCCGTGGAAGCGGCGCCTCCGCCGCGAACAGGACCGGGCAAGCGTCCGCCGTGTCGGCGCGGGCGCGCACCTCCCCCGGGGGGCGTCATGCCAGGGCCTCCGCCCCGCTCAGGGCCGCGATCGCCAGATGCAGCGTGATGCAGGTCATGACACCGGCGAGCAGGTCGTCGCCCATGATGCCGAGGCCACCGCCCACATCCTTGTCGACGACGTTCACGGGCCAGGGCTTGGTGATATCCAGGAGCCGGAAAACGACGAAGGCGATGGCCAGCCAGACCGGCGAAGCGGGGACGGCCCAGAGCGCCACCCAGAGCCCGGCAAACTCGTCCCAGACGATGCCGGGATGGTCGTGGACAGCGAGCTGCCGGCTGGCGACACCGCAGAGCCAGATGCCGCCCAGGGCCGCGGCCAGCACCACGACGCTGTAGGCCCAGAGCGGCAGGGGCGCAAGCAGGTACCAGTAGAGCACGGCCGCGACGATGGTGCCGACCGTGCCGGGCGCCCAGGGAGAGAGCCCGCTACCGAAGCCGAAGGCGGCGAGTTGGACCGGGCTCCGCAGCAGTTGCGGTGCTTTCGCCATGCCCTGTTCGCGTTTTCCCGATTCCAACCCCTGCTCCTTTTCCGGTATGTCTGTCCCCGCAGCACAGCGCCCCGGCCGGCCCAAGCGCGGCGGCGCCGTTCTCACAGTGGCGCTTCCTCTCACAGGGCGCACTGCTGCTCCTCGGAACCCCCGGCATTATCTTGAGCCTGCAGTGTAGACCGAATCAGAAGTGCCGGTAACCGTTGGCGGCCGCCGGCTCATCGTCGACCCTGAGGCCCGCGGCGCCCCCGCGGACCTCGCCGATGCAGGTGCAGCCGGCGGGCAGCGGCTCGCCGGCACCCAGCGTGAAGGCCAGCTCATAGTCGTCGCCGCCGCTCAGGGCCCAGGCGCGGCCTTGCTCGCCGGCGGCGGCAAGCGCCGGGGACAGCGGCAGCGCGCCGCTGTCGAGGGCGATGGCGACGCCGCTGGCAGCGGCGATGTGGCCGAGGTCCGCCAGCAGCCCGTCGGAGACATCGATCGCCGCGGTGGCAGCACCGCGCAGGGCCAGACCGAGGGCGAGGCGCGGCGCCGGCCGATGGAAACGCTCGAGCAGACCCTCGGCGGCCTCGGGCCCCGGGTGCCAGCGCTCCTCCAGGATTGCCAGGGCCGCGGCCGCATCGCCAAGCGTCCCGGAGACGCAGACCCGGTCCCCGGGGCGGGCGCCGTCGCGGCGGAGCGCCAGATCCGCAGGGCAGGCCCCGAACACCTGCAACGTCATCACCGTGGCCGGACCGCGGGTGGTGTCACCGCCGGCCAGCGGCAGGCCGAAGGCGGCACAGGCCTGCGCCAGGCCCTCGCTGAAGGCCTGCAGCCAGAGCTCGTCGACCGCCGGCAGCGTGAGCGCGAGGGTGCAGGCCAGGGGGGTCGCGCCCATGGCGGCGAGATCCGAGGCGGCGACCGCCAGGGCCCGGTAGCCCACGTCCTCGGGAAAGGTGTCGTGCGGGTAGTGCACCCCCTCGACGAGGCTGTCGACGGAGGTGACCAATGCCTCGCCCGCGGGAACCTCCAGCATTGCCGCGTCGTCGCCGATGCCGAGGAGCACGGGATTCGGCGCAGCTGCCGGGTGGCTGCTGGCCCCCAGGGACCAGAAATAGCGCCGGATCAGCTCGAACTCGTCACCCGCCATGGTTCAGGTGCCGGCCTCGGCCTTGCGCAGCTCCCGCGCGAGTTTGTCGAGCACACCGTTGATGTACTTGTGGCCGTCCGTGGCGCCGAACTTCCTGGCCAGGGAAACGGCCTCGTTGATCACCACCCGGTAGGGCACGTCGATGCGCTCCCGCAGCTCCCAGGTGCCCATGCGCAGCAGCGTGTGCTCGATGGGATCGAGGTCGTCGAGGGCGCGATCGAGAAGGCACGCGAAGGTCGCGTCGAGGCCGTCGGCATCCGCAGCCACACCGTGGAGGATGGCGTTGAAGTAGTCGCCGTCGACCGCATCAAAGTCGTAATCCGAGCGGAACTCTGCCTCGATCACGTTGAGTGCGGCACCCGCCATGTACCACTGATAGAGCGCCTGCATCGCGTAGTGACGCGCCCGCCGCCGGCGCGCGACCAGGCGATTGTGGGCGGGGCCGGCCACCCTCAGAGCTGTTTCAGAAGGCTGACCATCTCGAGTGCCGAGGCCGCCGCTTCCGCGCCCTTGTTGCCGGCCTTGGTGCCGCTGCGCTCGATGGCCTGCTCGATGCTGTCCACGGTGAGGACGCCGAAGGCCACCGGCAGGCCGTACTGCAGGCACACCTGGGCCATGCCCTTGGTGCACTCACCGGCGACGTGCTCGAAGTGCGGCGTACCGCCGCGGATGACAGCGCCGAGCGCGATGATCGCGTCGTGGCCGCCGCCGGCCGCGACCTTCTGGCACACCAGCGGGATCTCGAAGGCCCCCGGGGCGCGGATGATGGTCAGCTGCGCGTCGCTGACGCCGTGCCGGCGGAGGGTGTCCACGGCGCCGGCGAGAAGCTGTTCGACCACAAAGCTGTTCCAGCGGCCCACCACCAGCGCGTAGCGTCCGTCGCTGCCGGTGAAGTCACCCTCGAGGGTCCTGATCGCGTCCATGGTCATCTCCTTGCCGCCGCACCCGATGCTCAGCGCGGGGTAATGGTATCCAGCACCTCCAGCCCGAAACCGGAGATCGCATTGTACTTCATGGCGGCCCCGAGCAGATGGATCTGCCCGACACCGAGGTCGCGCAGAATCTGCGACCCGAGGCCGATGGTGGTGTAGGTATCCGTCGGCGCCGGCGGCGAGGGCCGGTCTTCGCCGAGGGCGAGGTCGATGCTGTGCAGCAGCTGTTCTTCGCTCTCGGGCCGCGCCAGCAGCACCAGCACGCCCTTGCCGGACGCGGCGATGTGCGCAAGCGCATCCTGCAGGGCCCAGGAGTTGCCCTCGCGCAGGTGGCTGCCGAGGAGGTCGCGGAGCGTCGAGCGTGTGTGCACGCGCACCAGGGTCGGGCTGTCGGGGGTGATATGCCCGCGGGACAGGGCGAGGTGCAACTCGCCGTCGGTGCTGTCGCGATAGACCGTGAGCCGGAAGGTACCGTGCGCCGTGGCCACCTCACCGGCGCGCACGCGGGCGATGGTGCACTCATGGAGCAGGCGGTAGTGAATCAGGTCGGCGATGCTGCCCAGCTTGAGGCCGTGCTCGCGGGCAAAGGCCGCCAGCTCCCCGGCCCCCGCGAGGCCGCCATCGGCGCCGAGAACGTCCGTGAGCACCGCCGCCGGGGTGAGACCCGCGAGGCGCGCGCAGTCCACCGCCGCCTCGGTATGCCCGGCGCGATTGAGCACGCCCCCGGGGGCCGCGGCGAGGGGAAAAATATGCCCGGGCTGGACGATGTCCGCGGGCACCGCGTGGGGCGCGACGGCGACGCGCACCGTGTGCGCCCGGTCCGCCGCCGAGATGCCGGTATCGATGCCCCGGGCCGCCTCGATGGATAGCGTGAAGTTGGCGTGCTCGCCGCCGCCCTCGACCATCGGCGGCAGGGCGAGCTGCTCGCAGCGCTCGCGGGTCAGGCCGAGGCAGACCAGGCCGCGGGCGCGCCGGGCCATGAAAGTGACCTGAGCGGCCTCGCAGTGCTCCGCCGCTACCATGACCACGCCGGCGTTGTGGGTCGCGTCGTCGTCATCGA
This sequence comes from uncultured Alteromonadaceae bacterium, assembly GCA_964346365.1. Classification (GTDB taxonomy): domain Bacteria; phylum Pseudomonadota; class Gammaproteobacteria; order Pseudomonadales; family Halieaceae; genus Pseudohaliea. The sequence goes on from CAYFVG010000071.1 coordinate 9,522, forward strand.
GGAGCACCACCATGCGGCCGAGGCGCACCTCGGACAGGAGGTCGTCCACGGGGTCGATCAGCAGGTCGTTCACGGCGTTCTCCGGTCAGCCGCGCAGATAGCCATGCTCGGCGAGGGTAGCCAGCGTGAGCCCGGTCGCCTGCGGTTCCGCGGCGCGGTCCCCGAGCACCAGCCGCTCGAGGTAGCGGGCGATAAGGTCCACCTCGAGGTTGACGGGCGTCCCCTGCCGGTAGGCGCCGAACAGGGTCTCGGCCATGGTCTGCGGGATGATGTTGAGGTCGAACTCCGCGCCGTTCACGGCGTTCACCGTGAGGCTCGTGCCGTCGACGCAGATGCTGCCCTTGTGGGCGATGTAGCGGGCGAGCGCGTCCGGCGCCCGGAAGACGAAGCGCCAGGAGCGCGCGTCCTCCGCCAGGCTCACCACCTCACCGACGCCGTCCACGTGGCCGCTGACGATATGGCCGCCGAGGCGGCTCGCCGGCGTCAGGGCCTTCTCGAGATTCACCGGGTCGCCGACGGCCAGGTTGCCGAGGGTCGTGGCGCTCAGGGTCTCAACGGAGACGTCGGCCCAATAGCCGTCGCCGGGGAGTTCTGTCACCGTCAGGCAGACGCCGTTGGCGGCGATGCTGTCACCGATGGCAACATCGTGCAGGGGCAACTTGCCGGTGCGGATACGCAGGCGCACGTCCCCGCCGCGGGGTTCCTGGGCCGCGACCTCGCCGACCGCCTGAATGATGCCGGTAAACATACCTTTGCAAAAACCCCGCTCGCAGCTGTGTATGGATTCTCGGTTACCGTGGCGTGCGCGCCCTCACAGGGACGCCGCGGCGTCGCCAGGGGCCGCGCCGTCGACCCGGAAGGTCAGGCGCCAGTCGTCGCCCAGGCGGCGCTGATCGACAAGCGCCAGCGGCACTTTGTCGGCCATGCGCGCCAGGGACAGCTCGACCAGCGGCCGCCCGGCACTGCCCAGCAGGCACGGCGCCTGATAGAGAATAAGCTCATCCAGCAGCCCCGCCCCCAGCAGCGCCCCGACAAGCCGGGGTCCGGATTCTACCAGAATCTCGTTCACTTCTCGCGCGGCGAGGCAGCGCAGCACGGCGCAGAGGTCGAGGCCACCGCCGGCCGCTGCCGGCAGCGCCGCCAGCGCTACCTGCCCCGATGGCGCAGGTCCGCCGGTGGCAGCAGCCCTGCCTGCGGGAGCGGCGCCCCCGCCGCGACCGGGCCGGCAGCGCTCTGCGACCACGCCATCCACGTCGCCCGCGTCGGCGCTGGGGTGCGTCTCCCACGCGGGCGCAGCGCCCTCGCGGTGCAGGAGGAGCGTCTCGCCGCTACCGGCGAGCACCTTCGCGCCGGCCGGCGTGCGCAGCTCGGAATCCAGCACCACCCGCAGCGGCTGGCGGCCGTTCAGCGCCGCCCGCCCCACCGTGTGCCGGAACTCCGCCTCGCGCACCGTCAGCGAGCAGTCGTCGGCGAGCACCGTGCCCACGCCGGTAACGATGGCACCACTCGCGGCCCGCAGCCGCTGTACGTCGGCGCGGGCCGCGGGGCCGGTGATCCACTGACTCTCCCCGGACGCCATAGCCGTGCGCCCGTCGAGAGAACTGGCGAGCTTGGCCCGCACCCGGCCCCGGCCGCGGGTGTGGCGCAGCCAGAAGCCGCGAACCTGCGCCTTCGCCTCGCTCTCGAGCAGCCCGATAGCCACATCGATGCCCGCCGCGCGCAGCCGCGCGACGCCGCCGCCGGCCTTCGGGTGCGGATCCGCGAGGGCGATCACGACGCGCGCCACGCCCGCAGCAATCAACGCTTCCGTGCAGGGCGGGGTACGGCCGTGATGGTTGCAGGGCTCCAGGGTGACGTAGACGGTGGCACCGCGGGCATCACCGGCGGCGCGCAGCGCCTCCACCTCGGCGTGGGCGCCGCCGATGGGCTGGGAAAAGCCCTCACCGATCACCGCACCGCCCTTCACCAGCACGCAGCCGACGTGGGGGTTCGGTGCGCACTGGAAACGGCCCCGGGCGGCGAGCTGCAGGGCCCGCGCCATATGCGCCCTGTCCACGCTATCCGTCACCGGTCGGAGCACCCGGGACAGCTGCCGACAGGACAGCGCTCGATGGGACACCTCTCGCCGGGGCAGCCCGCGGGCCGCTGAGCGCCGGCGCCGAAGCCGCTGCCACGAATACCGGGCACGACTGACCGCGACGCCTCAGGCACCCTTCGCCGGGTGGCGCGGCGCCGCCTCGAGACTCTCAATGGCGTCGCGGAACTCGGCGATGTCCTGAAAGCTGCGGTAGACGGACGCGAAACGCACATACGCCACCTGGTCGAGCTGCCACAGCTCGTCCATCACCAGCTGCCCCACCTTGCCCGAGTCGACTTCGCGCTCGCCGGTAGCCCGCAGGGCCGTCTTGATGTTGCTGAGCACCGCCTCTACGGCCTCGACGGACACCGGGCGCTTCTCCAGGGCCCGCTGCAGGCCCGCGCGGAGCTTGCCTTCGTCAAAGGGCTCGCGGTTGCCGTTCTGCTTGATGATGCGCGGCATCACCAGCTCCGCGGCCTCATAGGTGGTAAAGCGTTCGTGGCAGGACAGGCATTCGCGCCGCCGGCGCACCTGGCCGCCCTCCGCCACCAGCCGCGAGTCGATAACCTTGGTGTCCTCGGCGGCGCAGAAAGGACAGTGCATCGACCGGGCCCCGGGCCGCCTAGGCCGCCGCCGCTCCGGCGGAC
>CAYFVG010000072.1:0-12227 GCA_964346365.1 uncultured Alteromonadaceae bacterium
CGCATCGTCAGCGGCAACTTCGTCACCGGTCGTCCCATCGGCGTCCTCGACGGCGTCGACCACCAGCGCACGGGCCGGGTGCGGGGTATCGACCGGGACGGTATCCTCGCGCAGCTCGATGCCGGCTCCATCGTACTGCTGTCGCCGCTCGGCTACTCGCCCACGGGCGAAGTCTTCAACCTCGCCCTGGAGGACGTGGCCGTAGAGGCCGCCGTCGCCATCGGGGCGCAGAAGCTCGTGCTCTTCGGCAGCGCCGACGGCGTGCGCGACGGCGAGGGCCGGCTGATACGCCAGTGTGCCGTGGACGAGATCGCGGCGCTGCTGCCGGAGGACCCGGAGCAGAGGCGGCTGCTGGAAACCGCCGGGCGGGCCTGCCGCCAGGGCGTGCCGCGCTGCCATGTGATCAGCTGCCGGGCCGACGCCGCCCTCCTCGAAGAACTGTTCACCCACGACGGCTGCGGCACCCTGGTCACACGGCGCCCCTACGAGCAGTCGCGGCAGGCCCAGATCGGCGATGTCGGCGGCATCATCGAGCTCATCGAACCGCTGGAGGCGGAAGGCGTGCTCCTGAAGCGGTCCCGGGAGCTGCTGGAGGCGGAAATCGACCGCTTCCGCCTGCTCGAGCGGGACGGGCGCATCATCGCCTGCGCCGCGCTCTACCCCTTCGCCGACGAACACAGCGGCGAGCTCGCCTGCATCGTGTCGCACCCGGACTACCGCGGCGCCCGGCGCGGCCAGCGCCTCCTCGAGGAACTCGAGGCGGAGGCCCGCGCCCGGGGGCTGGCACGGGTCTTCGTGCTCACGACCCAGACGGCGCACTGGTTCATCGAGCAGGGCTTCGTCGAGGGCAGCCGCGACCAGCTGCCGGCGGCGCGGCGGGACCTCTACAACCTGCAGCGCAACTCCAAGGTCTTCTGCAAAGACCTGTGACGGTCCTCCGGGAGCGGCACCTCGCCGCGACCCGGGCCCCGGCGCGTCATGGCACCTGCCGGAACTACGGCACCATAAGCTTGTCGAGGTCGCGCTCCAGGGCGGCGAGCTCGCGCTGGAGGCGGGCCTGCTGGCGCTCGCTGCGGGTCCCGAGCACATCGGTAACCGCCCGCAGCACCACCGCGCTGTTGTGGTCGGTGCCCGCGATATAGCTCTTCGGAACCCACTCCTCCCAGTCCTGCACCGAGGCGCGCAGCCGGTCCTGCCAGCCGGGCTCCTTTGCGAGGATGGATTCCAGGCGGTCGATCCACGCCGCGCGTACCGCCAGCCAGTCGCCGTCGATGCGCTCGAGCTCCGCCGCGGCCGCCGCGAGCCGCCGCTCCTGCGCGTCGTCGAGGCGACCGAGGTAATCGCTGAGGCTGTCCTGCAGACGCTCCAGCGCCTCCTCGCGGTATTGGTCGTCGCTGCGCGGCAGGTAGTCGTCCTCGTACTCGCTCTGGCGCTCCCGGAGCTCGCTGATGAACGCGTCGACCTGGGACGCCGAGAGCGTCCCGGCGAGGCCGATCAGCGCTTCCAGGGCCCGGTCGCGGAGCCGGTACCAGGCCGCCTCAAAGGCGGCGGCCAGGTCAATGATGTCGGGGAGCGCCGGGTCCGCGGCGGTCAGCCGGCGCGCGTCGTCGACCAGGGCAGCGTAGCGCGGCAGCTCCTCGGTCCGGTGCCAGGCCAGCACGGGGTCGAGCAGCGCTTCCAGCCGCGCCTCCTGATCCCGGCCAAGGGGCACGTAGCCTTCGATATACCAGGGAACGAGAAAGTCGAGGCGGTTATAGAAGAAAACGCGTGCGCTGCAGGCGGACAACAGCGCTGCGGCCAGCAGCAGCGCCGCGAGACAGACGGGCCTCAGGGGTAGTCCAGGCCGTCCGCCGCGAACAGCATCTCGGGATTGCGGAAACACTTGAATTCCAGATAGTTGCCCGCCGGATCGCGGACGAAACACGTGCGCTGCTCCCCGCGCCGGCCGGCGAAACGGGTTTGCGGCGCGCTAGCGAATGCAACGCCATGCCGCTCGAAGCGCGCGAGGAGCGCATCCCAGGCGTCCCAGGCCAGCACGAGGCCGAAATGCGCCGCGGGCACGGCCTCGCCGTCGACCGGGTTGGTGGCGACGGCGGGCATGGCATCGCGGTCGACGAGGTGCACCACGAGCTGGTGGCCCCCGAAGTCGTAGTCGATCCAGCGCTCGGAAGCGCGGCCCCGGCGGCAGCCCAGGACATCGCCGTAAAAGCCGGCTGCGGCCTCCAGGTCATCGACCGGCAGGGCGAGGTGAAACAGTCCGCTGTCCATGGCGCTCACCAGGGCAGCCGGTCGAGGTCGACGTTGCCGCCGGACACCACGATGCCGCAGCGTCGCCCCCGGAACCGCTCGCCGTGCTCCAGGACACCGGCGAAGGGCACCGCACCGGAGGGCTCGACCACGGCTTTCATGCGCGTCCACTGCAGCCGCATGGCCTTGACGATCGCTTCCTCGGACACGGTGACGATGGTGTCGACACAGCGCTGGATGAGCGCGAAATTGCGCACCCCGAGGCCGGTGCGCAGGCCGTCGGCAATGGTCTGCGGGTTGGTCTGCGGCTCGAGCGTGCCGAGGCCGAAGGAGCGGAAGGCGTCGTCGGCACCGGCGGGCTCGACACCGACCACCTCGAGGTCCGGCTTCAGGGCCTTCGCGGCCACGGCGATGCCCGCCAGGAGGCCGCCGCCGCCGACCGGCGCGGCGATCACGTCGAGGTCGGGAACGGCTCGCAGCAGCTCGAGGGCGACCGTGCCCTGGCCGGCGATCACGCGCTCGTCGTCATAGGGATGGACCACGTGGGCGCTATGCGCCGCGATGACGCTGGCCAGCGTCTCTTCCCGGGCCGCGAGCGTGGGCGCGCAGTCGACGATGGTGGCGCCGTAGCCGGCCACCGCCGCGCGCTTCACCGCCGGTGCGTTCCCGGGCATCACGATCCAGGCCGGAATGCCGCGCCGCGCCGCGGCCATGGCCAGGGCCGCACCGTGATTCCCGGAGGAATGGGTGGCGACACCGCGGGCGGCATCGCCTTCCCGCAGGCCGAGCACTGCATTGCTTGCACCGCGGGCCTTGAAGGCGCCGGCGCGCTGCAGGTGCTCGCCCTTGAAGAACAGCGTCGACCCGGTGTGCGCATCGAGGAGCCGGCTCGTGAGCACCGGCGTCTCGTGTACCGCAGCGGCGATACGCGCCTGCGCCGCCTCGATGTCGGCGAGGGTGACGGTCTGAGGCTGCTGGTCGGCGGTCATGGCTCCGATACGTTGTGCATGGTCGGCCATTGTTGCGTGATTGAACCCGCGCCACAACGGGCGGGCAGGTTGTGGGCCCGGTCGGGCGGTGCGCCTCCTACAGCGCCGGCGGCAGCGCCACCCGCCGGAGGTGTCGTGCTAAGCTGCCGTTTTTTTGGCCGGAGTCCCATGGAGACGCTCGAAGCCCTCTCCCTCGCCTTTGTCAACACCGTCTGGAGTACACCGCTGGTTCTGCTGCTCCTCGGCGGCGGGCTGTTCTTCGCCATCTATTCCCGCGGCATGCCCTACCGGCACCTCGGCCACGCCTTTGGCATCATGCTCGGCCGCTACGATCAGCCCGACGAACAGGGGGAATTGAGCCACGGGCAGGCGCTGGCCGCGGCGCTCTCGGGCACCATGGGGCTCGGCAATATTGCCGGCGTGGCCCTCGCCATCTCCGCCGGCGGCCCCGGCGCCGTTTTCTGGATGTGGGTCTCCGCGACCGTGGGCATCGCCACCAAGTTCTTCACCTGCAGCCTGGGCGTCATGTACCGCGGCCGCGACGGGCTCGGCCAGCTCCAGGGCGGGCCCATGTACATCATCCGCGAGGCCCTGCCCCGGCGCTACTACCCGCTGGCCATTCTGTTTTCCGTCGCCGGCCTCATCGGTACGCTGCCGATCTTTCAGGCCAACCAGCTGACCGCCCTGGTCCGCGAGAACTTCCTGCCCGCCGGGGCCGCCCCGGGGGTCCTGAATCTCGTCGTCGGGTGCTTCATCGCGACGCTGGTGGCGACGGTGATCTTCGGCGGCCTGCGCCGGGTGGCCGCCGTGGCCGTCGCCCTGCTGCCGACCATGGTGGTCATCTATCTCGCCATGACCCTGCTGGTGCTCGGCATCCACGCCGAGCAGGTACCGGGACTTTTCGCCAGCATCGTACGCGAGGCCTTCCAGCCCGGCGCCATCGGCGGCGGCCTGCTCGGGGTGATCCTCATCGGCATCAGCCGCGGCGCCTTTTCCAACGAGGCCGGCGTGGGCACGGAGGTAATGGCTCACGGCGCGGCCAGGACCAACGAGCCCGTGCGCGAGGGCCTGGTAGCCATGCTCGGGCCCGTGGCGGACACGCTCATCGTCTGCACCTGCACGGCGCTGGTGGTGCTCCTGGCGGGGGACTGGCAGGGCGCCGAGGGGCTGTCCGGCATCGCGCTTACCGCCGGTGCCTTCCGCAGCGAACTCGGCATTCCGGGCGCCGTGCTCCTCGGTGTGGTCACGCTGATCCTCAGCACGACCACCATGTTCACCTGCTGGTACTACGGAGCGAAATGCTTCGGCTTTCTGTTCGGGGCGCACATCCAGCACCACTTCCGCTGGTTCTACGTGGTCGCGGTGGTCTTCGGCGCCACCGTCAGCATCGACCTGGTGTTCAACATTATCTCGGGCTGCTACGGCCTCATGGCCATCCCGACCATGATCGTCTCCCTGCGGCTGGCACCGCGGATACGGGCGGCGGCGGTCGAGTACTTCCGCCGCCATCCCTACTAATCAGGCCGCCGCTTCGGCGTCCGCGGTGGCCGCACGGTTGAGCGCCCCGAGAATGCCGTTCATGGAGGCCTTGACGATATCGTGGCTGCGGCCGACCCCGCAGACCCGCTCGCCGTCCACGTTGAGCTGGATATAGCACACGGCCTCCGCATCCGCGCTCTGGGACAGGGCGTGCTCGCTGTACTCGACCAGCACCACCGACTTGCCGGTGAAGCGCTCCATGGCATCGACGAAGGCAGCGACCACGCCGTTGCCGGTGCCCTTGATGTGGTGCGTCTGGCTGCCCTCGCAGAGGACCGCGGCGAGCTGATCCATGTGGTCCGCGCGGCTCAGCTGGTAGTCGCCCAGGGACCAGCGGCCATCGGGGGCCAGGTAGGTACGCTGGAACAGGTCGTGGATGGCCGCGGACTGCACCTCCGCTTCCTGCTCCTCCGCATGGGCCTGCACCGCGGTGCTGAAATCGATCTGCAGCCAGCGCGGCAGCTCGTAGCCGTGGTCGCGCTCGAGCACGTAGGCCACGCCGCCCTTGCCGGACTGGCTGTTGATACGGATGACCTCCTGATAGGAGCGGCCGATGTCCGCGGGGTCGATAGGTAGATAGGCGACCTCCCAGGGCTCGGCGTCATCGCGGTGGGCGAGGCACTTCTTGATGGCATCCTGATGGCTCCCGGAGAAAGCCGTGAACACGAGTTCGCCCGCGTAGGGATGGCGCGGATGCACCGGCAACCGGGTGCAGGTCTTCACTGTCTCGATGATCTCGTCCATGTGCCCGAGCGACAGCTCCGGGTCAACGCCCTGGCTGTAGAGATTCATGGCCATGGTCACGATGTCCATGTTGCCGGTGCGCTCGCCGTTGCCCATGAGCGTGCCCTCGACCCGGTCGGCGCCGGCGAGGATGCCGAGCTCCCCCGCGGCCACGGCGCAGCCGCGGTCGTTGTGCGTGTGCAGGGATACGACCAGGCTGTCGCGACGCTCGACATGGCGACAGAACCACTCGATCTGGTCCGCGTAAATGTTCGGCGTGCTCAGCTCCACGGTGGCGGGCAGGTTGACGATTGCCGGGCGCTCAGGCGTCGGCTCCCAGACAGCCATGACGGCGTCACAGACCTCGACGGCGTACTCGATCTCCGTGCCGGTGAAGCTCTCCGGGGAGTACTCGAAGACCCACTCGGTGTCCGGGTATTTCGCCGCCTCGTCGCGCACCAGCTCCGCGCCGCGCACGGCGATCGCCGTGATGCCCTCGCGATCCAGGCCGAAGACCTTCTCCCGCTGCACCGTGGAGGTGGAGTTGTAGACATGAACGATGGCCCGGCGCGCACCCTTGAGGGCGGCGAAGGTCTTCTCGATCAGGTCCGGCCGGGCCGGGGTGAGCACCTGGATGGTGACGCCCTCGGGGATACGACCGTTGTCGATGAGATCGCGCACGAAGTCATAATCGTGCCTGGATGCCGATGGGAATCCGACCTCAATCTCCTTGAACCCGATCTTGACCAGCTGGTCCCAGAGCCGGGACTTCTGCGCGGTGGTCATGGGCTCGATCAGGGCCTGGTTGCCGTCCCGCAGGTCGACGCTGCACCAGCGCGGCGCGGCGTTCAGGCGTCGGTCCGGCCACTGCCGGTCGGGCAGGGCGACCGGCTCGAAGGCGCGGTACTTGCTGTGGTCGAAACTATGGTCGAAACCTCGAGGGTCGAAGTTGTCGAGACGGCTCATGGGTCGTTGCCTCCCCCGGGGCTCACCCGGATTCGTTCGTTCTTTGTTGCCTACTGTGTTTAGTACTCTGTCAGGACGAGCTTGTCCGGAACAGCGTGCCGTATAAATAGGGCGGCCCTGGTGCCGGCGAGGCCGCAACCCGCTGCCCTCGTGAGGCCCCGGGTCGCCCGTCGCGGGGATAACCGCGTCCGAGCCGCCTGCCGCCAGCACCGCTGGCCTGGCGCACAGTATAAGGGCCATGGCATAGCGATTTGCTGCAAAGTCACCCTCTTTTGCGCCACAAAACGAACTTTATCACTAATTTCAAGCTACTATATAGTGACTTACCAACTCATGAGCGCAAACAGGAGTGATGATGGCCCGTCTCGATCGGACAGACCGGCGCATTCTCGACGTCATCCAGCGAAACGGGCGCATCAGCAACCTCGAGCTCGCGGACGCCGTCGGCCTGTCGCCGACCCCCTGCGCCCGGCGCCTGAAGCGCCTCGAGGAGAGCGGACTGATGCGGACTACGGTCACGCTCCTCGATCAGGACGCCCTCGGCCTGAAGCTCACGGCCTACATCGGGATTTCCATGGACCGGCACACGCCGGATCGCTTCGCGGCCTTCGAGGCGGAGGTGGCCAGCTACCCCGAAGTGCTCGAGTGCTCCGTGGTCACCGGCCAGGCGGCGGACTACCTGCTGAAGGCCGTGCTCCCGGACATGCAGCACTACGAGCAGTTCCTGCTGGGCCGGCTCACGCGCATCCCCGGCGTCACCGGCGTGCATTCGAGCTTCGAGCTGCGCCGGGTGGTGCAGCGCACGGTGCTGCCGCTCGACTACATGGGCTAGTGGCTTTTCCTGTACCCTAGCGCTCGATGCTCCAGCCTCCCACCCACGCCTCGCCGCGGCTGCTTGCCCTGCTCGCGGCCCTCGCCGCGCTCGGCCCGCTCTCCGTCGACATGTACCTGCCGGCCATGCCGGGGATGATGCGCGCCTTCGATACGGATATCGCGCACATGCACCTCACCGCAAGCGCCTATCTCTGGGGCTTCGCGGTGTTCCACCTCGCCTGCGGGCCCCTCGCGGACCGCTTCGGCCGCCGACCGGTTCTGATCGGCGGCACGCTCCTGTTCATCGCCGCTTCCCTGGGCTGCGCGCAGTCCACCAGCGTGCTCGAACTGGCGTACTATCGCTTCGTGCAGGGGATCGGCGCCTGCGTCGGCCCGACCCTGGCGCGGACCATCGCCCGGGATGTCTACGGCCCCACCCGGGCAGCCCGCGCCCTGTCGCTGATCGCCATGCTCATGGCCCTGGCCCCGGCCGTCGCACCGGGGCTCGGCGGCATCATGCTGCGCTTCGTGCCCTGGCCCAGCGTGTTCCTGTTCCTGGCCAGCTACGCGGTGGTGATCGCCCTGCTGGTCTTCCGCTTCCTGCCGGAGACGCTGCCCCTGCGCCAGAGCCTGCACCCGCTGGCCATTGCGCGGAACTACGGCGAGCTGATCATGCATCCGTTTTTCCTGGCGGTGAGCATTTCCGGCGCCCTCGTCTACGCCGGCCTCCTCGCCTACCTCACCGCCTCGGGTTTCGTCTTCATCGACATGCTCGGCGTGCCGCTGCCCTGGTTCGGGCTGATCTTCCTGACGTCCGTCATCGGCTACATGACCGGCAGCGCGCTCTCCGCCCGGCTCGCGAGCCACCACCGCTCGGAGACGGTCATGTTCGCCGGCAGCCTTACGGCCGTAGGCAGCACGGCACTCATGTTAACCGGGCACAGCTTCCTGCCCCGGAGTGTCCTCGCCCTGGTGTTGCCCATGACGTTCTACGCCCTCGCCCTCGGCCTGGTCATGCCCCACGCCATGGCCATCGCCCTGCGACCCTTTGCCCATATCGCCGGCACCGCCTCGGCGCTGCTCGGTTTCGTGCAGATGGGCCTCGCCGCGCTGGTGACCGCCCTGGTGGGCCAGCTCCTCGTGGACAGCCCGCTGCCGCTGATCCTGTGCATGCTCGGCGCCGCGGTGCTGGGGCTCGTGCTGGCGGGCTGGGTGCAGTGGCGCGGGGAGCGCGGCGCAGGCCTGCCAGCCGCGGAGTGATATGCCATACTGCCGCGCCATTCTGTGACGCGAGGTAGCCATGAAGATCGGAATCATCAGCGGCAGCCACCGGGCGGACTCCGAGAGCGCGAAGATCGCCGGCTGGATCGAACGGTCCCTGAGCGACCGCGGCCTCTGCGACGAAACCTGGCTCTACTCCCTGGCCGGGAACCCGCTGCCGTTCTGGGACGAGGGCGTGTTCGAGGGCACGGCGGCCTGGGCGGCGATCATGGGGCCGCTGCGCGACGCCCTGAACAGCTGCGACGCTTTCGTCGTGGTATCGCCGGAGTGGCACGGCATGGTGCCTTCGGGGCTGAAGAACTTCTTCCTGCTCTGGCCCGGGAGCGGGGAACTGGCCCACAAGCCGGCACTGCTGGTATCGGTCTCCGCAGCGGACAACGGCGCCTACCCGATCGCGGAACTGCGCATGAGCAGCTACAAGAACAGCCGCATCTGCTACCTGCCGGAGCACGTCATCGTGCGCAGGGCGGGCCGGTGCTTCAATGCAGACGCGGCGGAGAACGACCCGAAGCACCACGACTACCTCGCCGGGCGCATGGCCTACTGCCTGGAAATGCTGCGGGAATACGGGCTCGCCTTCCAGCACATTCGCGCGAGCGGCAGGGTGTCGCTGGAAAACTACCCCAATGGAATGTAGCGCCGCGGGGCTACAGCCGCCCCGGTAACTATGGTCAGCTGCCGCTGGCCGTCCCGACCGACGCCACCGCCGCCCGCGCCGCGCGCTCTTTCTCGATCAGGAATGCAGCCACCTCGAGCATGCCGGCCTGACTACCGGCCATGCGCGTGCTCACGCGATACTTGCCCGCGACCATCACCTCCGGCGTACCTCTGATCCGCGCCGCGCGGGCCCGGGCGTCGGCCTGACGCGCCATGCTGCTGACGCCGAAGGAGTTGAAGGCGTCGGTGAAGTCCTCTGCCGGCACACCGCTATCCTCGAACACCTCGGCGATGGCCGCCTCGGAGCCGAGGCGCTGACGGTCGACATGGATGGCCTGGAACAGCGCCAGATGCACGAGCTCCGTGACATCCAGAACCTCGGCCGCATAGTAGGCCTTCGCCAGCAGTTCCATGGGCTTGTTCCAGATCACCGGCGACGGCACGACAACCACGTCCTCGCCCCGGGACGCCTTCCACCGGCTGATGATCGGCTCGAAGTTGTAGCAGTGGCCACAGCCGTAGGAAAAGAACTCCGTCACCTCAAGCTTGTCGCTGTGGCGGGAGGGAATTGCCGGGGAGATAACCTCGTAGTCCCTCCCTTCCTCGAATTCGGCGGCGCGAACACCACCCGAAAACGCGCCCGCGAGAACAAGGCAGCTGGCGAAAAACCCGAGCAGGCTGTGTTTGACTGTAAGCATGGCTGACTCCCTACGCTCGATACCCGGTCAGACTGCGGCGTTTGCCGCACGTTCACGACAGCGGACAGAATAACCGGTCAACGTCGGCAAAGGAAAACGGCAGGGCACCGAAGCGAACCGCGTAACCCTCACTACCCCTGCACTACCCCTGCCTACCCCTGCCGCTTCGCTGACCTCTACTGCAGGCCCGCGATGTAGCTGGCAACGGCCTTGATCTCGTAGTCGGTCAGACCGAACGCGTTGCTGCGCATGATCTTCGACTCACCGTCCGTGTAGCGGCCCTCGCCCGGGCGCTCGTAGCCCAGCCGGTAGGCCTTCAGCTGCGACTCGATATACTCGGCGTGCTGGCCCGCGAGCCCCGGAAAACCCGCCGGCGCGTTACCGAGGCCGCGCGGGTTGTGACAGGCCGTGCAGGCCGCCACGTTGCGCTCGGCAACACCGGCCCGGTAGACCTTTTCTCCGAGCTCGGCAAGCTCCGGATCGGTCTGCCCGCCGCTGCGCTCAAAGCTGTCGTAATAGGCGGCGAGGTCGGCAAGTTCCTGATCGGTCTTGTTGTCGACCTGGCCGGCCATCTGGGCGATGACGCGCACGCCGTCGCGAATGGCGACCAGCTGCTCGTACAGGTAGCGCTCACCGAGCCCGGCGAGCTTTGGGAAGGACGGGACCATACTGTTTCCGTCCTGCATGTGGCAGGCGGCGCAAATAGCCGCCTGCGCCTCACCGGAAGCCGGGTCGCCCTTCGGGCGAACATCGGCGGCGGAGGCGTACTGAACGACACATGCGGCGAGGCCGCAAGCAAACAGCAGTTTTTTCATAACGAATCTCGGTGCAGGTGCGCGCGGCGGCTTATTCCGCCGGCGAGCTCATGAAAGTAATCAGTTCCTCGTAGTCCTCGTCAGTGCAGTCGAAGCACATTCCCTTCGGCGGCATGGCGTTCAAGCCGTTATTCACGGCTTTGACGAGGGTATCCATGCCCTTCGCCAGGCGCGGCTCCCACGCTGCGGCGTCGTGGGTCTTCGGCGCACCGGCAACGCCGGCGGCGTGACACACGGCACAGGCCTTGTTGTACTTGGCCATCGGCGGCTCGGCCGTGGCGGCGGCGGAACCTGTGAAAACGAGTGCGGCGATCAGCAGTTTCTTCATGGGCAAACACCTCAGTGACAGATAAGGCAGATCACACGTTTCCATTCCGGGAGGCGAAAAGCGGTGGCATTATATCCGACTCGCTCTCGGCGACAAACCGGTGCCCCGGATGACCTCCACGAGTCCCGCTTACCGCCGCGCCGCCTTCCTCACCAGCGCGGCGCGCTTCAACCAGTGCCCGCCCGACGCCGGCTGGGAGGTGGCCTTCGCCGGCCGCTCGAACGCCGGCAAGTCCTCCGCCATCAACAGCCTCACCGGCCAGGCGGGTCTCGCGCGCACGTCCAAGACCCCGGGCCGTACACAGCTGATCAATTTCTTTGAACTCTCCGACACACAGCGCCTGGTGGACCTTCCCGGCTACGGCTTCGCCAAGGTGCCCCAGGCGGTCAAGGCGAAGTGGATGCGCGAGCTCGAGCGCTACCTGCAGGCCCGCCAGTCCCTCCGCGGCCTTGTCCTGCTCATGGACATCCGCCACCCGTTCCGCGATTTCGACCGGCAGATGCTCGAGTGGGGCACGGTCGCCGGCATGCCCGTACACGTGCTCCTGACCAAGGCGGACAAACTGAAGCGCGGCGCCGCCAAGAGCGCCCTCCTCGCCGCGCGCAGGGAGGCCGCCACCTATCCGGACGATATGGTCTCCGTCCAACTCTTTTCCGCCCTCAAACACCAGGGCCGCGACGAACTCACCGCCATCCTCGACGCCTGGCTCACGGACGAGAGCGTCCTTGAGCCTGAGAGCCCCGACCCGGCGTCGTGAATCGAGCTCCGGCTCCGGCGGCAAGACGCTAGCAGCCCATGGAACTACGGCGTTCGTTGCGAGGGAAAGTCCGGTTTGAGGCAGTTTTCAGTCTCAAATGGCCAAATCCAGCATCCCCGCAGTGGAACAGACCAGAGTCCGACCGGCTACTAAGGCCGGATCCTTCGATGTCGGCGCCAGCGCCGGTGCAGCCCTCTCCGGGACACGCTACAAGCACATCCATGTGCGCTCGACGCGGGCCATCCATGGCCCGCGACGGTCCCGGGCGGGCGTTCCGGCGCACGCCTTCGCCGACGACCAGTTGCCACTAAGCAGGTCCGCTCAGATAGCTGATTTGGGAGGGCGTCGCTCCTCAGCTCGCGCTCGACTGCGGCCATCCATGGCCGCAGACGGTCCCGGGTGGGCGTTCCGGCG
>CAYFVG010000073.1:0-1662 GCA_964346365.1 uncultured Alteromonadaceae bacterium
GCGGCCGGCCGCAGCGCGTCCAGCAAAAGCTGCACCTTCTCGCAGTTGCCGCTCCCCGGCTCGATGAGGACACTCCCGGTGCCGCATCTGCCGGCGATGGCTCGAGCCTCCCGGCGCAGGATGGCTGTCTCCGTGCGCGTGGGATAGTACTCGGGCAGGTGCGTAATGGCCTCGAAAAGCCTCGAGCCCTGGGCGTCATAGAAATGCTTCGGGTCGACCCACTTCTGCGGGGCGCGGAGGCCCGCGAGAACTTCCGCACGGCTGTCGCCCAACGCCGGGTGGAGGTCGTGGAACGCGACGTTTTCCGGCGCGGGGCCGCCGCCTTCAGCCATGGTTCGTGGCCAGGCGGATGCCGCTGAACTGCCAACGGTCCGCCGGGTAGAAAAAATTACGGTAGCCAGGCCGGAGCTGCCCTTCCGGAGTGACGCAGGCACCGCCCCGCAGCACCCACTGGTTGCACATGAACTTGCCGTTGTACTCGCCAATGGCCCCAGCCCCGGGGGCAAAGCCCGGATAGGGGCCGTAGGCGCTGGCCGTCCACTGCCAGCAGGCACCGTAGAACTGTGCGGGAGCCGAGGTGGCCGGCTGCGGATGCAGGCATCCGGCTTCTACACCGGCCCGCGTCGGCGCCAGCGCCGTGGCCGCCATCTCCCATTCCGCCTCCGTGGGCAGGCGGGCGCCGGCCCAGCGGGCATAGGCATCGGCCTCGTAGCCACTCACATGGGTCACGGGCGCCGCGGGCTCGCGCGGCGCGAGGCCGTAAAGAGTGAACTCGCTGTCGCCGCGCCAGTACAGCGGTGCCGCCCACCCTTCCCGCTGCGCGCGATCCCAACCGTCGGCGAGCCACAGCTCCGGGCGACGGTAGCCGTCATCGTCAATGAATGCCTGGTACTCGCCATTCGTGACCAGCCGCGGGGCGAGGCGGAAGGGTTCCAGCCAGCAGCGGTGCCGCGGCAGCTCATTGTCGAAAGCAAAGCCCTCACCGCAGTGGCCGATTTCCACGAGGCCACCATCGAAGGCGAGCCAGTCGGCGGACGAGGCGGCTGCGGGCTGCCCCTCGGCCGGGCGCCCCTCAGCCGGGCGCCCCTCGGCCAGCGCAGGCGCCAGGGGATTGGCCGCGAGGGCGTGCTTGATGTCCGTGTAGAACAGCTCCTGATGCTGGCGCTCGTGCTCGATACCGAGGCGGCAGCGGGCGGCGACCACCGGATCGGCGGCGGGGTCGTCCAGCAGCGGCCGCAGAGCGTCCTCCACGTGGGCACGGTAGGCGAGTACCGCGTCCAGCGTCGGCCGGGAAAGCAGTCCACGCTGGGGCCGCGGGAACCGCTCGCCGACGCCATGGTAGTAGGAGTTGAAGAGCATCTCGAAGGCCGGGTGAAACTCCCGGTACCCCGGTGCGAAGGGCTTCAGGATGAAGGTCTCGAAAAACCAGCTGGTGTGGGCGAGGTGCCACTTCGGCGGGCTCGCGAACTCCGCGGCCTGCAGGCTGTAGTCCTCGCTCTCAAGTCCCGCACAGGCGGCCAGGGACGCGGCGCGAGTGGCATCGAAAGCGTTGCGCAACTCCGCCTGGCTGGCAGGGGAGGTTGCAGGAGACTTTGCCAGGGTAGCTGAGTCGTTCGCGGAAGTGATGGAAGTACCTGCTCGTTCCCGGTGTCTTGAGTTATT
>CAYFVG010000073.1:1762-5577 GCA_964346365.1 uncultured Alteromonadaceae bacterium
TCAATGCTCGCGGGTGGCGCGAAACTGGATTTCCGGCCAGCGCTCCTCCATGAGCGACAGGTTCACCCGGGTGGGTGCCAGGTAGGTGAGGTAACCGCCGCCGTCCTCCGAGAGGTGCTCGGCGGCCTTCCTGCGGAATTCCTCGAGCTTGCGGGGATCCTCGCAGTGGACCCAGCGCGCCGTGTAGACATTGACCGGCTCGTAGCGTGCCTCCACCTTATACTCGTCCCTGAGCCGGTAGGCGACGACGTCGAACTGCAGCTGGCCGACGGCGCCGACAATGAGATCCGTGGAGGTCAGGGGCGCGAAGACCTGCGTCGACCCCTCCTCCGAGAGCTGCTGCAGGCCCTTCTGCAGCTGCTTGGACTTCATCGGGTCGCGCAGGCGGATGCGCCGGAACAGCTCCGGCGCGAAGTGGGGAATGCCCGTAAACTGCAGCGCCTCGCCGCCCGTGAAGGTATCGCCGATCTGGATCGTGCCGTGGTTGTGCAGGCCGATGATGTCCCCGGCCACGGCCTCCTCGACCAGCGCCCGCTCGCCGGCCTTGAAAGTCACGGCGTCGGCGATGCGCACGTCCTTGCCGGTACGCACGTGGCGCATCTTCATGCCTTTCTCGTAGCGGCCCGCGCAGACCCGCAAAAAGGCGATGCGGTCCCGGTGTCGCGGGTCCATGTTGGCCTGGATCTTGAAAACGAAGCCGCTGAACGCCGGCTCCGAGGCCGCCACGGTGCGCTTGGTGGCCTCGCGCGCCAGGGGCGCCGGCGCCCAGGCCACGAAGTCGTCGAGCATCTCGCGCACCCCGAAGTTCGCCAGCGCGGTGCCGAAAAACACCGGCGTCAGCCGCCCGGCAAGGAACGCGTCCTTGTCAAATTCGTGACTGGCGCCGCGCACCAGCTCGATCTCCTCGCAGAAGGCGTCGTAGTCCTCGCCGAGGAGCGATCGGGCCCGGTCGCTCGCCAGCCCCTCAATGCGCTCGTCCGGATGCAGTTCGCGCCCGTGGCCGGGCTCGTAAACATGGATCGTGTCGGTGTAGAGGTTGTACACGCCGCGGAAGTTCCCGCCCATGCCAAGGGGCCAGTTCACCGGCGCCGCGGCGATGCCCAGCACAGCCTCGATCTCATCGAGGAGTTCGATGGCGTCGCGGATATCCCGGTCGAGCTTGTTGACGAAGCTGATGATCGGCGTGTCCCGGAGCCGGCACACGTTCATGAGCTTGATGGTGCGGTCCTCGACGCCCTTGGCGCCGTCGATGACCATGAGCGCGGAATCGACGGCCGTGAGCGTGCGGTAGGTGTCTTCCGAAAAATCCTCGTGCCCCGGCGTGTCGAGGAGGTTCACGACCCGGTCCCGATAGGGGAACTGCATCACCGAGGACGTCACGGAGATGCCGCGTTCCTGCTCCATGGTCATCCAGTCCGAGGTCGCGTGCGGGCCCCGCTTGCCTTTGACCATACCCGCGGTCTGGATCACGCTGCCGAGCAGAAGCAGCTTCTCCGTCATGGTGGTCTTGCCCGCGTCCGGATGCGAGATGATGGCGAAGGTGCGGCGCCGGGCGACGGCGTCGATCGCGGCGGTCTCGGTCATGAAAAACCTGGTTCCTGTTTTCCGGGGGGCGCGAGTGTAGCAGAGCGACCGGGGCCACGCCCGTACCGGCGGGATGACGGGGCGGCCGGTCAGGCACTGACCGCCGCGAGTTCCCGGGCGAGGGCGGCGAGCAGCGCCTCGCCAACGGCATCGAGATCGAGCTCGCGGTCCGGCAGCTGCAGCGCCATGGAGGTCACGGCAAGCCCCGCGTAGCCACAGGGGTTGATGCGCCCGAAGGGCTCGAGGTCCATGGCGGCATTCAGGGCGAGGCCGTGGTAGCTGCAGCCGCGGCGCACGCGCAGGCCCAGGGAGGCAATCTTCTCGCCGGCCACATAGACTCCCGGACGCGCCGGATCCGCCGCCGCCTCGATACCATAGGCTGCGAGCAGCGCGACGATGGCACGCTCGATCAGGCTGACGAGGCCGCGCACGCCGAGGCCCCGGCGCTTGAGATCGATGAGCAGGTAGACCAGCCACTGCCCGGGGCCGTGGTAGGTCACCTGCCCGCCGCGATCCACCGGCACCACCGGAATATCGCCGGGCGCCAGCACGTGTTCAGCGCGCCCGGCCTGGCCCTGGGTGAAGACCCGGGGATGCTGGAGAAGCCACAGCTCGTCGGGGGTATCGGCGCCGCGCTCGTCGGTGAAACGGCGCATGGCCGCCAGGGTGCGCTGGTAGTCTGCCTCGCCGAGGCGGCGCTGGCGCAGCCCGGGGCTCACAGCACCATCTGCACGTGGCCCGTCGCCAGGAGGTCGCGGTGCAGGGCCCGGAGCTGCTCCGGACCGCTCGCGACGATGGTCACGGTCATGGCAAGGAAGGTGCCGCTGCGGCTGTCGCGGATGCTGATGCCGGCCCGGTCGAAGCCCGGGGCGTGACGCTCGAACACGGCCACCACCGCCTCCTGCACGCCATCCCGGTTGCGACCGAATACCTTGATGGGGTACTCGCAGGGAAACTCGATCTTCGGGGGGTCCTGCGCCGTCACCGCCGGTCTCAGGCGCCGAAGAGGCGCGCCAGCCACATGAGGATCACGTCCCAGAGGCGGGCAAGAAAGCCGCCGGGCTGTACGGCCTCGAGTGCCACCACGGGCCCCTGGTGCAGGAGTTCGCCGTCGAGGAGCAGCGTCAGCGTGCCGACGCTGTCGCCGACGGCGAGCGGCGCCTCGATCTCCTCAACCAGCGCCACGCGCCGCTCCACCTGCTGGCGCTTGCCCCGAGGCAGCGTCAGCACAATGTCATCGAGCACACCGGCCGGGACGTAGTCGGCCCGGCCCTTCCAGACTCGCGGCTTGTCCAACTCCTCACCGGCGTCCAGGAGATGCGCCGTTTCGTAGAACCGAAAGCCGTAATTCAGGAGGCCGCGCGTCTCGTTCTTGCGCGTCGTCGGGCTGCTGGTGCCGAGGACCACGGAGACGAGCCGCATGTCTCCGCGTTTCGCGGAGGCGACGAGACCGTAACCGGCCTCCCGGGTATAGCCGGTTTTCAGGCCGTCCACGGAAGGGTCCTCGCGCAGCAGCTTGTTGCGGTTGTACTGCTTGATGTCGTTATAGGTGTAGTCGAGCTCCCGGTAACGCGCGTAGTGCGCCGGGAAGTTACGGATGAGAGCCGCAGAGAGCTTTGCGAGGTCCCGGGCCGACGTGTAGTGGTCGGGATGGGGCAGACCGTGGGAATTCGTAAAGTGCGTATTGCTGAGGCCCAGGCGCTCGGCGTGCTGGTTCATGAGTTCGGCGAAGGCCTGTTCGCTGCCGGCGATATGTTCGGCCACGGCAACCGTTGCGTCGTTGCCGGAGGCGATGACGATGCCGCGCTCCAGTTCACCGATGGTCACGTCCCTGCCGGGCTCGATCCACATGAGCGAAGACCCCTTGAAGACCGGGTTCTGCGACCAGGCATTCTCGCTGACCACCGCGCTTTCGTCCCGCGTCAGGCGCCCCTCGGCGATCTCGTTGGCCAAGACGTAGCTGGTCATAAGCTTGGTGAGGCTGGCCGGCGGCAGCGTAGCGTCCGGCCTGTCCCCGGCGATGACGAAACCGGTGGCGGCGTCGACAAGAATGAAGGCTTCGGCGGACACCTGCGGCGGCGCGGGCACGATGCTCTGGGCCTGGCCCTGCACGGCCAGCAGCAGGCCGAGGATGGCGAAGGCAAGTCGACGCATGACAGGCGTATCCCCGATGATTCAGAGCGCGGGATGTTACCGCATGCCCCCTGCCAGCGAAAGGAATGCGCCTCAGG
>CAYFVG010000073.1:5677-12135 GCA_964346365.1 uncultured Alteromonadaceae bacterium
GCGCCTCAGGGCAGGGCCTGTCCCGGATCGAAACCGATCGCGCGCAGGTGCTCGCGTACTGCCTTGAGATGCGCCTCGTCGCGCACGGGGCCGACGCGCACGCGACTGAGGGCGCGGCCCCGCACCTCCACGGGGCTCACTGTGACCGGCACATCCACCAGCGCCGCCACCCGGTCGCGCAGGCCGCGCGCGGTCTCCGGGCTGGCGAAGGCGCCGAGCTGCAGGTAGCGGTAGACACCGTCCTCGCTGCCCCGGCGGTCGTCGACCCCGGCGAGGGCGAGGGCCTCGAGGCGCCCCTGAGCCGTCCCGGCGTCGGCGAAGCCCAGGCGCACGGCGGCCCCGTAGCTCAGGTCGATAACCCGATCCGGGTGGAAGGGCCCGCGGTCGTTGATGCGCACGACCATGGCGCGGCCGTTGCCCAGGTTGGTGACGCGGACGTAGGAGGGAATCGGCAGCGTCCGGTGCGCCGCCGTCGGCCCGTAGAGATCGTAGGGTTCGCCGTTGGCGGTCTTGCGGCCGTGGAAGCGGGTGCCGTACCAGGAGGCAATGCCCTCGGCCCGATAGCCCGTTGCGCTGGGCAGAACCCGGTAGGTCTCGCCGGCCACCTCGTAAGGGCTGCTGTTCCCGGCGCGCAGAATCGGCTCGGCCCGCGGCACGGCGTCGGGCACTTCGTGGGCGGCGATGGTCATCAACGGCGCGCCATCGGGCGGCGCCGGGGCGCTGCAGGCACTCAGCCCAAAACCCAGCCCGATACCCGGGCCGAGAGCGAACAGGCAGCCGATACCCCACAGCCGGTTCACCCGCGAGCGCCCTCGCGCAGCCGCTCACTCAGCTGGTGGACCGCCATGGCATAGAGCGCGCTGTGGTTATAGCGGGTAATCACATAGAAGTTGGGCAGGCCCAGCCAGTACTCGGGGCCGTCATCGCCCGCCAGCCGGAGGGCCAGGGCCGGCGCGTCCGCCGGCAGCCTGCGCACCGGCTCGAGGCCATCGCCTCGCAGCTGGGCTACGGTACGGTCGGCATCCAGGCCGTCGTCGAACCAGTCCGCGGGCAGCGGCGTCGTCGGGGTCGCCCGCGCGGCCACGGGCTCGCCTCGCCGCCAGCCGTGGCGGGCGAGATAGTTGGCAACGCTGCCGATGGCATCCACCGGGTTGTTCCAGATATCGGCGACGCCGTCACCGTCGAAGTCCACGGCATAGCTGCGGTAGCTGCTCGGCATGAATTGCCCATAACCCATGGCGCCGGCGTAGGAGCCCTTGAGCCCGGCAGGGTCCAGGCCCTGCTCCCGCGCAAGCAGCAGGAAGTGGCGCAGCTCGCGGCGAAAAAAGGGTGAGCGCGGCGGGTAGTCGAAGGCGAGGGTGGCCAGCGCGTCGATCACCGCGTAGTTCCCGGTGATGCGGCCGTAGTAGGTCTCGACACCGAGCACCGCGGCGATCACCGCTGCCGGCACGCCGCTCTCGGCCTCGGCGGCGGCGAGGGTTTGGCGGTGCGCGGCGAGAAAGTCGACGCCCTCGTCAATGCGACGGCCGGTAAGGAAGATGTCTCGATACTCGTGCCAGGGCCTGGTCTTCTCCGCCGGCCGGGCAATGGCCTCGAGAATGCTGTCCTGACGCTCGGCCCGGGCGAAGAGTGCCTCAAGGAACGCGCGTTCAAAACCGTCCTCGGCAACCAGTTCGTCGACAAGGGCGATGGCCGCCGGGTGATCGCCGTAGTGCTCCGCGCAGGCGGGCAGCGCCAGGAGCAGGCCGGCCAGCAGCGCGAGGCGGCGCAGGGGCCGGGAAAGGCAGGGCAGTGGCAACATCGAGGGCCCTCGCTGGCCGGGACGGCGACTCACTGTCCGATGACTCGCTGCTCCGCGGCGATGGCCATGAGCAGGCCGAAACCCGCCAGCAGCGTCACCACCGAGGTGCCGCCGGCGCTCACCAGGGGCAGCGGGACACCGACCACGGGCAGGAGCCCTGAGACCATGCCCATGTTAACAAAGATATAAACGAAGAAGGTCAGCGTGAGGCTGCCGGCGAGGATCCGCCCGTAGGTACTCTGGGCGTTGAGGCCGATCCAGAAGCCGCGCAGCAGAATGAGCAGGTACAGCGCCAGCAGCAGCAGCACCCCGCGCAGACCGAACTCTTCCGCGAGCACCGCAATGATAAAGTCTGTGCGGCTCTCCGGTAAGAAGTCTAGGTGGGATTGGGTGCCCTCCAGCCAGCCCTTGCCGGCCCAGCCGCCGGAGCCGATGGCGGTCTTGGACTGAATGATGTTCCAGCCGGCGCCGAGCTTGTCACTCTCCGGGTTGAGCAGCGTGAGAATACGCTGGCGCTGGTAGTCCTTGAGCACAAGCGTCCACAGGGGCCAGGCGGAGGCAAGGCCCAGGAGAACGGTACCGGTGATGTAGCGCCACCCCATACCCGCCATAAACACTACGAACAGGCCACTGGCGGCGATGAGCAGCGCCGTGCCGAGATCCGGCTGCTGCAGAATCAGGCCCGCCGGTAGCACGATAAGCCCGAAACAGGCGAGCAGATCGGGCAGCCGCGGCGGCAGGACGCGGTCCGCGAGGTACCAGGCCACCGTCATGGGCACCAGCAGCTTCATGATCTCCGACGGTTGAAAGCGTAATCCGCCAAGGTCCAGCCAGCGCTGCGCGCCCTTGGTGCCGGTGCCGAAGAACATCACCCCCAGGAGCAGGAGCACGCCGCCGAAGTACACCCAGGGCGACCAGCGCCGGTAGCGCACCGGGGGAAACTGCGCCGCCACGAGCAGGACAAGGTAACCGAGGACGAAGTAGCGCGCCTGGCGCAGCACCGCCCCCGGGTCGCCGTCGGCGGCGCTGTAAAGAACCACGAGACCGAAGCCGGTGACCGTCAGCAGGAGCACGAGCAGCGGCAGGTCCAGATGCAGCCGGGCGGGGAAGCCGACCCCGGCGCGACGCAGACCCGTGTCCTGCTCCGGCAGCCGGCGTACGTAGTCACCCACCGGCCACCACCCCCTCACGCAGCACCCAGGCGTCGATGACCTCCCGGGCGATCGGCGACGCGGCGGTACTGCCGCCACCATTTTCGACGATTACCGCCACGGCGATGGTCGGCGCTTCGAAGGGCGCAAAGGCCACGAACAGACCGTGGTTGCGGTGGCGCTCGGCAATTTCGTCCTCATTGTACACCTCGCCCTGGGCGATACCGATGACCTGTGACGTGCCCGTCTTGCCGGCCATGGTGTAGGCAAGTCCATCGGCGATGAGCCTCGCCGTGCCGCGCTCGCCGTGGACCACCGCGCGCATGCCCGCGTGGATCGCGTCCCAGTGTGCCGGCGCCGCCTCGATGTGGCGGACCGCCGCCGGGGCCACCTGCTGGCCGCCGATGCGCCGCACCAGCTGCGGCGTGCGGAACGCGCCCCGGTTGGCGATGGCCGCCGTAAAGGCAGCGAGCTGCACCGGCGTGGCCAGCATGTAGCCCTGGCCAATGCCGGCGCTCAGCGTCTCCCCGGGATACCAGGGCTCGCCTTTTGCCTTCCGCTTCCACTCGGTAGAGGGCAGCACCCCGGGGCGTTCGTTGGTGGTATCGATACCCGTGCGCCGGCCGAGGCCGAAGGGCGCGAGATAGTCGTGCATCCGGTCCACCGTCAGATGCCGGGCAAGGTCGTAGAAATACGTGTCGCAGGACTCCGCCAGGGCCATGTGCAGATCCACCTCCGGGGCGTGGCCCGTGCCGCGGATGCGCAGGATCCAGTCCCGGTAGCGTCGCGAGCCGCCGGGCAGCCGGTACCAGCCGGGGTCCGGCACGGTGCTTTCCGGGGTCACCAGCTCCGCCTCGAGGCCCGCGAGCGCCATCAGTGGCTTCACCGTCGATCCCGGCGGATACTGCCCCTGCACCGCACGGTTGAACAGGGGAACGTCCCGCGAATCGCGCAGGGAACCGTAGTCGCGACTGCTGATGCCGTTCACGAAGAGATTGCCGTCGAAGACCGGCGTGGACACGAGGGCGAGGACGCCGCCGGTGGCCGGGTCCATGGCGACCACGGCGCCACGCTGGTCTCCCAGTGCCTCGGTCGCCACCCGCTGCAGGTTGCTGTCGAGGTTGAGCACCAGGTCCTGGCCCGGCTCCGGGTCGAAGCGGTCCAGGACCCGGAGCACCCGTCCGTGGGCGTTGGTCTCGACGTTCTGGTAGCCGACCTCGCCGTGGAGCGTGTCCTCGTAGCGGCGCTCGATGCCGGTCTTGCCGCTATGGAAGGTGCCGCGGTAGTCGGAGGCGTCGAGCCGCGCGGCCTCGCGCTCGTTGATACGGCCGACATAACCGATGGCGTGGGTGAAGAGGTCGCCCCGGGGGTAGTGGCGCATGAGCCGGGCGTCTACCACCACCCCCGGGAGCCGGTGGCGGTTCACGGCCAGGCGGGCGCGCTCCTCTTCGGTGAGTCGGAACCTGAGGGGCACCGGCTCGTAGGGTCGGCGCTGACCGAGGCGCCGGCGAAAGGCATCGACGTCGTCCTCGTCCACGGTCACCAGCTCGCCCAGGGCGCCCAGGGTCGCCTCGAGGTCCGGCACGCGTTCGCGCACCAGGGACAGGCTATGGCTCGGCCGATTGGCGGCGAGCAGTGCGCCGTGGCGGTCGTAGATCAGGCCGCGCTTCGGCGGCAGCGCCTGCAGCTGTACCCGGTTGCGCTCCGACTGCGTCCGGTAGGTCTCATAGCCGGTGACCTGCAGGCTGAAGTAGCGCAGGAAGACGAGGAGCAGTGCCCCGAGCACGAGCAACAGGGCAACGGCGGTGCGGCCGCCGTAGCTGCGCAATTCCCGCCGCGTATCTTTCAGGGTGATCGTCTGCGCCATGAGACCTTATCGCATCCAATCAGCCGCGATGGTAGGGGTGCCCGGCGAGGATTGTCCAAGCCCGGTAGAGCTGCTCCACGAGCACGATGCGCACCAGCGGGTGCGGCAGCGTGAGCCGCCCGAAAGACCAGCTGCGCTCCGCCCGCAGCCGGCAGGCCGGTGACAGGCCGTCGGGGCCGCCGACGAGAAAGGCCACCGGGCGCCCATCCATCTGCCAGTCGGCCAGATGCCCGGCCAGATCCTCGGTGCGCCAGGGCTCACCGGCCGGATCGAGCGCGATGACCCGGTCGCGCTCACCGACCGCCTTCAGCAAGCGCTCGCCCTCGCGCTCGGCGAGCGCCGCGCCACCGCCGTCCGCACTGCGCCGCGCCAGTGGCACGTCTTTCCAGTTCAGCTTGAGCTCCCGCGGCAGGCGTCGCTCGTACGCGGCACTGCCCTCCAGCACCCAGCGCGGCAGCTTGCCCGCCACGGCGTGCACGGTGAGGCGCATCAGCCCGACCGGTCGGGCACCGCCCAGAGCCGCTCGAGATCGTAGAAGTCCCGGCTCGCGGGCAGCATGACGTGTACCACCACGTCGCCGAGGTCCACGAGCACCCATTCCCCGGTGTCCTGTCCCTCGACCCCGAGGGGCCGGGTGCCGGCCGCCTTGGCCTGTTCGATGACACTGTCGGAGAGCGCTTTGACGTGGCGGTTGGAACTGCCGCTGGCGACTACCAGGTAGTCGGTGACATCGGTGCGGTCGCGCACCTCGAGGCTGACTACGTTCACGCCCTTGAGAGCGTCGAGGGCACCGAGGGCCAGGTCGCGGAGTGCTTCGGCGTTCACGCGGTCAGCGGGCCGCCACCGGCGGCCTCGGAATTCAGTACTGGCAATCGTTTCCTTCCTGTCGGTAGAGCCCATGGCTGTCGAGGTAGGCGAACACCGGGTCGGGGACCAGGTAGCGCACCGAGCGGCCCGATTGTACCAGCCCGCGGATTTCCGTGGCGGAAATCGGCAGTGGCCGCAGGCTCAGCCGGTGCACCCCGCCGGCGGGACGCTGGCGGAGGGCTTCGGCATCGACCCGGTGCCGGGCGAGCCAGGCCGCTACCGGGCCGGTCGCAGGCACGGCGGCCTCGGGGCGGTCGAGCACAACGATATGGCTGTGGTCCAGGAGTTCCTCCCAGCGGTGCCAGCCCGGCAGCCCAGCACACGCATCGCCGCCCATCACCAGCAGGAGAGGTCGTTCCGAGCCCAGTTCAGCGCGGAGAGTGAGCAGACTGTCGATGGTGTACGAGGGCCCTTCCCGGGCCAGCTCCCGGCAATCGCAGCTGAGCCGCGGGGCCCCGGCGATCGCAAGTTCCACCAGCCGGGCGCGGGTCCCGGCATCGACCCCGGGAGCTTCCCGGTGCGGTGGCAGGGCGCAGGGCATGAGCCGCAGCTCATCCAGACCCAGGCGCTCGACCAGCTCAACCGCGGAGCGCAGGTGGCCGAGATGAACGGGGTTGAAGGTGCCGCCGAAGACGGCCACGGGCCCCGCGCCGCTCAAGAGCGCACGTTTCCTTCACCGAACACGATCCATTTCTGCGACGTCAGCCCCTCCACCCCGACGGGGCCGCGGGCATGCAGCTTGTCCGTGGAGATGCCGATCTCGGCGCCGAGA
>CAYFVG010000074.1:0-12001 GCA_964346365.1 uncultured Alteromonadaceae bacterium
GCCAACAAGGTGTCGCCGCCGACGCTCGGGCACAGCGATGCCGCCGGGCTGCGCCGGGAAGCTCTCGCCGAAGCCGCCCGGGACGCGCGAGCCAACGCCACCGCGCTGGCCGAAAGCCTCGGTGTGGCGGTCGGCCCGGTGCGCACCCTGGACGCCCTGAACAGCCCGCGGCCGCGGCCCGTCGCCAGCGAGATGGCAGTGCGCAGCGCCGGTGCGGCGCCCGCTGCAGAGAGCTACGGGACCGGTGATCTCGTCTTCCAAAGCCGCGTCAACGCCACCTTCGACCTGCGGGTGCCCGGCGTTTGAACGGCGCCGGGGCTGGGCAGGGAGGCTTTTCCGGCCCCCGGCATCCCGCTACACTCCAAGCACAGTCCGGATAACAGGTAAGCTGCATGACTGCGAATCGAACCTGGTTCACCTCAGGGCTGGCCCTGGCCGCCCTCCTCGTCGCCGCGCCCGTCGCGGCGAAGCTCTGGTACACCGAATCCCAGGCCGAAACTGCCGCGGAATTGGTGGAGCAGCTCGAGGAGCGTCACTATGCCAAGCTCGCTTACGACGACGAGCTGTCCTCCGAACACCTCGAAAACTACATCGAGAGCCTCGACGGCGGCAAGATGTACTTCACGCAAAGCGATATCGAATCCTTCGAGCGCTATCGCTACGTTATGGACGATGCCCTGCCCTCGGGTCGCCTCGACGCCGGCTTCGAGATTTTCAACCGCTTCGAGGAGCGCCTGGTGAGCCGCCTCGAGCGGGTGGTCGACTCGCTGCCGGCGCTCTACGCAGCCATGGACTTCTCCCGGGACGAGACCTACGCCGTCGACCCGGAGCTGCGGGACTGGGCCGCGAGCGAAGCTGCGCTGGACGAGCGCTGGCGCAAACAGCTGAAGAACCAGGCGCTGCGGCTGCAGCTGGCCGATAAGGACGAGGACGACATCGTCGACACGCTGCAAAAGCGTTATCGCACCCAGCTGACCCGGGTGCGCCAGTACAACGACCAGGACGTTTTTCAGCTCTACGCCAACGCGCT
The DNA here is from genome assembly GCA_964346365.1 of uncultured Alteromonadaceae bacterium. Classification (GTDB taxonomy): domain Bacteria; phylum Pseudomonadota; class Gammaproteobacteria; order Pseudomonadales; family Halieaceae; genus Pseudohaliea. The sequence goes on from CAYFVG010000074.1 coordinate 1,031, forward strand.
GACGGCGCTTTACGACCCGCACACGAACTACTTCTCGCCGCGGCGCAAAGAGAACTTCGATATCAACATGAGCCTGTCCCTCGAGGGCATCGGCGCGGTGCTTCAGCTCGAGGACGAACACACCAAAGTGGCCCGCCTCGTCGCCGCCGGGCCCGCGGACAAGCAGGGTGAACTCAAGCCGGCCGATCGCATCGTCGCTGTCGGCCAGGGCGAGGACGGTCCCCTGGTCGACGTGATCGGCTGGCGTCTCGACGAGGTGGTGGACCTGATCCGCGGCCCCAAGGGCACCACCGTGCGCCTCGACGTGATCCCCGCGGACGCGGCCTCCACCGAGGTACACAAGGAAATCCGGATCGTCCGCAACACCGTGAAGCTCGAGGAGCAGTCGGCGCAGCGCCGGATCCTGGAAGTCCCGGGCGACGACGGCAGCAGCACGAAGGTGGGCGTCATCGACATACCGGCCTTTTACATTGACTTTGAGGCCATGCGCCGGGGCGATGACGACTACAAGAGCACCACCCGGGACGTGCGCCGGCTCCTGGGCGAACTCCAGGACGAGGGCGTGGAGGGGATCGTCGTCGACCTGCGCAATAACGGTGGCGGCTCCCTGCAGGAAGCCAACGAGCTGACGGGGCTGTTCATCGAGTACGGCCCCACGGTGCAGATCCGTCACTCCTCCCGGCGTGTCTGGCGCGATGGCAAGCGCATGCGTACCGCCTACTACGAAGGGCCGCTGGTGGTTCTCATCAACCGCCTCAGCGCCTCCGCCAGCGAGATCTTTGCCGGCGCTATCCAGGACTACGAGCGGGGGATCATCGTCGGCGACCGCTCCTTCGGCAAGGGCACAGTGCAGACTCTCGTGCCGCTCACGGAGGGGCAGTTGAAGATCACCGAGAGCAAGTTCTATCGCATCTCCGGCGACAGCACGCAGCACCGCGGCGTGGTGCCGGACATCACCTTCCCTTCCCTCTACGACCCGGAAGACATCGGCGAGAGTTCTCTGGAGCACGCCCTCTCCTGGGACCAGATCAACCCGGTGCGGCACCGGCGCTACGGCGACCTCGATCCGCTTATCCCCGAGCTCTCCGCGCTTTTTCAGGAGCGCAGCGCCTCGAACCCGGATTTCAACTTCCTCGTCGAACGGGTGGCTCTCGCCGATGAAAACGGCGACATCCAGGTCGTGTCGCTGAACGAGGAAACCCGGCGCGCGGAGCGCGAGGCGCGGGAGGCCCGGGCCCTGGCCATCGAGAACAAGCGCCGACAGGCCCTCGGCGAAGAACCCCTGGCGTCCTTCGACGACGAGCCGATGGCAGAGGACAGCCTCGCCGGCGGCGGCGGGGAAGACGACGAGGAGACGGACGTGCTCCTCAGCGAGGCCGGCAGCATCCTCGTCGACACGCTGCTCATGCGCAAGCAGGCCTACGCGATTCACAGCCCCGACGAGGACTAGCCGCCATAGCTCATAGGACCCAGAGCCACTAGGGGCGCACCGCAGGCCCCTCGCGCGGCGAATACCAGCCGAGTTCCGCCGCCAGGCGTACCACGTCGCCGACGATGATCAGCGTCGGCGGCTCCGGCTGGTCCGCTTCCACCACCGCGGTCATGGTTGCCAACGTTCCGGTAAGGACCCGCTGCGCCGGCGTGGTCGCCTTTTCCACCAGCGCCACCGGCGTGGCCGGGTCCCGCCCGTGCGCGATCAGCTGCGCACAGATGATCGGCAGCCCGACGAGCCCCATGTAGAACACCAGCGTCTCGCTCGGCGACTGAAACTCCTCCCAGCGGTGCCGCAGCTGCCCGTCGCGGGTATGACCGGTGACGAAGCGCACCGACTGGGCGTAGTCCCGGTGCGTGAGGGGAATCCCGGCGTAGCAGGCAGCGGCGTTGGCGGCGGTGATACCGGGGACGATCTGGAAGGGAATCCCGGCCCGGGCCAGCTCGTCTATCTCTTCGCCGCCGCGGCCGAAGACGAAGGGATCCCCGCCCTTGAGGCGCACGACGCACTTGCCGGCGCGGGCCAGTTCGAGGAGAGTGCGGTTGATTTCCTCCTGAGGCACGCTGTGCTCCGCCCGACGCTTGCCCACGTAAAGGAGCTCCGCGTCGCGGCGGGCGAGCGCGAGAATATCCTCGCCCACCAGGCGGTCGTAGAGCACCACGTCACCGCGTTGCAGTAGCCGCAGGGCGCGGAAGGTCATCAGGTCCGGGTCCCCGGGGCCCGCCCCGATCAGGAAAACTTCGCCCCCCGGTCGGCCGCCGCCGGCGAGCAGCGCGTCGACCGCAACGCTCGCGCCCGCCTCGTCCCCGGCGAGCACCTGCTCGGCGACCGGGCCCTCGGCCAGGTCCTCGAGGAGCCGGCGGCGCGCACTCTCGTCGCCGACCTCGCGGCGCAGCCGGTCCCGGCAGACCCCGAGAAAACGCGCCAGGCGACCGAAGCCCGCCGGCAGCTGTGTTTCCAGGCGCCGGCGCACGGCCCGCGCCAGCACCGGGCTGGCGCCACCGGTGCCGATGGCGACCAGAAGCGGATTCCGGTCCACGATCGCCGGGAAAGTGAAGCTGCACAGGGCCGGCGTGTCGACCACATTCACCGGCAGCCGGCGGGCCCGGGCCTCGTCGGCGACGGCGGCGTTGACCGCCGCGTCCGGCGTCGCCGCGATCACCAGATCCTGCCCCGCGAGGTCGCCGCGGCGGTAGGGACGCTGCTGCCAGGCGCCGCCGTGCGCCGCGAGCAGCGACCGCAGCGCCGGATCGATCGCCGGGGCAACCACGGTCACCCGGGCGCCGGTCCGGCACAGGAAGCGCGCCTTGCGCAGGGCCACGGTGCCGCCGCCGATTAGAAGCGCCGGCCGCTCGGCGAGACGCAGGAAGACTGGCAGCGAGTGCAAGGCGTCAGCCGCCCAGGCGTTCGCGACCGCCCGCGTAGGGGCGCAGGGCTTCCGGCAGCAGCACCGTACCGTCTTCCCGCTGGCCGTTTTCCAGCAGGGCAACGAGCGTGCGCCCCACGGCCAGGCCGGATCCGTTCAGCGTGTGCACCAGCTCCGGCTTGCCGGTCTCCGGGTTGCGCCAGCGCGCCTGCATGCGCCGGGCCTGGAAGTCACCGAAATTGCTGCAGGAGGAGATTTCCCGGTAGGCGGACTGCCCCGGCAGCCACACCTCGAGGTCGTAGGTCTTGCGCGCCGAAAAGCCCAGGTCGCCGCCGCAGAGCAGCACCTTGCGATAGGGCAGCTCGAGGCGCCGGAGGACTTCCTCGGCGTGGCCCGTGAGGCATTCCAGAGCGGCGTCGGCGTCTCCCGGGCGCACGAAGCGCACCAGCTCGACCTTCTCGAACTGGTGCTGGCGGATCATGCCGCGCGTATCCCGGCCGTAGCTTCCCGCTTCACTGCGGAAGCAGGGGGTGTGGCTGGCGAAGGCGAGGCCGTCCTCGCCGAGCTCCGCGTCCTCGAAGATGCGGTCCCGGCCGAGGTTCGTGACCGGCACCTCCGCCGTGGGGATCAGGTAGTAGTCCTGGTCGCCTTCCAGGCGGAACAGGTCCTCGGCGAACTTGGGCAGCTGCCCCGTGCCCCGGAGCGAGTCGGCGTTGACGATGTAGGGGACGTAGAGCTCACGATAGCCGTGCTCGCCGGTATGCAGATCGAGCATGAACTGCACCAGGGCCCGGTGCAGTCGCGCCAGCTCGCCGTGCAGCACCACAAAGCGGGAGCCGGTGATCTTCGTTGCCGCTTCCGTATCGAGCAGGCCGAGGGCCTCGCCGAGGTCCACGTGGTCCCGGGCGGCGAAAGGGAAGACCCGCGGTTCGCCCCAGCGCCCAAGCTCGACGTTGTCGTCCTCGCTGGCGCCCGGGGGCACCGCGTCGTCCGGCAGGTTCGGAACGCCCGCAAGCCACGCCTCGAGCTCGCTCTGGGCGTCCCGCGCCGCGGCGGTGGCGTTGTCGAGACGGTTGGCGATCTCCTCGAGGGCCTCGTTGACCCTGGCTTTCGCCGCCTCGACGGACAGGCCCTCGCCCACCAGCTTGCCGATCTGCTTGCTCGCTGCCTTGCGCTCGGCGAGGAGTTCCTGGCTCTCGATATCCGCCGCCCGGCGGCGAGCGTCGATGGCCTTGAAGCCGGCGACGTCGAAGTCATAGCCGCGGCGGGCCAGGGCCTCGGCGACGGCTTCCGGGTCCTTTCTGAGTTCGCGAACGTCCAGCATGTTCTCCCTGTCCTTGTGTCTGTCCTTGGGTCGATCCTGTGCTGCGGGTCAGGCGAGGGGGCGCAGCAGGTAGAGGGTGCCGGCCACGGCGAGTACGCAGCCGATGACACTGGCCAGCACGTAGCCGAGGGCGAGCCCGGCATGGCCGCCCTGCCACAGCTCGACAGTCTCCAGGGAAAAGGTCGAGAACGTGGTGAAAGCGCCGAGGAAGCCGACCATGAGCACACTGCGCCAGTCCGGGTGCAGGCTCCCGCGCTCCAGCAGCGCGAGCACGACACCGATACCCGCGGAGCCCGCGATGTTGACCAGGAAGGTCCCCAGGGGCCAGGCACCGACCCAGAGGCCGTGCACCCAGCTGCCGAGCAGGTAGCGGGTCACCGCCCCGCCGGCCCCGCCGAGGGCCACGAAAAGCAGGTATTTCATGGTGCGCGATGCCCCTGTCGTCCTGCGCTGGAATTGTACGGCCTTTGCCCGTGCACAGACAGGCGTTACTCCCCCGGATAGCGGCGCCGGAGGCTGGCCGCAAGCGCCGTAGCGGCGGCCCGGCGGATGTCCTCGACGCCGGAAAGCCCGGCCGATAGCTGCAGGAACTGCGCCCTGGCCGCCGCGGCGGCGAGCCGCGCCGCCAGCGGCTCGTAGCTGCCCGGCCCCTCGCCGGCGAAGAGGTCGTCGCTGCCGGCCTCCGTGCCCACGGGTCAGTCGTCGTCCCGGTAGACGTCCACCCCCGGTGGCGGCGTGAACGCGAAGGTGTCCGGGGGCAGCGGCTCCTCATGCAGCTCGCTGAAGCGGATGTCGATAGTCTGGCCCAGGGGATCGACGATGCGCATGGTGGCCGGCAGCGCCCCCGTGAAGGTGAGTTCCGCCATCTCGAACCCGTCGTCAGGGCTCCGCGGTATCACCCGGTAGTGATCCGCGCCCAGGGCCTCGACCGTGAAGGCCGCATCGAGAGCGGCGGCATCGGCCGCAAGGAGCAGCAGCGGCGCCGAGGCATCGCCGTCAAGACGCCGGCGGGTCGCCGTGGCGAGGTCGCGGTCGTAATGCCAGAGCAGCCCGTCATTGAAAATCAGGAGCTGGCTGTCCGGCTCGAGGATTTCCCAGCGGAACCGGCCGGGGCGGCGGAGGCTGAAGCGCCCGGCGCTGTGCCTCGCGATGGCCGTGCCTTCGCCGGACACCGATTGCTCGAAGTGGCCACTGAGGCGCACCAGCGGTGCCAGGCGCGCAGCGAGCTCGGCAGCGGCGTCTTCGGCACGGGCCGCGGCGGATGCGAGCACAAGCAGCAGGGCCGCAAGGACAGGCCGGCACATGGCTCAGTCCCCCACCGGCGGCGGCGCCAGCACTTCGCGCTGACCGTTGCTGCCCATCGCTGAAACCACCCCGGCCGCCTCCATGGCCTCGATGAGCCGGGCCGCGCGGTTGTAACCGATGCGCAGCTTGCGTTGAACGCTGGAAATGGAAGCGCGCCGGCTCCGGGTGACGTGATGCACGGCCTCGTCGTAGAGCGCGTCGTCTTCGTCGTCGCCCTCCCCCGACTGCAGTTCCCCGGGGGTCACCGCAACGCCACTGCCCTCATCGAGGAGGCCCTCGATATAGGCCGGCTCGCCGCGCCGCTTCCAGTCCGACACCACCCGGTGCACCTCATCGTCCGAGCAGAAAGCGCCGTGCACGCGGTTCGGCAGTCCCGACCCCGGCGGCAGGTAGAGCATATCGCCGTAGCCGAGGAGCTGCTCCGCTCCGCCCTGGTCGAGGATCGTCCGGGAGTCGACCTTGGAGCTGACCTGGAAGGCGATGCGGGTGGGAATGTTGGCCTTGATGAGCCCCGTGATCACATCGACGGAGGGACGCTGCGTGGCCAGGATAAGGTGAATGCCCGCGGCCCGGGCCTTCTGGGCGATACGGGCGATGAGCTCTTCCACCTTCTTGCCGACGATCATCATCATGTCGGCGAACTCGTCGATGACGACGACGACGAACGGCAGGCGCGCAAGCGCCGGCGGCTGCTGTGCCTCGTCGGCCTCGGCGAAAACCGGGTCCGGGGTCCACAGCGGATCATTGAGAGGCGTGCCGGCCTTGCGCGCCTCGTCGATCTTGCGGTTGAAGCCGGCGATATTGCGTACACCGAGCGCCGACATGAGCTTGTAGCGCCGCTCCATTTCCGCCACGCACCAGCGCAGGCCGTTGGCGGCGTCCTTCATGTCGGTAATCACCGGCGTCAGCAGGTGCGGGATGCCGTCGTAGACCGAGAGCTCGAGCATCTTCGGGTCCACCAGGATCAGGCGCACCTCGTCCGGCGTCGCCTTGTACAGCAGCGACAGGAGCATGGCGTTGACGCCGACGGACTTGCCGGAGCCGGTGGTGCCGGCCACGAGAAGGTGCGGCATCCTGGCCAGGTCCGCGACCACCGGCTGCCCCGAAATGTCGTTGCCGAGGGCCAGCGTCAGCGCCGATTTCGACCGATCGAAGACCCGGGAGGAAAGTACCTGGCGGAAATTCACCACCTCCCGGTCCTCGTTGGGGATCTCGATACCGACCACGCTCTTGCCCGGAATCACTTCGACAACCCGCACGGAGATCACTGCGAGGGAGCGGGCGAGGTCCTTGGCGAGGTTGGAGATCCGCGACACCTTGACCCCCGCTGCGGGCTGCAGCTCGAAGCGGGTGATGACCGGGCCGGGGTAGACCGCCGTGACCTCGGCGGAGACACCGAAGTCCGCGAGCTTCAGCTCCAGCAGCTTGGAGAGCTTCTCCAGGGCCTCCGCGGAGAAGCCCTTGCTCGGGTCCTTGACCTCGAGATCGAGAAGTTCCAGCGGCGGCAGCTCGCCGGTGACCGGGGCATCGAAGAGCGGCTTCTGCTTTTCCCGCTCGGCCCGCTCGCCGGTTTCGACCTTCGCCTGCAACGGTTTGATCTTCGGTGGCTTACGCTTCTTTTCCTTCTCGACGTGCTCGGTGATGACGGCTTTGCGCGCCTCGAGCTGCCGCTCCCGGGCGCGCCGGTCCCGCACCTGGTCGATGCGGGCCAGGAGCCAGCGTTGACTGCGGGCCACGGTACCGAGAGCCGTTGCGCCGAGGCGGTCCATGAGCCGCAGCCACGAGAGATCCGTAAAGATGGTCATGCCGAAGAGGAACACGGCCACCAGGATGAGCCGGCTGCCGACCGCGCTGAACGCGCCGGTAAAGGCGCCGCCGATGGCCTGGCCGAGGATGCCCCCGGCGCCCTGGGGCAGCAGCGGCCGGCCGCTGCCGTTGAGAGCCGCGAGGGCCGTGCCGGACACCACCACCAGGACAAAGCCGAGGAGCCGGATACTGACATGGGTCCAGTCGAAAGCGCCCGGGCGGTGGCGCTCGAGGAAGATCACCACCGCGCGGTAGCCGAGCATCATCGGAAACAGGTAGGCGGCCCAGCCGACCAGGGAGAAGAACACGTCGGCCAACCAGGCACCGGTGGGTCCACCGAGGTTGCGCACCGCGCCGCCACGGCCGGTAACGGACCAACCGGGGTCGGCGCTGTCGTAGGTGAGCAGTGCGAGCAGCAGGTACAGACAGGCCGCACTGATGCCGATGAAAGCACCCTCGCGCCAGCGCGGGCTCCAGGGGCTGTCCGTTGTTTTTGCGGTCCTCGCCAAGGGTTGTCCTCGCCTCGCTGCGGGCTGGCAGCTTGGCCTTAAGTTTAACTATTCAAATCAGAAAGTTATAGGGGAAATCTCGATTATTTCTCCAGCCTTTGCCGGCGCCGCGCCGATACTTTACCATTAGCGCCCGCGTCGAACTTCACTCCCGCTACAGGACCTTTGCATGAGCGATCCCCAGCACCACCCCCTGATCATCCTCGGTTCCGGCCCGGCCGGCTACACTGCGGCGGTCTACGCGGCCCGGGCCAACCTGTCGCCGGTTCTGATCACGGGCATGGAGCAGGGCGGGCAGCTCACCACCACCACCGATGTGGAGAACTGGCCGGGGGGGCCGGCGGACCTGCAGGGGCCGCAGCTCATGCAGGAAATGCTCGAGCACGCGGAGCGCTTCGACACCGCTGTGATCACCGATCATATCGAGGCCGTCGACCTCACCCATCGCCCCTTCCGCCTCGAGGGCAGCGGTCGCTACAGCTGCGATGCCATGATCATCGCCACCGGGGCATCCGCCCAGTATCTCGGCCTGCCGAGCGAGGCGGCCTTCATGGGCAAGGGCGTCAGCGCCTGCGCCACCTGTGACGGTTTTTTCTACCGCAACCAGCGCGTCGCGGTGATCGGCGGTGGCAACACGGCTGTGGAGGAGGCTCTGTACCTGGCGAATATCGCCGAGGAAGTGGTCCTGGTGCATCGCCGCGATGCGCTGCGGGCGGAAAAAATCCTCCAGGACCGTCTCTTCAGGCGCGAGCGCGAGGGCAAGGTGCGCATCCTCTGGAACCACGTTCTCCACGAGGTCCTGGGAGACGACAGCGGGGTCACCGGCATGCGCCTGCGCTCCACGATCGACGACGCGCAATCGGAGATCGCGCTGTCCGGTGTGTTTATCGCCATCGGACACAAGCCGAACACGGACATCTTCGCGGGCCAGGTGGCCATGCGCGAGGGCTACCTGACGGTGACCAGCGGCCTCGAGGGCAATGCCACCGAGACCAGTGTCGCCGGCGTCTTCGCGGCCGGCGACGTGGCCGACCACGTCTATCGCCAGGCGGTCACCTCCGCGGGCTTCGGCTGCATGGCCGCCCTGGACGCCGAGAAGTACCTGAACGCCCTGCGGGAAAGCTAGGCGATAGCTGCATGCCGCTGCTGCCCTTCCTGGCGCAGGAGGACCCGTTTCCGCCGACCAGCGAAGCCCTGGACTACCCCAATGGCCTGCTCGCCGTGAGCGACGACCTCAGCCCGAGGCGCCTCCTGGCCGCCTACCGCCGCGGTATTTTTCCCTGGTTCGAGGAGCCGCAGCCCGTGCTCTGGTGGTCTCCGGACCCCCGCCTGGTGCTGGATCCCCGGGCGTTCCACTGCTCCCGGAGCCTTCGCCGAACGCTGCGCCGGGGGCGGTACCGGCTCACCGTTGACCGGCGTTTCCGCGAGGTCATGGCCGCCTGCGCGGCGCCGCGGTCTCACCAGGACGGCACCTGGATCTCCCCGCGGATGATAGAGGCCTACAGCGCGCTCCACGGTGACGGCTACGCGCACAGCATCGAGGCCTGGAACGAGGCGGGGGACCTCGCCGGCGGCCTTTACGGCGTCTGCCTGGGCGGTGCTTTCTTCGGCGAGAGCATGTTCAGCCGGGCCCCGGACGCCTCGAAGGTGGCCCTGGCAGGCCTGGCCCGCCTGCTCACTGACGGGGGCGGCCGGCTCATCGATTGCCAGGTCGAGACGGACCACCTGCTTTCCCTGGGCGCGCGCAGCGTCCCTCGAGTGGACTTCGAGGCGATGCTTGCGCAAACTATTACAGAGACTATGACAGCGGCGGCCTGGTGCCTGCCGCCGGACACGGGAGACCTGGCATGACCTCTTCACTGCGTGACCTCAAGGTCTATACCACTTACCCCCATCGCTGCAGCTATCTGGAGGATGAGGAGGCAACCACCCTTTTCATCGACCCGCGCCAGCCGATCGACCAGACGCTCTACACCAACCTGTCGCTGCTCGGTTTCCGCCGCTCCGGCAACCATATCTACCGGCCCCACTGCGCCCATTGCAACGCCTGCATTCCCGCCCGAATCCCCGTGGACCGCTTCACCCCGAACAGAACCCAGCGCCGCACCTGGCGGCGCAACAGCGACCTCTCCGTGCGCGAAGCCGGTCACATCCGCGACGACGAGTGCTACGGCCTCTACGAGCGCTACATCCGCGAGCGCCACGCCGATGGCGATATGTACCCCCCGGACCGGGAGCAGTACGAGTCCTTCCTCAGCAACGCGTGGGACTGTACCCGCTACTACCAATTCCGCGAGGGCGACCGGCTGCTGGCGGTGGCCGTGGTCGACGAGATGCTCGACGGACTATCGGCTATCTACACCTTCTTCGACCCGGACGCTGCGGACCGGGGCCTGGGTCGCTACGCCGTCCTCTGGCAGATCGAGGCAGCCCGCGAGCGAGAGCTCGAGCATGTCTACCTCGGCTACTGGATACGCAACTGCCGGAAGATGGCCTACAAGGCCGAGTATCGGCCCCTCGAGCTGTACCGGGACAACCGCTGGCAGGCCGTGGAACCGCCCGAGGGCGACGAGCTTTTCTGACTCAGGACACTCGTGAGATACCGGTGGAACTCCGGCGAGCTTTCCGGCACCATGTGCGCTCGTCTTTTCAGGACCCCCGCGTCACATGGCAAAAGAAGATCAGATCGAGATGGAAGGGGAAGTCATCGACACGCTTCCCAACACGACTTTCCGCGTCAAGCTGGAGAACGGCCACGTCGTGACGGCCCATATCTCCGGCAAGATGCGCAAGCACTATATTCGTATTCTTACCGGTGACAAGGTTCGCGTAGAACTCACACCCTACGACCTCACCAAAGGCCGCATCACCTACCGCGAACGCTGAGGCGCGGGGCCGCGCCAGCCGCCATAGCTCACCGATTCGGCGCTTGGGTTCGAAATGACATTGACAGCGCAGCTTGACATGCCTATTCGGTTTCTCGCCGGATCTTGCACGCTGCAGCGAATTTTTCTCCTGCGGCAATAGCTACGGCTATTGCCTTAGTCGGAAAATCCCCTGCAGCGCACAATCTCTCGACGAGAATTCCGAATCTCGGTGAGCTATGGCGGCTAATCGGCGAGCGCGGCCTCTTCTTCCTCCACTTTCACTTCCAGCTTGTCCTCGGCAC
>CAYFVG010000075.1:0-8703 GCA_964346365.1 uncultured Alteromonadaceae bacterium
AAGCCGCCGGAGCCGGACGATGACTTTCACGTGGTGTAGCGACAGCCATCGGCCGCAGTGCCGATCAATCCGGCTTTCAGCCGTAACTCGAAGCCACCGGCTTTAGCTGGTGGAGTATTCACAGATCGGTCGTCGGCGCCTTTGCCGAAACCGCACCAATGATGTTGCGCAGTGATCACCCGGCGGTTCGGGCTGCCGACTCCGCGGCGCTGGTGAGGCGCGGTAGGCGGCGATTCGACCACCGGTAGGCAAGTACGAACATCGGCGGGACGTAAAAGAACGACACCACGGTCGACAGCAGGACGCCGCCGGCTATCGCCATCGCGAACGGTGGCCAGAAGTAGCCGTCGTCGAGGATCAGCGGCAGAAAGCCACCGAAGGTCGTGATCGTTGTGGACACGATATGCCGGCTCGAGTCGAGGACGATCGCGCACACCGCGTCCGGGTCACCGCGACGGGCGCGCGCATCTGCCTGCAGGGCCGTGAGAATGATGATCGCGGCATTGATCGAGACGCCGACACTGCCGATCACCCCGATCAGGACCTGGATGCCGAAGGCAAACTGGAACACTTCCAATGTCAGGAGGCTGAGCCCCGTGGCCAGCCCGCAGACGCTGAAGGTGATGGCCGACAGGCGCCAGGAGTTGAATGTCAGCACGATCGTGGCAAGCAGCGCGGCGGCGACCATACCGACCGGCGCCACCAGGGTCGATACGACCCGGGACCGCATGTCGGTGGAGCCGCCAAAGCTGTAGCGGTAGCCTGTTGGCAGGGGCACCGGGTCCTGGCTCAGGATACTTCGCAACTCCTCCAGTGCCTCGTCGGCGAGTACGCCACGCGCGACGAATCCCTGGATCTTATTGGCGCGAGCGCCGTCGATGCGGGTGATCGGGCTATCCGAGGGCTGCAGCGTCACCTCGCCGAGCGTGCTCAGGCTGACGCTGTCGGGGCCCGCACCGGTGCCCCGCGGCAGCGGCAATTCCATGCTGCCGATGATCTCCGGGTCGGACCAGTCGGACTCGTGCAGTTTCGCCCGCACAGGCAGCCGTTCAGTCCCGTCCAGTACCTCGCCCGCCGTACGCCCGCGCAGGGAAGCGTCGAGGGTTTCCGCGACGCTCGAAAGATCCATCCCGAGCAGACGCAGGCGTTGTTCATCCAGGTTCAGCACCAGCTTCGGCGCGCCGGCGACCAGGCTGGTTGTGGTGTGCGTGATATCAGGTACCCGCTCCATGCGCAGCCGGAACTGCTCGCCGAGGGCGCGCAGCGTCTCCAGGTCGTCGCCGTAAAGCTCGATCTCCACGGGGGCCTCGACCGGCGGTCCCTGCTCTATGCCCTGCACGACGATGCGCGCCTCCGGGTACGCCTCGTCCAGTTCGACCTGCAGGCGCCGGATGAGGTCGTCGGTCTGGCTTGCGTCACGGGTCAACACCGAGGCCTGGGCGAATTCCGGTCGACCTTCCTCGCTCCGGCGCAGGTTGTAGTAAAAACCCGGTGGGCTTTCGCCGATGGTCCAGTCGATACGCCTGATCAGTGATTCCTCGCGGAGCTGGGCATCGACATCCGCGACCAGGCGCTGCGTGTCGTAGATCGAACGCCCGTTCAGCAGGCTCAGTTTGATAATCATCTGGTCGCGATTGGTGCCGGGAAAGAATTGCGCGGTCAGCGTGGGGAAGGCAAGGAAGCCGGTCAGCGGCAGTACCAGCGCCAGCGCCACGGCGCCGGATGGGTGGCGTACTGACCAGGCGAGGGCGCGCTGCAGGACGCGCCCGGCCGCGCCGCCGCTCACGCCACGCGCCCACCAGGATGAGTCCTGCAGGCCATCGGGGAGCAGCTTTGCCGCGAGCACCGGTGTTACGGCGAGCGCCAGCACCAGGGATGTGGCCAGCATGATCACCACGGCCTTGGCGATCGAGCCGAGGAAGTCGCCCGCGGGCCCGGGCATCAGGATCATCGGCATGAACGTCAGAATGGTGGTCACCGTCGAAGAAAGCAGGGGCACCTGCAGGCGCGTCACTGCCGCGGCGATCGCCTGCTCCCGCGTCGCGCCCGCGAGCAGACGTTTGCGGACCTCGTCGGTCATGACGATCGAGCCGTCCACCAGCAGGCCGAGCGCCACAACCAGGCCGGTGACCGACATTTGCTGTATCGGCAGCGCAATCAGCTGCATGATCACCAGGCTCACCATCGTGCACAGCGGCAGCACGATGGCGACGACCGCCGCAGCGCGCAGGCCGAGCGTGAAAAACAGCACCAGGAGGACGAGCATCATGCCGAGGGCGAGATTGCCGATCACGTCCTCGAGGCGCTTCTGCGTATATACCGCCTGGTCGTAGGCGCTCTCGATGTCCACACCGGCTGGAGCAGTTGCTCGGTAATCGGTCAGAAATCGTTCGAAACCGGCGCTCCAGCTATCGACCTGCAGCCCGTCCTCCATCGCCACCGCGATCAGAATACCGCGCTCACCGTCTGCCATGGCGAGACTTCGCGGCGGGGTCTGTTCCGCCCGGTAAACACGGGCCACATCACCGATCGTGACCGCCGCCCCCCGCTCATCGGTGCGTATGATCACGCTGGCGATGCGCTGCGTTGACGTGAATTCGCCCGCTACTTCGATCAACAGATCGTTCACGCTGCCGCTGCTGCGGCCTGCTGCTCGCCGGGGGTCCGCCGCAGCAAGTGCTGCGGTGACCTCGGCAATGCTGATTCCGCGGGTGTACAACGCTCCCTCGTCAATGTCGACGCGGATTTCCTCGCGAGCAGCCCCGAAGACATGGACGAGCCTCACTCCCGGGAAGTTGCGCACCTCCTGCGTCAGGTCGTCGGCAATGCGACTCAGCAGGCGCGGCGACAGATCCTGCCCCGATGCCGGGCGAACGCCCACGATACGCACGTACGGCACCATGCGTTCGTTATCGAATACCGGGGTGCTCGCGCCAGCGGGAAACCTGCGTGACGCATCGGTCGTCGCATCGCGCACTTCCGACCACGCGAGCTCCATGGCGCTGTCGCCCAGGCTGTCGTCGAGTTCGACGATAATCAGGGACACGCCGCGGCCCGACGTGGAGCGCAGCTTGTAGACCTCGCTGATCTCGCGTAACTCCTTTTCCAGCGGCCGGGTGATCAGGGCCTCCACGCGCGCTGGATCCGCCCCCGGGAAGTAGGTTGCGATGTTGGCGTAGAACACCGTGACACTGGGATCTTCCTGTCTGCCCAGGGAGCGTACGCTGACCACGCCGGTGATCAGGATCACGATCATGGTCAGCCACAGGTAGCGGTGCTGCCGGTAAAGCGACTGCGCCAGCACTTTCAGGAGTCCACGACCTGCACGCGGGTGCCCGGCGCGATACGGTGCACGCCATCCGCCACCACGCGCTCGCCGTCGCGAAGCGTACCGTGGACGTAGGCAAAATCGCCGCGCACGTGCAGCACCTCGACGATCTCGCGGCGTGTGCGCAGGCCGTCGCTAGCGCGATCCAGCGCGAGTACCGTCCACACCCCCCGCTCGCCCTCCAGCAGCGCCGACAAGGGCAGCCAGCCACCGCGTTCATCCACCGTTCGCGGCAGGCTCATGCTCAGGGGCTCGCCGTCGAGGGCGTCGACATCCGCGGGCAGATCGAATATCGCTGTGGTGGTCATGCTGAGGCGGGCCACCTCCGGCAGAATCGCCCGCAGCGGCGCAGAGACTTCGCGCCCGCCGAGCTGCAGCCGGTAATGCTCGCCGAGCCGCAGTGCACGCGCCTGCTCCACCGCCACGCCGACGCGGGCCTCGCGCTGCTCGACGGCGATGAGCGTGAGCACGGGCTGGCCAGGCTGAACCACGGCGCCCTCGTCGACAAGACGCGCGCCGATCCTGGCAGCGTAGGGCGCGCGGAGCACTGACTTTTCGAGGGCGATTTGAAGCTCGGTGAGCCGCGCCCGGGCGGCGCTGCGGCGTGCGCCGATCGCTTTTTCCCGCAGGCGGGTTTCGTCAAAGCGCTGGTCGGAGATTGCGCCGCTCTCGAGCAGCGGCTCCTGTCGGCGCATGCGCGCCCGCGCCAGCTCCTGTTCCGCGGCCAGTTGCCGCTCTGTAGCTGCCGCTGCGTCATGCTGCGCGTCCAGGGTACGTGTGTCGAGCTCGGCCAGGATGGCGCCGGCCTGCACCCGATCGCCCTCACGGATCGTGAGGTCGGCGATACTTCCGGGCACCTCGAACCCGATTGACGTTCGCGTTCCGGCCTGCACGATGCCGAGAAAGTGCCGCTCGTTGATGTAACCATCCAGCAGCTCATAGACCGTCGCGGCGACCGGTGCCGGCCTGCGCTCGCGCGGCTCCGGATCGTCATCCCGCGCGAACAGCAGGGTGGTGAGTCCGGCGCAGAGTATGACGGCCAGCAGAATGGCTACAGCGCTCGAAAGGCGCATCGCTCCAGATCGCCCCATCGGTTCAAGCTCCCGAAAAACGGCACCGTAACCAAGCAGCAGGTGCAGCGCCACAAAACTGCCGGCTTTGTACCTGCATAATCGGTGCCAGCCTGCGGGAGAGAACCAACATTCTGTTTTAAATCAAAAGTAAGAAGCTACCCGCGGGTGCCGTGACGGGTCAGGTCGATGCAAAGAAATGGGGCGTAGCAGGCGACGCGCACCACAGTTCAGCGCGTCGCTGCACATAGTTCGTGCGTTTCCTGCGAAGGTGTCGACGCTACCCGGTGCGGAAAGAAGCCTTCATATACGTCTCCGGCTTGACCGTTCATCAAGCGCGGCCGGTGGAAAGCAGTTGTTGTAGAGCGACAATTACGGTGACCGGTCAGTGATAACCACGGTGTCCGGTCCGGTGCCTCGCGCGTGCCACGGCAACCCGATTGCCATTGGCTCGCTGCCCGCAAGTCTCTATGATCCGTGGCTGGAGACGCGGGAAACACAAGGACAACGGGCCATGAAAACACGCGCAGCAGTTGCTTTCGGCGCCGGCCAGCCCCTGGAGGTCTGCGAAGTGGACCTGGAAGGCCCGCGCGCCGGCGAGGTCATGGTGGAGCTGAAGGCCACCGGGGTCTGTCACACCGACGCCTTTACCCTGTCCGGCGATGACCCGGAGGGCGCCTTTCCGACGATCCTCGGCCACGAGGGCGCCGGCGTCGTGGTGGAGGTGGGCGAGGGCGTCACCTCCGTGAAAGCCGGCGATCACGTTATCCCCCTCTACACGCCGGAGTGCCGGGCGTGCGACTTCTGCCTGCATCCGCGCACCAACCTCTGCCAGGCGATCCGTGAAACCCAGGGCCGGGGCGTCATGCCGGACGGCAGCAGCCGCTTCACGCTCGACGGCAAGCCGCTGCGTCACTATATGGGCTGCTCCACCTTCGCCAACCACACGGTGCTCCCGGAGATCGCCGTGGCGAAAGTGCGCGAGGACGCGCCCTTCGACAAGATCTGCTACATCGGCTGCGGCGTGACCACGGGCGTCGGCGCCGTCGCCTTCACCATGAAGGTCGAGGCGGGCGCGACGGTCGCCGTCTTCGGCCTCGGCGGCATCGGCCTCAACGTGATCCAGGGCGCGCGCATGGTCGGCGCCTCGCGCATCATCGGCGTGGATCTGAACCCGGCCCGGGAGGCGCTGGGCCGCCAGTTCGGCATGACCGACTTCGTCAATGCGAAGGACGTCGACGACGTCACCGAGCAGATCATCGCCATGACCGGCGGTGGCGTCGACTTCAGCTTCGAGTGTATCGGCAACGTGAACGTTATGCGCCAGGCGCTCGAGTGCGCGCACAAGGGCTGGGGCCAGAGCTGCATCATCGGTGTCGCCGGCGCGGGGCAGGAGATCAGCACCCGGCCCTTCCAGCTGGTGACCGGCCGCAGCTGGCGGGGCACCGCCTTCGGTGGCGCCCGGGGCCGCACGGACGTGCCGAGGATCGTCGACTGGTACATGGAAGGACAGATCAACATCGATGACCTGATCACCCACACCATGCCGCTGGAGGAGATCAACACGGCCTTCGACCTGATGCACGGGGGCGAGAGCATCCGCTCCGTGGTTCTCTACTGACGGTCGCGCGGTAGCTTTCCGCCGTGGGTATTGAAATCGACCGTATCGCCTTTGGCGCGGAGGACTTCCGGGCCTTCGAGGCGCAGCTGGAGGAAAACCTGGCGGACCTCGAGGCCCTGCTCGCCAAGCCGGACTTCGGCGCCGGGCCGGCGACCCTCGGCGCGGAGCTCGAGCTCTACCTGGTCGATGCCGACGGCAGGCCGCTGCATGTGAACCAGGAAGTGCACGCCGCGGCCGCGGACCCGCGGCTCACGCTGGAGCTCAACCGCTACAACCTCGAGTACAACCTGACCCCGGGCCCGGTGGCCGGCGGTGCCTTCACGGCCACGGAGCGCGAGATTCTCGATTGCCTCCGCGACCTCAGGGTCCACGCGGCGGCGCACGGCGGCCAGCAGGTGGCTATCGGCATCCTGCCCACGCTGCGCGAGGCGGATTTCGGTGCCGCCTCCATCACTGACCGGCGCCGCTACCACGCCCTGGTCGCGCAGCTTATCGAGCGCCGGGGGAGCAGCTTCCGCATCGATATCAACGGCCGCAATCCGCTGCAGATCGACATGGCGGACATTACCCTGGAAGGGGCGAACACCTCTTTCCAGGTGCATTACCGGGTCGCGCCGGCGGTCTATGCGGATACCTACAACGCGCTGCAGCTGGCCACGCCCCTGGCGCTGGCCCTGGCAGGCAATTCGCCGACGCTCTTCGGCCATTCGCTCTGGCGGGAGACGCGCATCCCGCTGTTCAAGCAGTCCATCGACTGCCGGCAGCGGGACCGCTACAGCTGGAGCGAGCCGGCGCGGGTGAATTTCGGCCGCGGCTGGGTGCGCCGCGGCGCCCATGAACTCTTCGCCGAGCAGGTGAGGCTGTACCCGCCGCTGCTGCCCATCTGCAGCAGCGGTGCTACCGAGGGTACGCCGGCCCGGGACGCGCCGCGACCGGACACGCCAACACTGGAAGCGCTGCGCCTGCACCTGTCCACCGTGTGGCTCTGGAATCGGCCGGTTTACGATCCGGTGGACGGCGGCCACCTGCGCATCGAGCTGCGCTCGCTGCCCGCGGGTCCGACGCCGGTGGACATGGTGGCCAATGCCGCCTTCCTCATCGGCCTCGCCGAGGGGCTGCGGCCGCGCATCAACCGGCTGCTGCCGGCGCTGCCCTTCCACATTGCCGAATACAACTTCTACCGCGCTGCCCAGCACGGCCTGGCGGCGAAGCTCGTCTGGCCGCGGGAGAACCAGCACGGCCTGGCCGAGACGCCGGTGACCGACCTCCTCGAGGCGATGCTGCCGGTGGCCGCGGAGGGCCTCGCCGCCATCGGCACGCCGGCCGGGGAGATCAGCCACTACCTCGGCGTCATCGGCGCGCGGCTGGCGGCGCGGCAGACCGGCGCGACCTGGCAGCTGGACACGCTCCACGGCCTCGACGGGGGGCTGCCCACGCCGCCTGCGCAGCAGGAGATGCTGAAGCGCTTCATGGCACTCGCCGAGAGCAACAGGCCGGTGGCGGAGTGGCCCCTGTGAGGCGCTTCCGCTTTTTCCGCGACCCGGCGCCGGCGGAGGTCGGCGCAAGCGTCGAGGCGTTCCTGCGCTGGCTGGACGGTCCCGCCTGCCTGCTCCTCAGCGGCGCCGACGCCAGCCGCTGCCGCGCCTTCGTGACGCTGCTCCACGGCAACGAGCCCTCCGGAGCCATGGCGCTCTGGCGCTGGCTCCGCGCCGGCGAGCGGCCGGCGGTGAACCTGGTCTGCATCGTTGCGTCGGTGACCGCCGCGCTCTCCGAGCCGCTGTTCACGCACCGCATGCTGCCGCGGGCCCGGGACCTGAACCGCTGCTTCCGGCCGCCCTTCGACGACGCCCAGGGCAGGCTCGCCGAGGAGATTCTCGAGCTGCTCAGGGTGCACCGGCCCGAGGCGCTGGTGGACATGCACAATACCTCCGGCTCGGGGCCCTCGTTCGCCGTGTGCACCTTCCCGGACCGGCAGCACGACGCCCTGGCGGCGCTGTTCACCCGGCGCGTCATTATTTCGCACCTCGATCTCGGTGCGCTCATGGAGATCAGTGACCACCGCTGTCCGACGGTGACCATCGAGGTGGGCGGTCGCCGGGACGATGCCGCCCACCGCTGCGCCTTCGAAGGACTGGGCCGCTACGCGACGGCGGCAGACGTGTTCGGCACCGTCCCGGGGCGTGGCTTCGAGCGCCTGGCGGACCCGGTGCGCCTGGAACTGCGCCCCGGCGTGAGCCTCACCTACGCGCCGGCACCCTGTGCGGGCCACGACATCACGCTGCGGCCGGATATCGAGCACCACAACTTCGGCAGCGTTGCCCCGGACGTGGTCCTCGGCTGGACCGGTGGCCCGGCCGGACGCCTGTTTCGCGCCGTGGATGCGACCGGGGCCTGCGCCGTGGACCGTCTGGTGCGCATCGAGGACGGCGAACTGCGCCCCGCCCAACCGCTCAAGCTGTTCATGATCACCACCAATGCGGGCATTGCCCAGTCCGACTGCCTGTTTTATGCAGTGGCCGACGACGGCCAGCCGATCGCCGCCTGAGCCCGGCACCCGCGCAACCTGTCGCCTTTTCAGGCCGGTCTGGACGACATGGCCGGATTGTGCCCCGATTTGACGTCTGGAACCTCTTGCAATCGCCCGGAAAAGCACTGAGGATATATACAGTGTTTTATGGCTGTCG
>CAYFVG010000075.1:8803-11995 GCA_964346365.1 uncultured Alteromonadaceae bacterium
TCTTGCAATCGCCCGGAAAAGCACTGAGGATATATACAGTGTTTTATGGCTGTCGATGACCTTGGTTATCGACGGTTCATGTCATCAATAGCAATGGTGATCAAGAGCGGTAGCCCTTGAGAGCAACAGTCATCGAGAGCAACAGTCATCGAGAGCAACGGTCATCGAGAGCAACGGTCATCGGGAGCAATAGTCACTAAGAGTGATGGTCGTCAAAACAGTGGTCATCGGGAGCAATGGAGAGTGAATATGAGCGCGAACAGGGACACGAACAGGGACGCAAACAGGGACGCAAATAGAGAAAAGGCACTGGCGGCGGCGCTCAGCCAGATCGATCGGCAGTTCGGCAAGGGCACGGTCATGCGCATGGGCGACACGGAGCGCGTCGCCATCCCGGCTATTTCCACCGGGTCCCTGGGCCTCGACGTCGCCCTCGGTATCGGCGGCCTGCCCAAGGGCCGCATCTGTGAGATCTTCGGTCCGGAATCCTCGGGCAAGACGACGCTGACGCTGCAGGTGATTGCCGAGGCGCAAAAAGCGGGCGGCACCGCTGCCTTCGTCGACGCCGAGCACGCCCTCGACCCCAGCTACGCCGAGAAGCTCGGCGTTCAGGTCGACGACCTCATCGTCTCCCAGCCGGACACCGGAGAGCAGGCGCTGGAAGTCGCCGAGATGCTCGTGCGCTCCGGCGCTGTGGATGTTCTCGTCGTGGACTCGGTGGCGGCGCTCACGCCCAAGGCCGAGATCGAGGGCGAAATGGGCGACAGCCATGTGGGCCTGCAGGCGCGGCTGCTGAGCCAGGCCATGCGCAAGCTCACCGGTGCGATCAAGCAGACCAACTGCCTGGTAATCTTCATCAACCAGATTCGCATGAAGATCGGCGTGATGTTCGGCTCGCCGGAGACCACCACCGGCGGTAACGCGCTCAAGTTCTATTCTTCCGTCCGCCTCGACATCCGCCGCATCGGTGCGGTGAAGGAGGGCGACGAGGTGGTCGGCAACGAGACCCGGGTGAAGGTGGTGAAGAACAAGGTCGCGCCGCCCTTCAAGCAGGCCGAGTTCCAGATTACCTATGGCAAGGGCATCAACCGCATGGCCGAAATCGTCGACTGGGGGGTGAAGTTGAACCTGGTCGAGAAATCCGGCGCCTGGTACGCCTACAAGGGCGACAAGATCGGCCAGGGCAAGGCCAACGCCTCGAAGTTCCTCGAGGACAACCCGGCGCTGGCCAGCGAGGTCGAGCGCCAGATCCGTGAACAGGTGCTGGAGGTCAAGAAGCCCGCCGAGGCGGAGGCTACAGCGGAAGCGTCCGCCGAGGGCGATGCCGCGGGCGACGACTGACTCCAACCGCCGTGCCGGCCCCGGGGCCGGCGCGCGATTCCAGGGTGCCGGGACCCACATCACCCACTCTCATCCCCGGCACCCTTTTTTTCTTCCTCTTCCACTATCCTTTTGCCATGGCAACAGCGACTAGCGACAACGAGCGCGACCCCCTGGCGGCCCGCCGTGCGGCCATGGACCTTCTCGCCCGCCGCGAACACAGCCGGCAGGAGCTGCTCAGGAAGCTCGGCCGGCGTTTCGCGCCCCAGGTGCTGGCGGCAGCGCTGGAGCAGTTGGCCGGCGATGGTCTGCAGAGTGATGAGCGGTTCGCGCAGAGCTACGTGTACCAGCGCAGCGAGCGCGGCTACGGCCCCCTGCGCCTGGTCCGGGAGCTGCGTGAACGCGGTATCGACGGCGCCCTGGCCGATCGCGCGGTGTCCGCTGCCGAGTGCGACTGGTCCCGGCTGGCGCGCCGGGTCGCCGAAAAGAAGTTCGGCGCTGAGCCGCCGACGGACCGCAAGGACCTGGCCCGGCGGCTGCGCTTTCTGCATTACCGGGGTTTTGACACCGGGGCCCTCGGGGACCCCTGGCGGTCAGGGTTCGAGTAGGGCCCGGCGCAGGGCGCGGGCGTGGTCCTGCAGCTTCCGCAGGTTGTCCGGCCCGATTCGCAGCAGTTGCTTGTCCATCGGCTTCAACGCTTCCAGGTCTGCATCGACATAGGCATAGACTGCCTCCACCTTCATCACCGCGAGGTCACCGCTCGGCACGGGCAGGGCAATAATCCGGTCCAGGGCTGCAATCAGGGCATTGTCGACCTTGTTCGGCGCATAGCCGAGGGCGCCGTAGGCGGTTTCGAGGAGGGAGCGGTAATCCTGGAAGGCCGCTGCGAGCGGCTCAACCGGTGTCGCCACGATCGCACTGACCATCGCGTCGTAGCGGCGGTAGCTGGCCGGGTCGATGACTGTTTGTCCATCCACCTGCCGTACCTGGAAGTCGCCCTCGGGCCGGGACAGATTGAACACCTTGCCCGGGACCACGCCGCGGCGGACGGCATCCACGGCAGCGATGGTGCGCTCGAGGAGATTGCTATGGCCGAGCAGTTGCGTGGGCAGCCCCTCGGCAGCGTGGGGCGAGAGCTGCTCGCGCACGACGGCATCACTGCTGTCCAGGGTCAGGGGCGGCTCGGCCGGCGCCTCTTCGGGCGGTGGCTCCGGAGTCTGTTCGTCGGGTTCGGTGGCTACCGGTTCCGCCACCGGTTCGGGCTCCGCTTCCCGCGAGGGGATGTCCGGCGCGACCGGCTCGGCAACGCGCGGCGGCGTCGGGTCCGGGGTTTCCGGCACGACGGTTGTGGCCGGCTCCTCCGGTGGTGCCTCCCCGGGGCGGAGCACCAGCCAGGCAATACCCGCCACAATAAGGAGGGCAGCCGCGGTGACCAAGACCGGTGAACCCCCACCGCGGCGGTCCGACGAGTCGGTGAAGCGTTGGTTCCTGTCGGCCTGCATGGCGCCCTCCGCAAAGGCAGGATGGACTGCGGACGTTAGCAGATTCCGGCGCCGCCGGTAACGTCGGGGCTCAGTCCTCCCCGGCGGGCTGCAGTACCCGCGGCGGCTGGTCCGGCGTCGCGTAGGCCATACGCTTCGGATTCCGCGGCCGGTAGTAGCGGTCCAACCCGGCCAGGGCGACCGTGTCGGCGGTGGCGAGGTCGAGGCTGCCGTCCTCATGGACACACTGGTCGGGCACGTCCAGGAAGATGACCTCGCCGATGACCAGGTGGGTGCCATTGATCGCCAGTGCCTGGTGGTCGCGCAGTTCGAGGCCGAGGCGTACCGCCGCTTCGGCAACGAACGGCGCCGGAAATCCGTCGAGCCAGTC
>CAYFVG010000076.1:0-3465 GCA_964346365.1 uncultured Alteromonadaceae bacterium
TAGAGCAGCGCAAGGACAGTGACCGGGAGGGCTGTCCCCGGCACCCCT
Source organism: uncultured Alteromonadaceae bacterium (assembly GCA_964346365.1). Taxonomy (GTDB): domain Bacteria; phylum Pseudomonadota; class Gammaproteobacteria; order Pseudomonadales; family Halieaceae; genus Pseudohaliea. The sequence goes on from CAYFVG010000076.1 coordinate 49, forward strand.
GCCCGCAGTATGATTCCGGCGTTAGCAGGAGCCGACCGACCGATCAGAGCACTGATGCGACCACGAACCCCGACGAGACGACAGCGGGCATCGCCGCTGTCGCGGTTGCCGGCGTGCGCACTGTGCCTGCTCACCCTGGCGGCCGCCCACGGCCCGGCGCAAGCGGTGGAGCGGCGTCCCAGCCAGTTCCAGGTCGAGCACTACGGGCGCGAGCAGGGACTGCCGTCGGAGACCGTCTGGATGGCGCGCCAGGGCCCCGCCGGCTACCTCTGGCTGGCGACCCGGCGCGGCCTGGTGCGCTTCGATGGCCTCAACTCCACGGTCTTCAACGCCCAGACGCACCCCGCCTTCACAAACAGCGATGTGCGCGTGATCGAATGGACCGCCGACGGCCGGCTCTGGGTGGGAACCTATGGCGGCGGCGCGCTGCGCATGAGCGGCGACCGCTTCACCCCGGTGACGCGCGAAGACGGCCTCGCCAGCGACACGGTCTACGACATCCACGTGGCCGCCGACGGGGCCGTCTGGTTTACCACCGGCAGTGGCATCAGCCGCTACCGCGGTGGCGAGTTCCGCAGCTGGGATCGGACTGATGGCCTTGCCACCGACCGGCTCTTCACTATCGCCGAGGGCGAGAACGGCACCCTCTGGGTCAGCAGCCTGACCGACGGCCTCAGCTTTTTCGACGGCGACAATTTCCGCAGCTACGGCGTCGACGACGGTCTCGACTCGCCGCAGATTCAACTCCTGGATCGAGACGACGATCTCGGCATCATCGCCGGGAGCGTCCTCGGCAGCCTGTACCGGCTCGGCTCCGACGGCAGCGTGGAGCCCCTGCCCCTCGGCGAGCCGCTGCCGATGCAGGCCATGCTCCGCGACAGCGGCGGCGCGCTCTGGTTCGGTACCTACGGCCGGGGCCTGTGGCGGCAGCTCGCCGACGGCAAGCGCGAACCTTTCCCCCTCGGCAGCACCGAGCTCGTCTTCGACCTCACGGAGGACCGGGACGGCAACCTCTGGGCCTCGACGGTACAGGGCCTGTTCCGCATCAGCGACAGCGCCTTCCTGCCCTTCGGCGAAGCCGAGGGCGTCTCGGCGTCCACCTACGTGGTCGCCGTCGACGGCGCCGGCTACAGCTGGGTGGGCGCCGAAAACGGCGGGCTGTTCCGTATCGCCCCGGACGGCAGCAGCAGCCGCCCTTACCCGGCCCAGGCCGGCAAGAGCGTCTCATCCCTGCTTCTGCGCGCCAATGGCGAGCTCTGGGTGGGCACCTTCGGCGAGGGGGTGAAACGCTTTGCCGATCGCAACGGCGGCCCCCTCGTCGGTACCGTCGACGGCCTGGCCGGCGCCCACATCCTGGCCATGATCGAGTGCACGGACGGCAGCATCTGGATCGCCTCGGATGGCGGCGTCGACCGCTGGCAGACCGGCAGCGTGCAGGCAGCGCCGGTACAGGGGGCCGTCGCGGGCACGCTCGTACGCCACTTTCACGAAAGCCGCGACGGAACGCTCTGGCTCGCGACCAACGACGGCCTCCTGGCCTGGGACGGTGAGCGCGTCGCGCGCTGGACCCGCGACGACGGGCTGGCGGGCAACGTGGTCGCGGCGACCTACGAGGACGAGCGCGGCGTGCTCTGGATCGGCAGCCGCGACGGCGGCCTCACGCGCCGGGAAAACGGCAGGCTCTTCGCCTTCGGCCCCGGCCAGGGGCTGCCCCAGCCCTCGGTGCTGGCCATTCTGGACGACGGGCGCGGCAAGCTCTGGCTCCCGGGTGGCGACGGCTTGACCTGGGTCGACCGCGACAGCCTCGACGCCGTGGCCCGCGGCGAGGCTGTCGCGGTCGAGGCCGGGCTGCTGAGCGAGAGCGACGGACTGCGCTCGGCGCAGTTCCAGGGCGGCTTCCAGCCGGCCGGGGCGATCGCCCCGGATGGCCGTCTCTGGCTGCCCACCAATCGCGGCGTCGTTACTTTCGACCCGGCTTCGGTTCTCGCGCCCGCGCCGCGGCTGCAGAACCACATCGAGGCCGTGCGCATCGATGGCAAGGCGGTGCCCCTGACCCGCCCCCTGACCCTGCCGGCGACCCTCGGCACCCTGGAGATCGACTACACGGCACCGCAGCTCTCCAACGCGGAGAGCGTGCACTTCCGCTACCGGGTCGGCGAGGACGGGGCGTGGCAGGACGCCGGCGCCCGGCGCACCGCCTACTTCACATCGCTGCCGGCCGGCGAGCAGACCTTTCGGGTCCAGGCCGCCAGCGGCCCCGGTGCCTTCCCGCGGCTGCCCAGCGACAGCGCCAGCATCGTCCTCTACCGCACGCCGCACTGGTACGAGACGCCCTGGGCGCCGGTCGGCGGGGTGGTCCTGCTGGGGGCGCTCTTCGCCCTCGCCTATCGCGTCCTCGTGCGGCGCTCGCGCGCCCGGGAGCAGCTCCTCGAGCGCATTGTGGGCCAGCGCACGGAGGAGCTGCAGGCCGCCCTGGCCAAGGTCGAGGAGATCTCCCGCATCGACGGCCTCACGGGGGTCGCCAACCGCCGCCACTTCGACGAGCGACTGGCCGGCACCTGGAAAATGGCCGCGCGCACGGCGTGCCCGGTGAGCGTGATCATGCTCGATATCGACCGCTTCAAGGAATACAACGACAGCCTCGGCCACCAGGCGGGAGACGACTGCCTGCGGCGTATCGCCGGGGCACTGGCAGCCGGACTGCTGCGCGACCAGGACCTGGTCGCCCGCTACGGCGGGGAGGAGTTCGTCATCCTGCTCTACGATGCCGATGCGGACGCCGCGGTGCGGGTGGCCCGGCGCATCATCGACGGGGTGGACGCGCTCAAGCTCCACCACCCGGAGAGCGATGTGTCGCCCTACATCACCGTCAGCCTCGGCTGCGCCACGGCGCGCACCGGTGAGCTCGAAAATCCCTACATTCTGGTCAATCGCGCCGACCAGGCCCTGTACGACGCCAAGCGTGCCGGTCGCAACCAGCTCAAGGTGTTTGCGGGCGAGCGCTGAAGGGCAAGGCGCAGGATGAGCGTGACAAAACACTGACAGGCGTCATGCGCCCGCAACGCCGACCGTGAAATAATGTCGGGGTTGCCATACGCAGGGAGAATTCATGGACAGCTTCGCTAAAAAGTACCTGATCGGCCTGGCCGTCATCGCCATCATCGCCGCCGGCAGCTGGTACCTGGGTCGGGACACGCGCGTGGCCGACATCAACGCCAGGCTCGCCGCCGACAGCGAACTGGCCGGCTATCCCTACCCCTTCCGGGTGCGCAGCCTGCAGAACGGCGTCGCCATCATGGGCAGCCCGCGCTCGGCGGAGGTCCCGGTGATGCGCTTCCTGCGCACCGCCTTCCCGGCGCTCGGCAAGACGGCAGTCGACGATCCCGCCATGATGGCGGCCCAGGACACCCTGGTGGA
>CAYFVG010000076.1:3565-6211 GCA_964346365.1 uncultured Alteromonadaceae bacterium
TTTCGGGCCTTTCTCAAAGGCCATGATCTCGCGAGGCGAAACCCCCTTGGCCTGAATATCCGCCATGATGGCAGGCAAATCCCAATCGTCCGACGTCCGCAGGTAGGTGAGCGTCTCCTCCGGAATAAGCTCTTCCAGCCTCAGCACGGCCTCCGCCGGCATGGAAAGATCGACAACGTTGTCGTTGCCCCGGGTCACTTTCACGCGAAGATACCTGGCGAGGCGCACCGAGGAAATGATCTGTCGCGCCTGGGCCGCGACCTCCGGGGCGACCGCCGGGATCGTCATGGCGCGCGCCTCCGCGACCAGCGCCGGCGACAGGGCGCTGTTCAGCACCTGCCACCACTGCACACCCGCGCGCAGCTCGTGCAGCTGCTGCGCAAGGCCGAAAAAACTCCGCAGGAGCAGGATATGCGCCGGTGGCCCGGAGGCACGGAACCACCAGCGGTTCTCGCCCAGCAAACTCTCGAAGCGCGCCTTCAGGTCCCAGTGCTGGACGAAGAACTTCTGCTGTTCCTTGAACGGGGCGAACAGGATGTGCGCCAGCGTGCCCAGCGCCCCGGAGATCAGGGCCAGCTTCTCCGCATCGAAACCCATGGCGCCGAAGGCATCCAGCGCGTTCAGATCTTCGCCCTCGCGCACCGCGATGATGGTTCGCAGCAGCGCCATGCGCTCGGACCTGGCGACGGGCACGGTGCAGCCGAAGTCCATCAGTACGACCTCGGGGGATCCATCGGGGCGCTTCCGGAAGGCATAGTTGCCGGCATGGGGGTCGCCGTGAACCTCGCCGAACTCGATCATGCTGCTCAGCAGGGTGGCCAGGAGCGTGCGCCCGATGTCCGCCCGCGCCGCCACCGGCCAGCTGGCTGCACGCGCCAGCGGAACACCGCTTTCCCAGGCCTGGGTCAGGACGCGCGCGGTGGTGTGTTCCACAAGCACTTCCGGCACGACCAGCCCCGGCACCCGGACAGCGTCGCGGAACCGCGTCTGGCGCTCGGCCTCGTTGCGATAGTCGAGTTCGCGCGCCATGTTCTCTTTCAGGGCGCACTTGTAGCCCTCGAGGTCGAAGCCCCACTTGCGGACCGGACCGACCCCCGGCATGAGGCCGAACAGTCGCATCTCCGCATCGATGGCGCCGGCAATGAAGGGATATTGAATTTTTACCGCGACCTCGCGGCCGTCGTGCAGCGTCCCGCGGTGTACCTGCCCCAGGGAAGCGGCGTGCTCGGATTCGTGCAGCTCGGCAAAGACCTGGTCGGCCGGTTTTCCCAATTCCGTCTCGAGGACGGGCAGCATCTCTGCCAGAGGCAGTGGCTCGATACTGCCCACCAGGTCCCGAAAGGCCTCGCCACCCTCGCCGGCCGCCATGAGCTGGCCGAACTTCATGGTGACCCCGCGGGAATCAGCGAACTGGGCAGCGAGGGCCCGGCGCGCCTGTTCGCGGACTTCCGGGGCGTCGGCCTTCCTGAGGTTGCGGACCGCGAAGCCGATCTTTGCCGCGCGCACGCCCCGGTCGAAAACGCTGCTGGTCGCCATCGCCGTGCTCAGCGCCCGCTCAGGCTGTCGCGCCAGGCCGCTTCGAAGCCGGTCTCCGGAAAGTGGCTGTGCAGGGCTGCGCGGTGCCGCGGGGCAAAATAATCGATGTACTGGGAGGTCCAGTGATCCCAGAGGCGGGGATCGTCCCGGCCCCAGGTGCGGTAGCAGGCCTTGAGCTTGTCAAAGACGGCCTCCGCGCCCGGCAGCTCACCGATCGGCACCGTGGCCCGATAGAGCGGTGGCCCCGCACCCCGGTAGGGATCGACGTAGACCGTCACGCGCCGGGGCGGGGAGACGGCATCGCCGTCGACATCCGCCTCGAACACGATGTCCATCCGGTCGCGATGGCGGCGCTTGCTGTTCACGCGCCCCAGACTGAGCATGACGCCCTCGCGCAGGCCACTGCTGCCCGCCGGCTCCTCCGCGGCCTCCTGGTCCGATGCCTGGTCCGGCTGAGGATCCGACTCGTGAAAGAAGAGAAACCCCATCAGCTGTTCCCGGGCCGCCGGCGCGAGCAGCTCGTCGGTAAACGCCCGCGTCTCCGCATCCAGGGAAAACGCCGGTGCAGCCAACAGCGCCCGGGCATCCTCGACCAGGTCGCCGTCCCGCTCCATGTCCAGGCGGTAACTCTGGAAGTTGCGCACCCCGTATTTGTTCCAGGGCCGGGACCAGCCGACCTTGCGCGCCGCACGGTAGCTTTCAAAGGCGTTCATGATCCGGCGCAGGACCGCCGGTGGCTGCGACCGCTTGTCAAGGGTCTGCAGCGCCACCCGATAGTCGTTGCCGTCTCTGATCTCGTGACTGACGTCTCTATTCATCGGTCGTTACCAGCGTGCCGGATAGGCCCTAGCGCGAGTCTAAGCGCTGTCCCGGCACTTTCAAAGTGGACCGGAGAGAGTGAACCGGGGCGCGGCAACGGCCGCTCAGTCACTGCCCGCGTGCAGCCACAGGGTCGAGCGCCCGCTGCGAACCGCCGTTATCGAACCCGGACACAACCCTTGCCATCACGCTTGGCCTGATACAGCGCCTCGTCGACGCGCTGCAGGAGCGCCGCAAGGTCGTCGTCCTTCTGGCGTTCCGTCACGCCGACACTGATGCTCAGCGTCAGGC
>CAYFVG010000076.1:6311-11657 GCA_964346365.1 uncultured Alteromonadaceae bacterium
AGGTCGTCGTCCTTCTGGCGTTCCGTCACGCCGACACTGATGCTCAGCGTCAGGCTCACGGCCGGCTCGTCGTCGCTCTCTTCGGTGGTGAACAGCTGTTGCTTGAGGGTGTCGCAGATCTCGTTTCCCTTGCGCGCCGCGATCCGCGCGGACGCGCCGGGGAACACCAGGGCGAACTCGTCACCCCCGACACGGGCGAAGAAGTCCTCGCTGCGAATCACGTCCTGACAGGTGTGTACCAGGGCCATCAGCACCCGGTCGCCGACGGGATGGCCGTAGGTGTCGTTGATGCCCTTGAAGTCGTCGAGGTCGAGCATCATCACCGCAAACTTGTTCCTGCGCCGGCCCTGACCGTCCAGGAGGCTCTTCAGGAACCAGTCAAAGGCACGCCGGTTGTAAATACCGGTGAGGCCGTCGCGGCGCGATTCATCCTGCGCCCGCTCGAGTTCGCTGCGCAGCACCTCCACCTGGCCCTTCAGGGTTTCCAGGCCGCTGGCATCGGCCTCCCGCTTGCGTTCCAGCGTACTGCGCAGGGTGGTGAGTTCGCTCATGAGTCCCGTCTTGATGCGACGGATATCTTCGAGCCGGGTGAGGCTCGTCATGGTGTCGATCTGCTCGCGTGCGCTCGAATCGTAGGCCTCGTTGCGCGCGTTCATCGCGACGAGGGCACGGGTCAGGGTGCTGACGACGTCGCGGAGCTCTTCGTCCCGCTCCTTCAGATAGTCATGCTGGCGTCCGATGAAAGCGGGAATGAACCCCACCCGCTTGCGCATCTCCCGGGAAGATGGCGTGCCGTCCCGCGGCGCGCGCAACAGCGTCCGCAGGTCTTCCAGCTCACGATAGAAGGTCGAGGTATCGAGGTCGGATTCATGCAGCGCGAAGGCCTTGAGCCAGTCGAGCGCGTCGTCGTTCAGTTCGCGATGGAAGCGCTCGCTCGCCGCCAGCCGTTCGAGCTTTTCCGCCGTGCCCGGCCCGGCGTCGGCGCCGCTGTCGTCGGATGAGGTCTTGCGCTTGCTGAACAGCATCGGGGGACGTTCTCTTCTGGCTGGCGTCGGTGATCCGGCTCTTTGCGTGTACAGCTTCCAGGTAAAGCATAAGGGTGCGGCCCACCCGCGCGACGGACTGCATAGCCGGACCTGAACGCTGGAAGAATGCTGCAAGTAAGGCCGAAAAAGTAACGCAGCCAACGGCCGGCCTGCACCTCGCATGCCTTCGGGCCTTTGATGATATATTCTCTCCCTACCACAGTCGATATCCCGAGCCAGGTTCCCATGCCGAATGCGTCCCCCGGCACAGCGCTCGCCACCACCGACGCCTCCCCGGGCGGCGAGGCGGCCGACGCGCTGCGCTATCTTGAACAGCTGTGTGCCGCCGGCGATGTCAAGCTACTGGACCGGCGCTTCCTGGACGCCGCCTGTCAATTGCTGCGCGCCCAGCACGCGCTGCTCTACATCAGCTCCTCCCGCGGTACCCTGACGCGCATCAAGCGCTATTGGGAGCCGCAGGCGCGCCGCTATGACACCTGCTGGCAGCAGGTGCCGCCGAGCGACGCCGAGCGGGCGCTGGCGGAGCAGGCCCGGGGTTCGGCCGGCGGCGCCCGACGGGCCCTGGGGCCGGATCTTACGCAAATTGCCTTCCACCACCGGGGGGACGGCGGCAGGGCCGTCACCGTGCTGGTTGCCTTTCCGGCCGCGACGAACGAAAGCCTGGTGGACGTGTTCGCCGGGTTCACCCGCAGCTACCTGAGCCTGCGGGCGTTCATGGACGACTCTCAGCGCGACCCCCTGACCGGCCTGCTCAACCGGCGTTATTTCGACGACTGTATCAACCGGGCACTGGAGGCCATCGAGGACGCGAAGGCGCCGGGGCGCGTGGTGGATGCGCTGCGCCGGAGTACGGACAGCAAGCCGTCCCGTTTCTGGCTGGCGATCCTGGATATAGACCACTTCAAGCGCTTCAATGACGCGTACGGCCATCTTTACGGCGACGAGATACTGCTTTTGTTCGCCCGCATCATGGAGCAGACCTTCCGCGATACGGATCTGCTGTTCCGCTTCGGCGGCGAAGAGTTCATCGTGCTTATGGAGAACACCAGCGACGCCGAGGCGCTCGGCGCGCTCGAGCGCTTCCGCTGCGCCGTGGCGGCTTACCCCTTCCCTCAGGGTGAGCAGGTGACCGTCAGTGCCGGCGCCACCGAAGCGCTCGGAGACTGTTCCGCCACGACCCTCCTGGGCCGCGCCGACGAAGCGCTCTACTACGCCAAGGAACACGGCCGCAATCGCACGGAAATCTACGAGCAGCTGCAGGCGGCCGGCGCCATCCACAGCGGCAGCGGCAGCATCGCGACGGATATCGAGCTTTTCTGAGCGCGGACCAGTGAGCCCCGCGGGTAGCCGCTACCGTGCCGGTTTTCGTCATGGGTCAGCGCGTTACCCCGTGCCTTTGCCATGAGCTCCGGATCGTCGCTCTCCAACATGGCGGCGCCGATCAATGGTGGCTGTCGTCACCCCGGATGGCGCGCCTCTCGAGCGCCCGCACGAGGCGCTCGACCTGTGCCTGCTGCTGGGGTTTCAGGCCCTGGAAAGCCGCACCGACACGCAGAAACCGGCCCTTCGCCGGGATGCGCAGGTCACTGATGATAATCGTCGCGGAGAGGGAAAGATCGTCAACCTCCAGAACGCTGTCGAGCTCCTCGCCGACCTGGAGCGGTGTGTCCAGATCGATCAGCGCACCGAAGCCGCCGACGGAGAGATCCGCGAGCCGCCCGCGGAGGCGATCCCCGCTCTCGTCGTAGAGTTCGAGGCGGCTGCTGCGATCGTCCCCGATACGCACGCGGAAGGCCTTGCGGCGCTGCCGGGACAGGATGCTGCGGGGCCAGCGGGTGCGCAGCGCGGGATACTGCGCGTAGTGCTCCCACGCCAGGATGGTTGTATCGAAGCGCAGCTCGGCGCCGTGGTGCGAGGTAAGCACGGTGAGGACCTCGCCGGGCTGGTAGGCGCCGCTGTCGAGGCCGCGGGGCGCGTCGAACAGAAGCTCGCGGCCGCCGGCGTCGGCAACCAGCAGGAGGGAGGGTTCCGGGGCGCCCGCTGCCGGCGCCAGCAGTTGCACAGGCAGCTGTTGGCGCTGGACGCCGGCGAGGAGCCCGGCAATCAGCGCCGGGTCGGAAATGCGCTCGTCACTCACGCCGCCAGCAGCCTCTGTCGCCCCGGGACCGGCCGTCGCCTCAGCCCTCGGCCAGGAGGCGCGATGACCGCGCGCTGCCGGTGCTGCCATCGGGCCCGTAAGTGAGGCTTTCGGCGTGGGCCCGGTGCAGCACATCGATGGCTCGCCGCACGTAGTTCAGGCGCTGCTGCACGAGCAGCCCGTTGCGCCGGTTGCGGCTGTCGCAGTCAAGCATGAGCTGGACGACTTCCTCGCGGCGTGCGCGCAGCACCCCGTCTTCGTCGCACCACTGCAGCGCCTGTTGCAGGACCTGTTCCAGCGGTGTGCCGCTGTCACCGAAGGGCAGGTCGGCGACCAGCCCGACCTCCCGGGCCTGCAACTCCTCGAGCTCGGCCAGCGCGGTGGTCTTGGCGGCGGCGGCGTCTTCGATAGCGGCGAGGTCGCCGTTGCTGAGGGCTTCCCGCTCTGCGTTGAGCGTGCGCAGCAGCGCGTCGGCGCAGCGCCACTGCGCCGCGACGACGTCACCGAGGGCACTCGCAAACTGTCGCGGGCTCTGCAGCACGGGGGTACGGGCAGCGTTCGGCGGCTGCACTAGGCGTTGTCGAACTGCAGCAGGCGGTCGGCCACCTGCCGGCTGTCCACGGCGTAGCTGCCGTCGGCGATTGCCTGCCGGGCGGCCTCGACCCGACCGCTGTCCACCGCCTCTGCCGCGTCGCCGGCGCGCAGCAGACTCTGCAGCTGGCGGGCGCTGTCGGTGAGTGCCACGGAGTCGGCGTCGGTAGCCGATGCGGACGACGGTGCACCGGGCGTTCCGGCGCGGGAGGCCGTGCCGTCGGACGCCGGGCGAGCGCCCGGGGCGGTCGTCGCCCGCCCCGCGCCGTTGCCCACGCCATTGATGCTGTCTGCCATGGTTTACCCTCGCCTATCGCTTCCTATCTTATGGCAGCGGCCGCAGTGCCGCAAACTTGAGTGGTGCTTCAGCCGCGTGCGGAGCGCCGCTCAATCCACTTCCACCGCGCCGGCATCGCGTGCCACGCCCTCGACGACCTTGCCCGACGACAAATTCTTGACGCGGACCCGCTGGCCGATCCGGGCGTCGGCGAGCGCCTCCCCCGGCGCACGGACAGCAATTCCCGTGCCGCTCGACAGAAGGGAGACGCGCTGGCCGCGGCGGATTACCGGCGGCTCCTCCACCAGGGCGGGCGTAAGCACGGTGCCGGCGGCCGCCGAGCGCCTCAGCCGGTGGCCGACCACGGCGGCCGGATCCGTATAGAAGCCCCGCGTCAGGCGCGCCGTGTCCACGCGGACGCGGTCCAGGGCCTTCGCCGCGATCAGCGTACCGCGGCGCAGCGGCGAGCGCAGGGCCAGCACCGTACGCAGCGTCTCCACCTTGACCGGCACGTACAGCCGCCAGGCCTGCGGGCACTGCACGCCGACGCTGGTGTTGCCGCGCAGGCGATCGCCGGCAACCGCGAAGGCCTCCAGCGGCCGGGGACAGGGCGCCAGGCGCAGCCTCGGGTCCAGGCGCCCGGTGGTCACGGTGGTGCCGCCGGCGTCGCCGCCGAGGCGCTCGAGGACAAACGCCTCCGCCGCCGCCCGGACTGCGTCAAGGTCCTGGCGCTCCGCCGCCGCGCGCGCCGGCGCGGCGCCGCCGGCGACACACAGCAGAACGAGACAAAGCAGGCGTGTCCGGAACAGCACCGCCGTGCGCCGGGTACCCGGGCTGCCCGGCCCCCCGCGCGGTTTTCTGCTGTCATGCCCTGTCGCCACTGCGTGTCTGCCGCCTGCCCTGCCTGTTGTCCTGTCTGTTTCCCTGTCTGCTGCTGACCCGGTGCGGCCGCGCCGCGCCGTCGCTTTGCCACGGCAATACCGCGCGACGCCACTCTTTTAAGAGGGGTCTGCAAGGTCCGTGCCGACAGGCTGTCGCTTGCCGCAGCGGCAATCCCTTGCCGTTTTTTACCTCGCCTTCCTTCGCCTCACCTCGCCCTATCCTCGGCGGTTTATCCCGCCGGTTACCTGCCGGGGCCGGCCCTTCGAGCTGTTACCCCCGGCCTGCCGGGAGCTTCTGGCACATGGGTTGCATACAGCTGCCCTGCACCCGCCGCGTCGGGCGCCGCCACACATCGGGCGGAGGGTCCCGCGGCGCTGCGAGCGGTGAAGAGCCCCGGGAGCCGAGAAGTCCGG
>CAYFVG010000077.1:0-11630 GCA_964346365.1 uncultured Alteromonadaceae bacterium
CTACTACGAGCGCATGGTGGGTAGTGGATGGATGAACCCGGGCGAAGCCGTCCCGGAAATCCACGAGGAACCTTTCGAGAGACATCAGGACAACCCGGCCTCGTGGGCAATCCCCATGATCAGGTCGGCGAACAGCTGGGGGTTCTCCTCGTGGCCGAGGTGGCCGAGCCCCGGCACCGGGTGCAGCACCGAATCGGGCACCCGCCCGAGCAGGCTGCGCGCCTGCGCCGGTGGAACCACCCGGTCGTTCTGGCAGGCCACCAGGTGCAGTGGCACAGCCAGCCGCGGCAGGTCGACTTCGAGGGCTTCCAGATCCCAGGCGGCCATCATGCCGAGCACGCCGCGGATATGCCTCGAGGAGCGCGACAACCCGTGATAGAAATCGATACCGATGTTGTCGCTCGCCGAACCGGTCTGCTCGATGAACCGGTCCATCATCGACCGCCGCCGGGCGCTGAAGGCCAGTAGCTGCGGCAGCGCCGGCACCCGATCGAGGACCCGCGCCGCGCCCGGGAACAGCTTGCCCATCATGCCCGGCAGGGGCAGCAGCGCGCCGTTCAGAGAGACGATGGCCGCGGGCGACGCTCCCCCGTCCAGCGCGAGCCGCGCGGCCACCGCGGCGCCGGCGGAGTGACCCACCACCAGCGTCGGCGCCAGTGCGAGCACCTCGAGGAGCGCGGCGACGCCCGCCGCCATCCCCGGCAGAGAGCAGCTATCCGGGTGATAGCCGGTGTAGCCGTGGCCCGGCAGATCCGGCGCGACCACGCGGAACCGCGCCGCGAGCAGCGGCGCGAGGGCCGCCCAGGAGTGGTTGGCGGCGCCGGTGCCATGGAGCAGGAGCAACACCGGCCCGCCAGCGCCCAGGGACTGCACATGCCAGCGCAGGCCGCCCGCCTCCACGTAGCGACTGGCCGTCCGGTTCGGCCAGTCCTCGCGAATGTCGGCGGTCATCAGACGCCCACGGCTTCGACGGTGTCGCGCAGCGACCGCGCATCCGCGTGCGGCAGGGGCAGGTAGCGGCCGGCCAGGGCGCGGGCCAGGGCCTCGGCGTTCGGGTGTGGCCGCGGCGAGGTGTCGATGACCATGCAGCGCACGTCCAGCAGCCGCAGCTGCGTCGCCGCGGCCAGGGCCTCCTCGAAGGCCTGCTGGCGGCCCGCCTTGCCCTCGCGGGTAATGTTCGCCCGGGCGTCGGTAAGGAAGACGGCGCTCGGCGTGCCGCCGCGGCGCTGGATGAGCTCGGCAAGGGAAGCGGCCGCATCGATGGCGGCGGCGAGGGGCGTACCGCCCCCGCCGGGCAGCGCCGACAGATTGCGCTTGGCGCGCACCAGGGAGCGGGTCGGCGGCAGCAGCATTTCCGCCCCCTCGCCGCGGAAAGCGATCAGGGCCACCTGGTCGCGGCGCACGTAGCAGTCGTTGAGCAGCAGCTCCACCGCGCCCTTGGCTTCCGCCAGCCGATTCAGGGCCGCCGAGCCGGAGGCGTCCACGGCAAAGATAATCGTGCTCTCGGTGCGCTCCCGAAAGCGGGTCACCCGGAAGTCATCCTTGTGCACGATCACGCCGGGGCCCCCGCCGCCGTCGGCAGCCTGGCTCGCCCGGCGCAGGGGCTGCCAGGGAGCCGCGGTGCGCAGGGTGTCGATAAGGCTCAGACGGGCGCCGTGCCGCGGGTCGCCGGGGAAGGTGCCCATGGGCCGGCCGCGGAGTTTGGAGCGCTGCTGCACGCCCGAGCGGCCGCCCGCGCCGCCGCCGCGGCTGCGCCCTACCGCGCTGGCCTCGAGGCTGGCGAGCAGCGCCTCCGGGATGGCTGCCGCCGCGGACTCCAGGACCCGGTCCTCAAGGGGCTGGTCCAGGTCCGGCGGCTCCGGGGGCTCGTCATCCTCGCCGCCCTGTTCGCCATCGCTTTCGGGCTCTTCCGGCGGTGTCTCCTCCGGCTCTTCGGGCTCCTCCTGCTCTCCGGGCTCTTCCGGCTCCTCCGGCTCTTCCGGGGGCGCGGGGACCTGCGTCGCCCGGGGCGACAGCACCAGCCGGGCGGCGAGGTCGAGGTCGCGCTCCTCGACCTCGCCACGGCCGGCGAGGGCCGCGCCGGCCCGCGCCGCCGCCACGGCGAACTGACAGGCGCGGACACCGCTCACGCCCAGGGCCATCGCCGTGGCCACCAGGGCCTTGACCGCCTCCTCGGGCACGGCGACGGACCCGATCAGCGCCCGGGCCTCGTCGACATCGGCAGCATCGAAGGGCGGCTCGTCGAGGTCGCGGATGGACAGCGGCATCAGGTCCAGGTGGAAGGCGAGCCGGTCGCGCAGCACCGGTGACAGCGCCTCGCTGTCGTCCTGCCCCTCGTCGAGGGCGACCAGGGCGATGCGAGCCGCCACGTCGCCGTGAATGCCCTCCCGGGCCAGGGTCAGCTCGCCCCGATCGAGGGCCGTGGCGAGGTGGGCCACCGTGGAGCGGCTGGCGCGCTCGGCCATGGCGAGGATGGCAAAGCCGCCGTCGCAATCGGCGAGCAGGCCCCGCTCCGTCACCGGCAGGCCCGCGCGCAGCGTGGCCGCGAGATCGAGGCCGCCCAGAAGCCGGGACTCGGTGGTGTGCAGGGGCACCCGGCGCACCGGGACGTCGCCGATGAGAGCCCGCCACTCCTCCAGCCAGGCCTCGCGCACGGGCCCCGGGAACGCCCGCAGGGCGGCCCCGCCGAGCCCCGCCGGGTCCACGGCCAGCAGCGCCGCGGCGCGCACGCTGTCCCGCCAGAGAGCGCCGAGGGCCGGGTCCGCGGTCGGTGCGCTGGCGGCCCCGCCGTTCACGCGTCGAACACCTCCTCGATGGCGCGGCCGACGCGCGCGCCGGAGCCGGCCTCGTCGAGGGGATCCCGGCGCAGGCGGTGCCGGAGCACGGAGGGTGCGACCGTGCGCAGGTGCTGCGGCGTGACTTCCCCGGCACCCTCGAGCGCGGCGAGGGCGCGGGCGGCACGGATCAACGTGAGCTCCCCGCGCAGGCCGTCCGTGCCGAGGGCCATGCACAGTCTGGCGGCGATTTCGACGATGGCGTCGGGCAGCTCCACGCTCGCGAGGTGGGCGCGGGCATCCTGGATCTGGCGCCGCACCTTGCCCTCCTTGCGCTGAAAGCGCTTGATGAAGGCCGCGCGGTCGCGCTCGAACTCGTCGCGCAGGCGCACGATCTCCACCCGCGCCTTGACTTCCTGCGGCGTGGCCACCTCCACGGACAGGCCGAAGCGGTCCAGCAGCTGCGGCCGCAGCTCGCCCTCCTCCGGATTGCCGCTGCCGACGAGGACGAAGCGCGCCGGGTGGCGGATGGACAGGCCCTCGCGCTCCACCACGTTCTCCCCGGAAGCGGCGACGTCCAGCAGGGCGTCGACGATGTGGTCCTCGAGGAGGTTGACCTCGTCGATGTAGAGAAAGCCCCGGTGGGCGCGGGCGAGCAGACCCGGCTCGAAGGCTTTTTCACCGTCGCGCAGGGCACGCTCGAGGTCCAGGGCGCCGATCACCCGGTCCTCGGTGGCGCCCAGGGGCAGGTCGACCACCGGCATGGGCTCTTTGCGCACCGTCTCCGCGCCGTGCTGCTCCCCGGGACGGCACTGGGCACAGAGCCCGGGTCGGGGACCTTCCGGGTCGCAGTTGTAGGGGCAGCCGGACACCACCATCATTTTCGGCATGAGCGCGGCCAGGGCGCGGATCGCCGTGGACTTGCCGGTCCCCCGGTCGCCGAAGACGAGGACGCCACCGACGTCCTGATCCACCGAGGCAATGAGGATGGCGCGTTTCATCTCGTCCTGGCCGACGATGGCCGAGAAGGGGTAGGCGAGTGCCATAGGTGCTGTTGTCCTTAAATCACTGGCTTTTGCTGGATAGTACCGGATATCGCTTGGCTGCCGCGGGCGGTCACCCGCGGCGGTGGCGAAGATCGGCACAGCGCGCCCGGCCACCCGCTCACGAGCCCCATCTTGTAACGGCAGCGTTGCGGAAACTCAAGCTGACAGATCAAGGGTTCAGGAAAAACTGACACAGGTCATCGCTGGCGGCAACCCGCCGGCCGCCACGGCAGGTTGACTCTGCTATGCTGCGCGGCACACGCTCGGACTGTCCAGGTATTGTCCCGATGTCGATAACGCTACCCCACGCCTTCGATGCGGCGCTGAGCGACTGGCAGAGCGCCTGCTGCGGTCGCCTCGCCTATTACGCTGACAGCAGCAGCGACGGCACCCCGCTCCTGCTCCTGCACAGCATCAACGCGGCGCCGAGCGCCTACGAGATGAAGCCCCTGTTCGAGCACTACCGCGGCCGACGACCGGTCTACGCTCTCGAGCTGCCGGGCTTCGGCCACTCCGAGCGCCGGGACCGGCGCTACGACGCCCGGCTCTTCGCCGACGCCATCCGCCGCTTTATCGATGAAGTCATCGCTGCGCCCACGGATTTGGTCGCGCTGTCGACGACCGCCGAATTCGCCGCCCGGGCCACCCTGGACACAGCGCGGGTCCGCAGCCTGGTCCTGTTGAGTCCAACGGGCCTGCGCGACCGGGACCCGCCCGGACCCGTCGCGCAGCGGCGCCTGCTGCGCTTCTTCCAGCTGCCGTGGGTCGGCGCCGGCCTCTACCGGGCGCTCACGATAAAGCCCAGCGTACGCTACTACTCCAACAAGGGCTTCACCGGCAGGGCACCGGACGACCTGGTCGACTACGCCCACCGCACCACGCAACAGCCCGGCGCGCGCCATGCGCCCTTCTACTTCCTGGCCATGCAGCTGTTCACCCCCGGGGCCGTCGACGTCCTCTACAAGCAGGTGACCGGGCCGGTGCTGGTCCTCTACAGCGACAACCCTGACCGCCCCTTCAAGCGACTGCCGGCTCTGCTGGAGGCCTGCCCGAACTGGCGCGCAGAGCGCATCGAAGCCGCCCGGGAGATGCTGCACTGGGAGCAGCCCGCGGCCACGCAGGCGGCCATGGACGCGTTCTGGCACGATCACGTCGGGGACCGGGCGCCGCCCGGGCCGGGTTCCGGGAACTCCGGGAAAGAAGCATGACCGCCAGGCGACACAGGACGTGGACGCAACCTGCGCAATTGACATTAGCCGTGTCAACTCCAGTTGACTGATCCGGCGGAAATACCTACTCTCTACGACTAGATTTTCGTGGAAGCCATCGCCCATGTGGCACCTTGCCTGGCAACTTGTCCGAAAATTCCTGTGGACGCTGCGCATAGCGCTGCCCAAGGTCGCCGTGGGGTGGATGTTTGCGCTGCTGACTATCGACTTCAACCGGGTCGTTATCGTTGAACTGGGCGTGGCCGCGGTCATCGTGACGACGCTGCTCTCGATTCACTATCTGCTGGCGCCGTTCCAGGTCATCTTCGGCCGCCTCGCCGATACGCACCCGATCCTCGGCTACCGGCGCACACCGTACCTGGTCGGGGCAAGTGTCGTCGCCAGCCTGCTCTTCGTGCTACTGCCCCGGGTCGCCTTCGCCATGGGCGACGGCCTGCCCGGAGCGACGGTTGCGGCCATTGCGCTGTTTGTCGCTTTTGGTGTGTGCATGGCCGTGATCGCGGACAGCTACCACTCGTTGATCGCCGAGTCCACCAGCAAGGAGACGCGGGGTGGCGTCATTGCCGTCGTCTGGATCGTGATGATCCTGAGCACCATCGGCGCGGCGGTCGTTATGAACGCCGTGCGCCCGAGCTTCAGTCCGGAAGCCATGCAGACCCTGTATAACCTCACACCGCCTATCGTGATTGGCGCCGTGCTCCTGGGTGTCATCGGTGTCGAGCGGCGTCTCAGCGGGACGGAGCTGCGTGCCGCCGCCGCACGGGCACGCGCGCTGGCGCCGGCGGGCAACCCCCTCGCCTCGGCGTTCCGCCTGGTATCAGCCAACCGGCAGACACGCGCCTTCTTCCTCTTCGTCGCCTGCGCCGTGTTCGCGCTGTTCCTGCAGGAGAGTCTTATCGAGGTTCTCGGCGCCGAAGTCTTCGCCATGGATGTCAAGCAGACCACGCGCTTCCAGCCCATCTGGGGTGCGGGCATTCTCCTCGGCATGCTGATCATGGGCCTGCTCAGTACGGTCCTCAAGGTGGAGAAGAAAACGGTCACGCTCATCGGCTGCGCGGCCGCCGCCGGCGGCTTCTTCCTCCTCGGCGTCATCGCCCTCCTCCGCCTCGAGCTGTTGCTGGTACCGACCCTGTTCGTGATGGGGATCTGTGCGGGGGTATTCAACGTCGGCGCCCTGGCCCTGATGATGGACATGACCATCGAGGGGGCCACGGGGTTGTACATGGGTCTCTGGGGCATTGCCCAGGCCTTTGGCATGGGCGGTTCCGCCATCGCGGCCGGGGCCCTGCACACGGCCCTCATCGGCACCGGCGTAATGAGCCCGGAGAGTGCCTACTGGCTGATCTTCTCCGCCGAGGCCAGCCTGCTGCTCACCGCCGCCTGGCTGCTGACGCACGTCGATGTGGATGTGTTCCAGCGCTCGGCCGGCGCAGAGCCCACCGACCCGGTGCCGGCGGCATCCGCGTCGACCCTTGACGTCGCGACCGCCACTGCCTGAGCGCGCCGCCACGCAGCACGCGGCGCGGCTCCCGCGGGGGCGGCAGCTGCCGAGGCGACCTCTCATTCGTACCGCTTTTTTAACAGGACCGGCCTTGCAACAGGGCTGGCCCTGCAACAGGAAAGGCAACCGCGGGAATTGAACCATGGCGAGTGGTGAACTGGACTACCGCTTCGACCGGCGTGTCGCCGGCAGTTACGACACGCTGCGTGGACACCCGGCAGCGGTCACGCCGGCCATCGGCGAAGCGCTCGCCCGGGAACTCGGTCCCGGGGCGCGGGTCCTCGAGCCCGGCGTCGGTACCGGGCGCATCGCGCTGCCGCTGCTCGGCGCCGGCTGCCGGGTTACCGGTGTCGACCTGTCTTCAGACATGCTCGCCGCTCTTGCGGGGCAGGCTCGCGAGGGCCTGCGGCTGGTGCGCGGGGATATCACCCGGCTGCCCTTTGCGGCCGGGGCCTTCGACGGCGCAGTCTGCGTTCACGTGCTCCACCTGGTCGATGCCCGGGCCGTGCTGGCCCAGCTGTTGCGCCTCGTCCGACCGGGGGGCACGATCATCCTCGGCCGGGACTGGGTAGACCCGGCCTCCTTCGCCGGCCAGCTGCGCAACGCCTTCCGCCAGGCGGTGGTGGACCTCGCCGAGAGCGTTGACTTTCCGACGGGCGCCCGCGGCCTTGTTCAGACCCTGGTCGCGCTCGGCGGCGAGCCCGTCGACGACGGCGAGGAACGCACGGCGGTGGAGTGGGAAACGACCCTGAGCGTGGCGCAGGTGCTCGACGGCATCCGCTCGCGGGATGACGCGGAGAGCTGGGTCCTGCCGGATCCGCTCCTCGGTCGCGTCATGGCGCGCCTCGACGCGGAGGCCGCGGCAAACTGGTCGGATCTCGATGCTCCGCAGCCCGTCACCCGGCGCTTTGTCTACTCGCTGTTCCGCGTCCCCGCGCCCTGAGGCACTTGAGCACGCCCCGGGCAACAGGCCGCGGAGAGAGCCACAGAGAGCCTCAGAAAGTTGCCTGCAGGCGCAGCCCATAGACGCGCGGCTGCGGCATATGCAACAGATAGCCGCGCCCGGGCGCGAAACCGTCCGGATTGCCCAGGTCCACCACGCGCTGTCCGTTGGTGATCTCGTCGCCGTCGAGGGCATTGTCCACGTAGGCCATAAGGCGATAGCGCTCGTTCTCGATCCCCAGGCGCAGGTTGACCCGATAGAACTCGGGCAGGTAATTGAGATTAGACTCGTCCATGTAGCGCTTTGAACGGTACAGGGCGGTGGCGCCGGCGAACCATTCGTACCCCCCCGCCAGCTGCCCGAAGTAATCGGCTGCAGCGCTCGCCGCGTGCTTCGGGCTCTTACCGACATAGTTACCCGAGAAGTCGGCGTCGATGTTCCCGGCCTCGGTCTTGTTCAGCGCCGTGGAGCCCTCCTCGGTCTGCACGAAGCGCTCGAAGACAGCATCGGTGTAGGCGTAGGCCGCAGCCAGCTGCAGATTACTGCCCACCAGCCAGGTCGCATCGAACTCCGCACCCCAGACCTCCACGCGCGCGGCGTTGGTGATCCCCGGTATCGGCGACAAGCTCCCGGGGGGCACCTGCTGCACACCGATCTGCTGGTCGCGGTAGTCATTGAAGTACAGGGCACCGTTGACGCGCAGCCGGTTGTTCAGCCACTCGGTCTTCGCGCCCACTTCGTAGGTCGTGACCTCCTCCTGTTCATAACCCTGCCCCTCGAGAATCACCGCTTCGTTGGCGGCAAAGCCCCCGGGCTTGAAGCCGGTGGTAATCGAGGCGTAGTACAGTTCGGTCGTCGATGGCTGGTACTCGACCAGCACCCGGGGCGTGAAGATATCGGTCTCTACCCGGTCCTCGTCGGAGCAGTCATAGGCCACGTTCGGGTACTTCTGGGACTGGGGTACATCGCGGTCGTCGCTCGCCGGCGGACAGAAGGGCAGGGGCACCTGCTGCTGCAGGCTCACCTGCTGGCGGGACCAGGTGGGCACGCGGTAATCGATTGTGTCCCAGGAATAGCGGCCTTCTGCAGTCACCCGCCAGCGATCGTTCAGCTGGTAGCCCAGGGACAGGAACAGGGACTGGTGCTCCGTCTCCCGGGATTGCGGGTTCGTGGCCTTCGCCCCGGGATCAGGTTGCGTAGACAGGTTGAAGGGAGGGCCGCCGAGGAGCGAGTCGGGGTTGCGCATCCAGAACATCGTCGCGTTCTCGAGCTTCGCATCTTCGTAGAACAGGGCGCCACCGACGATCCAGCTCATCCTGCCGTGCTCGCCCACGTGGCGCAGTTCGTGGGACTGGTGCTCGAAATCGTAGTCCAGGAGGTTGATGGTCGAGATGGAAAAGGAGAAGGGATCCGTCGCCGCATAGTCCGTGTAGTCCGTATCGGAGCGATCCTCGCTTTCATTGTCCATGAAGCCGGCGAGATAGGTCAGCGTACCGTTCCAGACTTCGTAATCCGCCTGGAACGAGCCGAAGCGCTGGGTCTGCGCCATGCCGGGGAAAGGCGCGCCGGTGGCCGGGTCGAGGCTGAAGTCGATGTCTTCCTCGCTCGCATCGAGCTCGCCGGTCACCACACCCCGGGTGCAGGCCTGGAAAACGGGCGCCGGCGCACTGCCCAGGTCGTCGGGGCAGGGCAGCCGCGGCGAGCCCGGCGGGCCTGCGCTGAAGGTACCCCCGGGGACCGGCAGGCGCTCGCTCCAGGTGAGAAGCGCCGACGCCGGCTGGCTGTACTCCTCGTCGCTCTGCTGGTAGCGCGTGTAGACGCGAAGACGATCGGAAGGCGTCCACAGCAGCGCCAGGGAGCCGGCGAGGGAGTCCTCGCTGCCCACATCGGCCCCGGTGTTCGGGTTCTCGTAGAAGCCGTCCAGCTCATGGCCCGCGACGGACGCCCGGAAGGCCAGCACGTCATCGATAAGCGGCCCGGACAAACCGGCATCGAGCGTCCGGCGCCCCCCGTTGCTTACCTCGGCACCGGCGCGGGCCTCCCAGGCGAAGCTGGGCCGGCGGGTAACGACATTGATTGCGCCGCCAAAGGCATTGCGCCCATAGAGCAGAGTCTGCGGCCCTTTAACCACCTCCATGCGCTCCACATCGAGGAGCCGCGTGTACAGGGCCGATGACCCGCCGGGAATGCTCAGGTTTTCGGTTGAGGCATCGATATAGTCAATCAGCACCGCCACGCTGGGACGACCGCGCTCGTTCTGCATCCCGCGCATGGCCGGGCGCGTGTCCTGCACGAAACCGCCGACATCATAGGTCACGCCGGGCAGCAGCATCCCGCTGTCGCTGAGCGTGTCGAAACCCTGCCGGGCCAGTTCACCGGCGGTCAACACGCGGAGCGAGATCGGCACACTCTGGCTCTTCTCCTCGACCTTTCGCGCGGTAACCAGGACTTCCTCCAGGGCGAGCGATTCCAGGTCGAGCGATTCTGCCGCATTCACAGCGACCGCCCCGGCGACCACCTCGATGGCCAGGATTGACAGGCCGAGCCTGGCGACAGCAGTAATCGTGCGCATGACGGTGGTTCCCCCAGGACAAGCCAAAAAACAAATGGGTGCTCGCCGACAGGGACACCCGACCTATGCGAAGTATGCAGGGAAGATGGTGCTTGCCGGCCGTAGTGTCAACAATGCCTGACACGCCATTGCGCTTTGTTTGATCTGGGGCATGAAACAGCCGCGTTGAACTCTGATCCGGTCGCCGGCGCAGCGCTGCCAGTTCCAGCGCCTACCCCTCCGCCTGCACCACCGCGATGCCGTCGGGAGGAGGGTGCGGGGGTCTCTGATCAGAGCTATCCGCCCGCCTGAGAATCGGCGGGGTCCAGCAGGGGCCGCAGGTTCGGCGGTCGGTAGTCCGGGTCCGCGTCCCAGCGGGCCTGCACGGAGGCATGGAGCCGGGTCGGCCGGCCGGGCCGGACCAGGGGTCGCGGCTCCGCCTTGCGCAGCCGGTAGATATGGCGGCGCGAGTCGTGGATGCGCGCCGTGGGGCTACGCCACAGGCTCCTGCGCAGATGCGGCTCAAGCTCGAGGCCCGCGGCCGCCGCCTCGCCGAGCATCCAGCCGAGGGGCTCATCGGCGGCGACCGCCTCGCCCGCCTTCGCGCCCTTGAGGCCGCCCCCTACGTCGCCGTGGGAGCCCGCGAACCAGGCCTGGTCCAGGTCGAGACCCTTACGGGGCTCCCAGAGCGTCGGCTCGAAATCCTCCCGGCGCTCGTCGATGGCCAGCGCGTGGCGCGCGATGGCGACGTTGCCGCCGAGCTTGGTGTCGTAGAACTCGTCGTTCTTGTCAAACAGGCCGAGCACCGAGAAGGGAATGCCCAGGGCGCCGACGGTGTCGAAGGCGCCGACGAAGTGCACCCGTCGGGACCGGCGGTGGCTGTGGCGCTGGCGAAACACCCGGGACGCCTCGCCCGAGGGCTTGTAGGCCGCCCCGGTGCGCTTGTAGTGCCGAAACGCCGCGGCGATGAGGCTGGCCTCCGGCCGCTTGAGGATGCCGCAATTGTTGATCAAGCCGCAGAGGGCCCGCACCGTATAGGCACCGCGGCTGTAGCCAAACAGATAAATGCGACAGTCCGGCGTATAGTTCTGCACGAGGTAGCGATAGGCATCCATGATGTTCTTGTGGATGCCGAGGCCCGCGATGCCGCCGCGCACCCGATCGTAGTAGGAGCCCACGCCCCAGTCGTAGAACACGTGCTGCGCGCTGCCGTCCGCCCTGAGCGGCCGCACGGCGCGGGCGAGGCGGAGGATATTGGTGGGCACATCACCGTCGTTTTCCTCCGGCCGGTTCCAGGTGCCGTCGGCACAGATCACCAGGTGCTTTGCCATGGCCACTCTCCGGCGGCGGTCACCGCCCGCCAGCGTTGTTGTTACTGCCGGCTTCGAGCATGCCATGAACCGCCGCGTCACCAAAGACCTGCCCGCCCACCGGCAACCCGCGCGGCCCGGGCCGCAGCCCGGCGTCACGGCGCTATTCAATAGACCGGGATTCCGTTAAACTCTGCCGTACGACGATCCCGGCCGCCCGTAGCTCAGCTGGATAGAGCTCTGCCCTCCGAAGGCAGAGGTCTCAGGTTCGAATCC
>CAYFVG010000078.1:0-11614 GCA_964346365.1 uncultured Alteromonadaceae bacterium
GCTCTCGCCACGTCCCATTGCTGGGTTGGGCAACCGATGGCAGAGACGCGCGCGCGGATCGAGCGCATGGCAGGGTCGGGCAGCTCTTCCGCCGGCGGTCTGGACGGGGGAGACCGGGGGCGGTTCCGGCTCTTCCTACTGGTGTTCCTGGTCGTGCTGGTGGCGGGGCTCGGTTACACCCTGTTCCAGCCATCGATCTATCGCAGCAGCGCCAGCGTGCTTATGAGTGCGCCGCGGGCGATCGACGCGCCGGCGGCGGAGGAGGACGCGCAGAATGTGGCGATCCAGCGCCGGGTTCTGCTTGGGGACGCCATCCTGGCGGCGACCGCGGACGAGCTGGAAGCCCGCGATCTCGCCATCAGCACGGCGGCACTGCGCGAGATGCTCAGCGTCGAGGCCGTGCCCGAGACCAACCTGGTGGAGCTCGCGGCCACCGGCTCGGAGCCGGGACTTTTGCCGGAGGTCGTGGACGCCTGGATTACGGTGTACAGCGCGATCCGCGCCCGGGAGCTCGGCGACAGCAAGGCCAGCAGCATGTCCCGGGCCGAGGAGGAGCTCGCTGCCCTGGACCTGCGCATCACCGAAGCCCGGAGCGCGCTGGCGGCCTTCCGCGCCGAGAATGCCATCGTCTCCGTCGAGCGCGAGCAGAATGCCGTGATGTCGCGGCTCGACGGCCTCAACGAGGCCCTGCGGGAGGCGGAGGCCGAGGAAGTGCGCAGCAAGGCCTACCTGGAGACGGTCCGTCAGGCCATTGCGGAAGAGCGGCTGGTGCTGCCGGACGCGCAGCGCGGCGAACTGCAGGCCCTCGAGGAAGAGCGCGACGAGCTGCGCACGGAGCTGGTCGTGCTGCGCAAGCGCTTCACCCCCGAGTACATCGAGCGCGACGCCACGCTGCGGCAGCTACCGCGGCGCCTGGAAGAAGTGCAGGCGGAGATCACCGAGCTCATGGACCGGGGCCGCCAGTTAGAGCTGGCGAACGCCCGGCGCGCCTACGACGCGGCCCGCGCCGCGGTCCGCGAACTGGAAACGCGCATCGGCGAACACCGCGCGGCGGTCGCCGAGTTCAATGAGACCTATGCCACCCACGCCGCCCTGCAGGGCGACATCGAGCGCCTCGAGGAAATCAAGCGCGAAGCCAACGCGCGGCTCGTCCAGCTGGACGTGCGGCGGGTGGACAAGTACCCCGAAGTGACGGTCATCGGCGCACCGTCGCCCATGAGCACGCGGCTCGGGCCGAACCACTGGCTGCTCGCCGGCTTCAGTCTGGCCGCCGCTCTGCTGGCCGGCATCGGCGCGGTCTGGCTGCGCAGCTTCCTGTTCCCCTCCCGGTCGCAGCCGGCCTACGTGACCCTGTCCGGGGTCCATCTCTACCCGGCGCAGGGCGAGGGTGAACTCGCCTACGATGGCGATAACGATCCGCGGCTCCAGCGTATGCAGGCCGGGCGTCTCGGGCGCCGCAGCGACGACAGGCGTGACCCGGACGCCGGCTAGGCTTACCGGCAGGCAGGACGCCGTCAATCGCCTGCACACCTGGATGCTCGGCCTGATCACGCTCGTGCTGGTGGTGCCGCAGCTTCAGGCCTGGTTGCTGTAGGGGGCTGGTGCCGTCGGGGCGATCCCCGCTGGCGTCGCTCGCCGGCGCTGGCTCTCTCCTGGCTCACTCCTGGCCCGGTCCTTGCGTTTGCCCTGCCACCGCACTAGAGTCTGTGCCGTCGGTGCAGGGAGGCACCGGTGGAAGGCGAGGGAATGCCGGGGAGTGTGCCGGCCGCCGCCGTGCAGCCTAGGCGATAAGGACAACTACCGTGCCCAGGATTTTTAAGCCCGCCGGCGTTGGCGGGGGTGAAGTACTGCTGTCTGTTACCCAGGCCGGCCCGGCCGCTGCCGCTATCGTAGAGAAATCCGGTGCCGGTGCATCTGCCGATGACGCCGGGGTTTGCCAATGAGCGCAGCGCAGGTTGCGGCGGGGTCGGGGCCCGCACTGGCCGAGCCGGCGTTCTGGCCGTTCCTCGTCTACTGTGGCGCGGTTGCCGTGCTGGTGGCCACCATGCTCGGCCTTGCCCGGCTCCTCGGCCGGCACCGCGCCAACGCCGCCACCAACGTGCCCTTCGAGTCCGGCGTGATGCCCGTGGGCAGCTCACAGGTGCAGCTGTCCGTGGATTTTTACCTGGTGGCGATTCTGTTCGTGGTCTTCGATCTCGAGGTCGTGTTCCTGGTCGCCTGGGCCGTGGCCTTTCACGAACTCGGCTGGGCGGGTTTTGCCAGTGCCGCCGTGTTTATCGTCATCCTCGCCGCCGCCCTCATCTACGCCCTGCGCTGCGGCGTGCTCGACTGGGGTAACCGCCGCCGAGCGCCGGCCAGGACCTGGGAACGGGGGCAGATCGACTGATGGAATGGCATGTGACGAGGCCCGGCGACGTTATCGCCAGCGGCGGCAGCGCCGCGCCCGGCGGTGGCCGCACGGAGGCCATGGCCGAGCAGATCCAGCGCAACGTGTTCTTTGCCCGCCTCGAGGACCTCATCGCCTGGGGCCGGGCCCACTCGCTCTGGCCCTTCAACTTCGGCCTGTCCTGCTGTTATGTGGAGATGGCCACTTCTTTCACCAGTCGCCACGACATCGCCCGCTTCGGCTCCGAGGTGATCCGTGCCACGCCGCGGCAGGCCGATCTCATGGTCATCTCCGGCACCGTGTTCCGCAAGATGGCGCCGGTGGTCAAGCATCTCTACGACCAGCTGCTGGAGCCGCGCTGGATTATCTCCATGGGCTCCTGCGCCAACTCCGGGGGCATGTACGACATCTACAGCGTGGTGCAGGGCGTGGACAAGTTCATCCCGGTAGACGTGTACGTCCCCGGCTGCCCGCCACGTCCGGAGGCTCTGCTGCAGGGCCTGACCATGCTCCAGGACGCCATTGCGCAGGAGCGCCGACCGCTGGGCTGGACCGTTGGCGAGAGCGGCGTGCTGCGCCCGGGGGAGCGCGAAGACCTGCCGGTGCAGCGCGATCGTCTGCAGGCGGAGCGCAGCCGGGTGACCGATCTGCGCGGTCCGGACGAGGTTTAGCGGTGCTGCTGGACGTGTCGATGGCCGGGGTGACGGCTGAGAGGACGCGCGGGGCGCCGGCGATGGCAGGCCGCACGCCGGCGGCGCGGGCAGGCGGGGTCGACCGTGACCGGTGACGCCCCGGCAATTCGCGACAGTGCCGCCGGGGCGCTGCTGGCGCGCTTTGACGATCTGGCCGTCGACGAGCAGGTGACCGCCGACGGCACGCCGACGCTCTGGGTGCCCCGCGCGCAGCTCCTCGAGGTACTGCGCCACCTGCACCGCGCCTTCCCCATGCTCCTCGACCTGTTCGGCGTCGACGAGCGCCAGCGCCGGCACCGCCCCGCGGCCGCCCGCGATTTCACCGTGGTCTATCACCTGTTCAACCCCGAGGGCTGTCGCGAGCTGCGCATCAAGGCGGCGGTGACCGAGGCGGATCCGACGCTGCCCACGGCCGTACCCGTCTGGCCCAACGCCAACTGGTATGAGCGCGAGGCCTGGGACATGTTCGGCATTGTCTTCACGGGCCACCCGCACCTGCGCCGGCTGATCCTGCCGCCGACCTGGGAAGGCCACGCGCTGCGCAAGGACCACCCGGCCCGGGCCACGGAGATGGAGCCCTTCAGCCTCGACGACGAGAAGCAGGCCATCGAGCAGGAGGCGCTCACCTTCCGCCCGGAAGACTGGGGCATGGCCGAAGCCGGGGACGGTTCGGAATTCCTGTTCCTCAACCTGGGCCCGAACCACCCGTCGGTGCACGGCGTGTTCCGCATCGCCCTGCAGCTCGACGGCGAGGTTATCGTCGACGCCGTCCCCGACATCGGTTACCACCACCGCGGCGCCGAGAAGATGGGCGAGCGCCAGGGCTGGCACACCTACATCCCCTACACGGACCGCATCGACTACGTCTCCGGGGTCATGAACAACCTGGAGACTACGTCTCCGGGGTCATGAACAACCTGGCCTACGTGCTCGCGGTGGAAAAGCTCGCCGGTATCACCGTGCCGCCGCGGGCGCGGGTGATCCGCATCATGCTCTCGGAGCTGTTCCGCATCTCCAGCCACCTCGTGTTCTACGGCACCTTCTTGCAGGACGTGGGGCAGATGTCGCCGGTGTTCTACATGTTTGCCGACCGCGAGCGGCTCTTCGGTATCGTCGAGGCCATCACCGGCGGCCGCATGCATCCGGCCTGGTTCCGCATCGGCGGCGTCGCCGCGGACCTGCCCCGGGGCTGGGACCGCATGCTGCGGGAGTTCCTCGATGCCATGCCCGCCCGCCTCGACGAATACGAAAAGATGGCCCTGGACAATGCGATTCTGCGCCAGCGCAGCGTCGGCATCGGCGAGTGCAGCAGTGCCGAGGCCATCGCCTGGGGCATCACCGGGCCGAACCTGCGCGCCACCGGTTACGACTTCGACCTGCGCCGCGACCGGCCCTACGCCGGCTACGAGGATTTCGATTTCGAGGTGCCCCTGGGCCACCGGGGCGACTCCTTTGATCGCGCCCGGGTGCGCGTGGACGAGATCCGCCAGAGTCTGCGCATCATCCGCCAGTGCCTCGACAACATGCCGGCGGGGCCGGTCATGAGCGAGCACCGCCTGGCGACGCCGCCGCCGCGGGAGGCCATGCTCAAGGACATCGAGACCCTGATCCACCACTTCGTCAACGTCAGCTGGGGGCCCGTGGTGCCGGCGGGGGAGGTGGCAGTGCCCATCGAGGCGAGCAAGGGCATCAACAGCTACCACCTGATCAGCGACGGCGGCAGCAATGCCTACCGCACGCGCATCCGCACGCCGTCCTTCCCGATGCTGCAGCAGATCCCGCTGCTTTCCCGCGGGCTCATGATCCCCGATCTCATCGCGATCATCGCCAGCATCGATTTTGTCATGGCGGACGTGGACCGCTAGCGGTGGCGGGGGAGGCGAACAGCGCCGTGACCGGGGAGCTGCTGACCGATCTCAGCGCGGCGGAGCGCGCCGCCATCGACGCGGAAATCGCGCACCTGCCGCGGCCCCAGGCGGCGGTCATCGACGCGCTGCGTATCGTCCAGGCCCACCGCGGCTGGGTCTCCGACGAGAGCCTGGGCGCCGTGGCCCGCTACCTGGGCCTGAGCGTGGACGAGGTCGAGGGGGTGGCCACCTTCTACAACCTCATCTACCGCCGCCCGGTCGGCGAGCGGGTGATCCTGCTCTGCGATTCCGTGAGCTGCTGGATCGGCGGCTGCGAGGGCGTGCGTGCGGCCATCGGCGAGCGCCTCGGCATCGCCCCCGGCGAAACCAGCGCCGACGGCCGCTTCACGCTGCTGCCGGTGCCCTGCCTCGGGGCCTGCGACCGGGCGCCGGTGATGCTGGTCGGCGAGGAGCTGATCACCGAAGTGGACGACGCGGCGCTGGCGCGCCTGTGCGAGCTCCCGGGCGCCGGCGACGTGCCGACCGCGGCTGAAGAAAGCGAAGATCAACGTGGAGAAGCCATTGGCGATGGACGCTGAGCTCACCCGTCCCCTCACCCGCAATGTGCATCCGGACCGGCGCGTCACGGATCTCGCGACCTACGAGGCCGGCGGCGGCTACGGCGCGCTGCGCGCCTGCCTCGGCCAGCGCGCGCCGGCGGACTGCCTCAAGGCGATCACCGACGCGGGCCTGCGCGGCCGCGGCGGGGCGGGCTTTCCCACGGGCCTGAAGTGGAGCTTCGTGCCCATGGGCGAGGATGCCGGCCCGGGCCACAAGTACCTCATCTGCAATGCGGACGAGATGGAGCCCGGCGCCTTCAAGGACCGGCTGCTCCTGGAGTGCGACCCGCACCAGCTCATCGAGGGCATGATCCTCGCCGCCTACACCATCGAGGCGGACGTCGCCTACATCTTTATCCGCGGCGAGTACCACCTGGCGGCGCGGCTGCTGCGCGAGGCCATCGCCGCCGCCGAGGCCCGCGGCTACCTCGGCGACAACATCCTCGGCTCCGGCTACAAGCTGGCCATGCACGTGCACATGAGCGCCGGGCGCTACATCTGCGGTGAGGAGACGGCGCTCATCAACGCCCTCGAGGGCCGCCGGGCAACGCCGCGGGCGAAGCCGCCGTTCCCGCAGGTGAGCGGGCTGTTCGGCCGGCCGACCATCGTCAACAACGTCGAGACCCTGTGCAACGTGCCGCACATCCTCGCCCACGGCGTCGACTGGTACCGGGGCCTCGGCCTCGGCGAGGACGCGGGCACCAAGCTGTTCGGCGTCAGCGGCCGGGTCAACAACCCCGGCTGCTGGGAACTGCCCATGGGCTCCACGGCCCGGGAGCTGATCGAGGACCGCGCCGGCGGCGTGCGCGACGGCTACCGGCTGCGCGGTTTCCTCCCCGGCGGCGGCTCCACGGATTTCCTGGTCGAGGAGCACCTCGACCTGCCCCTCGATTACGGCAGCGTCAGCAAAGCCGGCAGCCGCCTCGGCACCGGCACCATGATTCTCCTCGACGATCGCACCTGTCCCCTGGCCTTCGTCCTCAACCTGACGCGCTTCTTCGCCCAGGAGAGCTGCGGCTTCTGCACCCCCTGCCGGGATGGCCTGCCGTGGACGGTGCAGGTGCTCGCCGAGCTCGAGGCCGGCCGCGGCAGCCGCGAGGACTTCGATACGCTGGCCTGGCAGATCGAGTACATCGGCACCCCGGGCAACACCCACTGCGCGCTGGCCCCCGGGGCCATGGAGCCGGTGCAGAGCGGCCTCAAGTATTTTCGCGACGACTTCGAGGCGCACCTGAACGGGGGCTGCCCCTGGGCCCGGGAGGACACACACTGATGGCCACGATCTGGATCGACGGCGTCGCCCACGAGGTGGAGGCCGGCCGCAACCTTCTCGAGACCAGCCTCTCCCTCGGCCTCGACCTGCCGTATTTCTGCTGGCACCCGTCCCTCGGCTCCGTCGGCGCCTGCCGCCAGTGCGCCGTGGTGCAGTACCAGGATGAGAACGACACGCGCGGGCGCATCGTCATGGGCTGCATGACCGCCGTCGCCGACGGCGCCCGCTTCTCGCTCGGCGGCGACCGGGCCAGCGACTTCCGCCGCGGGGTGGTCGAGACGCTGATGATCAACCACCCCCACGACTGCCCGGTATGCTCCGAGGGCGGCGAGTGCCACCTGCAGGACATGACGGTGATGACCGGGCACCGGGACCGGCGCTTCCGCGGCCGCAAGCGCACCTTCCGCAACCAGTACCTCGGCCCCCTCGTGCACCACGAGATGAACCGCTGCATCACCTGCTATCGCTGCACGCGCTACTACCGCGACTACGCCGGCGGCACGGACCTCGCGGCCCTCGCCTCCCGGGACCGGGTCTACTTCGGCCGCGAGGCCGACGGCGTGCTCGAGAGCGAGTTCGCCGGCAACCTGGTGGAGGTCTGCCCCACGGGGGTGTTCACGGACCGGACGCTGCTCGGCGACTACACGCGCAAGTGGGACCTGCAGTCCGCGCCCTCCGTGTGCGGTGGCTGCGGCGCCGGCTGTAATACCTTCCCCGGGGAGCGCTACGGCCGCCTCAAGCGCGTTCACAACCGCTTCAACGCCGCCGTCAACGGCTACTTTCTCTGCGACCGCGGCCGCTACGGCCACGGCTGGGTCAACGACCCGGCGCGCCTCGACTTCCCGGCGCAGCGCCTCGACGACGGGCGCTTCGACGCCCTCAGCGGCGAGCGCGCCCTGGCCCTGGCCGGCGAGGCGCTGGCCGCCGGTACCGTGGCCGCCATCGGCTCGCCGCGGGCGTCGCTGGAGAGCAACTTCCTCCTGCGCGAGCTCGCCGGTGCCGGCAACTGTGCCCCGGGCGTCGCCGTCGCCGAGCAGCCGCTCCTGCAGCGGGCCCTCGCGCACCTGCAGGCGGGGCCCGCGGCGACGCCGGACATCGCCGCCATCGAGGCCGCCGACGCCGTGCTCATCCTCGGCGAGGATGTCACTGCGAGCGCGCCGCGGCTGGCCCTGGCGCTGCGCCAGAGCGTGCGCAACGCCGCCTACGAGCGCGCCGCCGCGGCCGGTATCAAGCCCTGGCAGGACGACGCCGTACGCAACCTGGCCCAGGACCTGCGCAGCCCGCTGTACATCGCCCACCCGGGCAGCACGCGCCTCGACGATGTCGCCACGGCGCACGTCAGCCTGGCTCCCGGCAACCTTGCCGCCTTTGGCGAGGCCGTGGCGGCGGCGCTCGCCGGCCTGCCGCTGCCCGCGGTGCCGCCGGCGCTGGCCGAGCGGGCCGCCGAGGTCGCCGGGGCGCTCGCCGGGGCGCAGCGGCCGCTGGTCATCGCCGGCACCACCCTCGGCTCGGCGGCCATCCTCGATGCCGCGGCGGCCGTGGCCGCCGCGCTCGGCGACCGCGGTGCCCCGGCGCAGCTGTCGCTGCTGGTGCCCGAGGCGAACAGCCTGGGGCAGGCGCTCCTCCACGGCGCCGCCGCGCCGGACCTCGACAGCCTGCGCCGGCGCGCCGAGGCCGGTGAGCTCGACACGCTGCTGGTGCTCGAAAACGACCTCTATCGCCGCGGCCCGCCGGCGGCCATCGACGCGCTGCTTGCGGCCTTCCGCCG
Organism: uncultured Alteromonadaceae bacterium; assembly: GCA_964346365.1. Classification (GTDB taxonomy): domain Bacteria; phylum Pseudomonadota; class Gammaproteobacteria; order Pseudomonadales; family Halieaceae; genus Pseudohaliea. The sequence continues at coordinate 8,587 of CAYFVG010000078.1, forward strand.
GGTCATCGTCCTCGACGCCCTCGACAGCGCCACCGCCACCGCGGCGGACCTGGTGCTGGCCACGGCGAGCCTCGTCGAGAGCGAGGGCACGCTGGTGAGCCTCGAGGGCCGGGCCCAGCGCCACTACCCGGTGATGGCGCCGAAGGAAGGGCGCCGCCCGGCCTGGGCCTGGCTGCTGGACCTGGCCCGGCGCCGGGACCCGGCGCGCTGGCAGGCGGTGGCGCGGTTCGATGACCTCTGCGCGGCCTGCGCGGCGGCGGTTCCGGCCCTCGCGGGCATGGTCGAGGTGGCCCCGGGGCGCGGCTACCGCAGCCACGGCGCGCGCGTGCCGCGCCAGAGCCCGCGCTACAGCGGCCGCACGGCGATGCACGCGGACGTTTCCGTGCACGAGCCGCGGCCCCTGGAAGACGCGGATTCGCCGCTCGCCTACAGCATGGAGGGTCTGAACAGCGGCGAGGAGAGCGCCCTGTTGCCCTGGGTCTGGGCCCCGGGCTGGAACTCGAATCAGTCGGTACACCGCTTCCAGGCGGAGGTCGGCGGCCCGCTCCGCGGCGGCCCCGCGGGCGTGCGCCTGCTGGCGCCGGGGCAGGGCGGTGCCGGGCCGGCGGCGGTCGAGCCCGCCGTCGAAGGCACGGCCGGTGAAGGCACCTGGGATGAGGGCGTCCGGGACGAAGGCGCCCGGAATGAAGGCGCAGGGAGTGAAGGCGCCCGGGAAAGCGGCGTGGTGGAAATCGGCGTTGGTGATGCAGGCACCGCGGATAAAACAGGGGCTGGCGGCGGCTGCCGCCGGCAGCTGTTCCCGGTACCGGTGCTGTTCGGCAGCGAGCCGCTGTCGGCACGGAGTCCGGGCATCGCCGAGCTGGTGCCGGCGGGCTTCGTGGTGCTGGCGCCGGCCGATGCCGCCGCGCTGGCGGTGGACGAGGGCGACGGCGTCACTGTTACCCTCGACGGCACCCTCGAGGGCGAGGCGGCGGCGGTGGACCTGGCCGTGCGCATCGACCCGGCGCTCGCGCCGGGCTGCGCGGGCTACGGCCTGGGCCTGGCCGGCAGCGAAGCGCTGCGCCCGGGCGCCGCCGTGAGCCTCGCCCGCGCCGCCGGCTGGCGCCGCGCCGACGCCGATCTCATCGCCCGCGCGGGGGCCGGCCATGCCTGAAGTCACCGCCGCGCTCTGGGGCCTCGGGCTGATCGCCGGCGCCGTGGGCGGCGCCGCCTTCCTGACCTGGTTCGAGCGCCGGCTCCTCGGCCTCTGGCAGGACCGCCAGGGGCCCAATCGCCTCGGCCCCTTCGGCATCCTGCAGATCGCCGCGGACATGCTCAAGCTCCTGGCCAAGGACGACTGGGTGCCGCCCTTCGCCGACCGCCCGCTGTTCCTGCTGGCGCCGATTCTCATTGTGGTCGCCATGCTGCTGGCCTTTGCCGTGGTGCCCTTCGCGCCGGGGCTGCAGGTGCTGGACCTCAATATCGGCCTGCTGTTTTTCCTCGCCATGACATCCCTCGCCGTCTACAGCGTGCTCCTCGGCGGGCTGGCGTCGAACAACAAGTACGCGCTCCTCGGCGGCCTGCGCAGCGCCGCGCAGATGGTCAGCTACGAGGTGTTCATGGGCCTGGCGCTCCTCGGCGTGGTGATGCTCACCGGCAGCTTCAGCCTCCGCGATATCGTCGAGGCGCAGCGCGGTCTCTGGTTCTGCGTGCCGCAGGTGCTCGGCCTCGCCGCCTTTACCGTCGCCGGCATCGCCGAGAGCCACCGCCTGCCCTTCGACCTGCCGGAGGCCGAGCACGAGCTCACCGCCGGCTTCCACACGGAGTACGGCGGCATGAAGTTCGCCCTGTTCATGCTCGGCGAATACCTCGGCCTGATGCTGGTCTGCACCATGATGACCGTGCTCTTCTTCGGCGGCTGGCTCGGGCCCTGGCTGCCGCCGGTGGTCTGGTTCTTCCTGAAGGTGTTCCTGCTCATCTGCTTTTTTATTCTGCTGCGGGCGTCCCTGCCGCGGCCGCGCTACGACCAGCTCATGGTCTACGGCTGGAAGTACCTGCTGCCGCTGACGCTCGTGAATCTTTTGCTGACCGGCGCGCTGGCGCTGGCGTTTCGGGGGTAGCCATGGCGGGAGTCATCGACAGGGTTATTGACAGGACAGGCACGGTGCTCGGCGCCATCGGCAGCCAGTTCCGCACCATGGGCACGATCCTCGCGCACACCTTCAGCCGCTCCGAGACCGTGCAGTACCCGGAAGAAAAGCCCTACCTGGCGCCGCGCTACCGCGGCCGCATCGTCCTCACCCGGGACCCGGACGGCGAGGAGCGCTGCGTCGCCTGCAACCTGTGCGCCGTCGCCTGCCCGGTGGACTGCATCTCTCTGCAGCAGGCGACCGCGGAGGACGGGCGCTGGTATCCGGAATTTTTCCGCATCAACTTTTCCCGCTGCATTCTCTGCGGCTTCTGCGAGGAAGCCTGCCCGACCTCGGCGATCCAGCTCACCCCGGATTTCGAGATGTGCGAGTACGACCGCCAGAGCATGGTTTATGAAAAAGAGCACCTGCTCATCGACGGTGAGGGCAAGCACAAGGGCTATAACTTCTACCGCGTGGCCGGCATGGCCATCGCCGGCAAGGACAAGGGCGAGGCCGAGAACGAGGCCGAGCCCGTGGACGTGAAGAGCCTGCTGCCTTGAGCGGGCGCCGCTGATGCAGACCCTGCTGTTCTACCTCACCAGCCTCCTCGCCGTGGCCGCCTCGCTGCTGGCGCTGACCCGCAGCAACGCTTCCCACGCGCTGGTCTACCTGGTGCTGTCGCTGCTCGCCGTGGCGGTGCTGTTCTTTCTCCTCGGCGCACCCTTTGCCGCGGCGCTGCAGCTGATCATCTACGCCGGTGCCATCATGGTGCTGTTCGTGTTCGTGGTGATGATGCTCAACCTCGGCAGCGCCGGCGTCGAACGCGAGCAGCGCTGGCTGGCGGAGGCCGGCTGGCTCGGCGCCGGGGCCATCGCCGGGCTGCTGCTGCTGGTGCTGTTGCTGGCCCTCGACGTCGA
>CAYFVG010000079.1:0-4640 GCA_964346365.1 uncultured Alteromonadaceae bacterium
GGCCCTTGGCGAGCCGGCTCCAGGTGCGGCCGCCATCCTCGGAGCGGTGGAGGCCGCTCTCGGGGCCGCCGCCCATGTAGGCGGCGACGGTGCGATGATGCTGCCAGGTCGCCGCGTAGAGTACGTCCGGGTCCCGCGGGTCAATGACGAGGTCGGTGACGCCGGTCCACTCGCCGCCGCCGAGCGTCTTCTCCCAGGTCTCGCCGCCATCCGTGGTCATGTAGAGGCCGCGCTCGCCGCCGGGTGACCAGAGCGGCCCCTGCACGGCGACCCAGACCGTGTTCGAGTCGTCTGGATGCACGATGATCGTGGAAAGGTGCTCAGAGGCGGGCAGACCCTTGTTCTGCCAGCTCTTGCCGCCGTCGTCGGAACGATAGATGCCGTCGCCGAACCCGACATGGCGGCCGCCCACGTTCTCACCGGTGCCGACCCAGACCCGGCTCGGGTTGCTCGGGTCCACCGCGACGGCGCCGATGGAATACACGGGCTGGTCGTCGAACATCGGCGTCCACGTGGTGCCGGCGTTATCGGTCTTCCAGACCCCGCCGGAACCAACCCCCACATACCACACGCTGTAGTCCGTCGGGTCCCAGGCCACGTCGGCGATGCGGCCGGACATCAACGCCGGGCCGATATTGCGCCAGGCCAGGCCGGCGAAGGGACTGTCGTCTTCCGCCTTGTCTGCGGCGCCGGCCAGCGGCGCTGCGGCGAGGAGGCAGGCGAGGGCGCGCGAGAAGACGGCGGCAAGGCGTTGACTCATGATGCTGCTCCCTAATGGCAAAAACGGCCGCATAGTAGCATTCTCGCGCAGGAGCGAAAGCGCGCCACGGACCAGGTCTGGCGGTAGCCGGACAAAAAAAACCCCGGTGCGCTGTAGCGGACCGGGGCGTCAGGGACCTTTCAGGGGCTTGCGGGTCGAGACCTAGCCGACGAAAGCCTTGCGCGGCTCGGAAACACCCGCGGGCTGCGTGCCCTTGAGGTAGGCGAGCATAGTGTCGGCGTCCGAGACCTCGAAGGGGTCCGTGGGGCAGTTGTCGCCGTAATCGGGCTCGACAAACATCTTTTCGATCGCGCCGTCGTTGACGAGCATGGAGTAGCGCCAGGAACGCATGCCGAAGCCCAGGTTGGACTTGTCGACCAGCATTCCCATTTTGCGGGTGAATTCGCCGTTGCCGTCGGGCAGAAGGAAAATGTTCTGGTTACCCTGCTCCTTGCCCCACTTGAACATGACGAAGGCGTCGTTAACGGAGAGACAGACAACCTCGTCCACGCCCTGCGCCTTGAAGTCCTCGTAGAGTTCGTCGTAGCGCGGCAGGTGGTTGGAGGAGCAGGTCGGCGTGAAAGCACCCGGCAGAGAGAAGAGCACGACCTTCTTGCCGCCGAAGATCTCCGAGGTGCTCTTGTCTTCCCAGCGGTAGGGATTGTCGCCGCCGAGGGACTCGTCGCGCACGCGACATTTGAAGGTGACTTCCGGGACACGCGTCTGGGTACTCATAAAACTCCTCCTTTACAGCGATGGTTTTTCCAAAGATTTGCCGGACCTGGATCCACTTCCAGCGTTTGTAAACTAAAGTTTAGCCGCCGGGCGACGATCGGTAAAACGGTAAATACTGATCAGGTTGATCGGCCGTGGCGATAGGGGCGCGACACGAACTTTGCGTCCAGCTAACTCGCGGGGACACGCTCACGGTCCTGCAGGCCAGCGCCACAGCTGCCGTCGAAAAACACCCGGTGCCGCGGCGGCAGCGCAGGCGATCACGAACCGGCAGGCGAGGCCGCTGTCAGGCGGCCCGGCGCTTGCCGCTGCCGGCGATACTGAACACGAGTGTGCCGTCGTCGATGGGCGCCTCGAGGAACAGCGCCCGGTCGGCGCGGTAATCCTGCGGGTTCACCCAGGGCGCGCGGTCGCCCTGCCGGGGGAAGCGGTGCATCACCCGCTCGAGATAGCCTGGCGAGAAGTCATCGATCCAGTCCCGGTCCGGCATGCTGGCCAGCTCCGGCGCCAACGTCGGTGTAGCGGCGTCCGCGCCGCGCTCCCGGAGATGATTGAGGAGCCGGCAGGTCCACTCCGCCGTCAGATCCGCGCGCAGCGTCCAGGAGGCGTTGATGTAGCCGAAGACCGAGACGAGGTTGGGCACGCCGCTGCACATGATGCCCTTGTAGGTCCAGGTGCGGGCAAAATCCACCGGCTCGCCGTCGACGCTGAAGCGCACCCCGCCGAGCACCTCCACCTCGAGGCCGGTGGCGCTGACGATGATATCCGCCGGCAGTTCCTCACCGCAGGCCAGGCGGATGCCGTTCCCGGTAAGACGGTCGATGGTGTCGGTCACTACCCGCGCGCGGCCATCGCGCAGCACTTCGAAGAGATCACCGTCGGGCACCAGGCAGAGCCGCTGGTCCCAGGGATCGTAGCTGGGTGTAAAATGGCGGTCGACATCGTAGCCGGGGCCCAGCGCCTTGCGCAGACGGCGCAGAAGCACCCGCCGCACCTTCTCCGGCGCCACCCGGGTCCGCTGGTAGAACCACTGCTGCAGGGCCGTGTTCTTGAGCCGCGTCAGGGCGTAGGCCCAGCTTCCGGGCAGAAGCGCGCGCAGCGCGTTGGCCAGGCGGTCCCGGGCCGGGCGCGAAACGACCCAGGTCGGCGAGCGCTGCAGCATGACCACCTCGGACGCCTTCTCGGCCAGTGCCGGCACCAGGGTCATGGCCGTCGCTCCGGAGCCGATCACCACGATCCGCTTGCCGGCGTAGTCGAGATCCTCGGGCCAGAACTGCGGGTGGATGAAAGTCCCGCGGTAGTCCTCGCGGCCGGGGTAGTCGGGCGTGTGGCCACGGTCGTAGCGGTAGTAGCCGGCACACATGAGAAGAAAGCCCGCGCGCAGCTCGCGCCGGCCGCCGCTCTCCCCGTCCTCGATAACGAGGCGCCACTCGGCGGTGCCGCTGTCCCAGTGAGCCTCCGTCAATCGCTGGCGGAAGCGGATCTGCCGCTCGATACCGCCCTCCCGGGCCGTGTCGCGCACGTAGGAGCGGATCGCCGGGCCGTCGGCGATGGCCTTGGCGTCCCGCCAGGGCCGGAACTTGTAGCCCAGGGTGTGCATGTCGCTGTCCGAGCGCACACCCGGGTAGCGGAACAGGTCCCAGGTACCGCCGATGGCGTCCCGGGCCTCGAGGATGAGGTAGTCGCGCTCCGGGCAATGTTGCTGCAGGTGCCAGGCGGCGCCGATGCCGGACAGGCCGGCACCGACGATGACGACCTCGACGCGTTCAGTCGCGGTGCTCATCGGTCAGCGCCCGCCCGGGCCGCGCCCCTTGCCGGCGGCGATGCGCAGGCGCAGGGCATTGAGTTTGATGAAGCCCTCGGCGTCGCCCTGGTCGTAGGCACCGGCATCCTCCTCGAAGGTCGCGATGTGCTCGTCGAAGAGGCTGTCTGTCGCCGACTGGCGACCCGCCACGATGACGTTGCCCTTGTACAGCTTGAGACGGACCACGCCGTTGACGTTGGCCTGGGACTGGTCGATGGCTGCCTGCAGCATTGCCCGCTCCGGCGACCACCAGTAGCCGTTGTAGATCAGTTCGGCGTAGCGCGGCATGAGTTCGTCCTTGAGGTGCGCCACCTCCCGGTCGAGGGTCAGGGACTCCATGGCCCGGTGCGCGCGCAGCATGATGGTGCCGCCGGGCGTCTCGTAACAGCCCCGGGACTTCATGCCCACATAGCGGTTCTCGACGATATCCAGGCGGCCGATGCCGTTGGCGCCGCCGATCGCGTTCAGGCGCTCGATCACCTGCGCGGGGGTCAGCGCCTCCCCGTCGATGGCGACGATATCACCGCCGCGATAGGTGAGCTCGAGGTAGGTCGGCTGGTCCGGGGCCGCCTCCGGGCTGACGCTCCAGCGCCACATGTCCTCCTCGCATTCGGTCCAGGGATCCTCGAGCACGCCACCTTCAAAGGAAATGTGCAGGAGGTTGGCGTCCATGGAGTACGGTGACTTTTTCTGCTGGCTGGCGAAGTCCACGGGGATGTCGTGCTGCTTGCAGTAGGCCATGAGGGATTCGCGTGAGCCCAGGTCCCACTCGCGCCAGGGGGCGATAACGTGGATCCCGGGCTTCAGGGCGTAGGCGCCGAGTTCGAAACGGACCTGGTCATTGCCCTTGCCGGTGGCGCCGTGGGCGATGGCGTCGGCGCCGGTCTCGTTGACGATCTCGATGAGGCGCTTGGCGATCAGCGGTCGGGCGATAGAGGTCCCCAGCAGATATTCGCCCTCGTAGACGGTATTGGCACGGAACATGGGGAAGACAAAGTCGCGGGCGAACTCCTCGCGCAGATCGTCGATGTAGATCTCCCTGACCCCCAGGGCCTCGGCCTTGGCCCGGGCCGGCGAGACCTCTTCGCCCTGGCCGATGTCAGCGGTGAAGGTCACGACCTCGCAGCCGTAGTGCTCCTGCAGCCAGCGCACGATCACGGACGTGTCCAGACCGCCGGAATAAGCGAGCACCACCTTGTTGATCTCCGCCATGCGCCGTCTCCTGCATCGAAAACCCGGCCGCAGTGTACCGCCGAGCCGTGGTGATGCCCAGCGGCCCCACAACAGGGCGGCCCCCAAGGGGGTTGCGGCCCAAGGGGGTTGCGGCCCAAGGGGGTTGCG
>CAYFVG010000079.1:4740-11536 GCA_964346365.1 uncultured Alteromonadaceae bacterium
CCCAAGGGGGTTGCGGCCCAAGGGGGTTGCGGCCCAAGGGGGTTGCGAGAAGGGCGCGGTTGCGACGTGGGGTTGCGAGAGCGTGCTGCGAGGAGCCTGCGAGTTTCCGGGACAGGGCGTTTACGGTAGCATTGCTACGTGTCTTCAGCTCGCGATGCCCCCGCCGTGACTACCCTGACCCTGCGCCGACCGGACGACTGGCACGTCCACCTCCGGGATGGCGACGCCCTGCCCCGGACCTGCCGGGACATGGCCCGCTACATGGGGAGGGCGATTGTCATGCCCAACCTGACGCCGCCGGTGACGACCGTCGCCCTCGCCGACGCCTACCGGGCCCGCATCGAGGCGGCCATGGGCGGCCTGCCCCGACGCTTCGAGCCACTCATGACCCTCTACCTGACGGATGGTACGAGCAGCGCCGAGCTGCGCCGCGCCGGCGAGAGCCCCAGCGTGCATGCTGTGAAACTCTACCCGGCGGGCGCGACCACCAACAGCGATGCCGGCGTGGCCGCTCTCGACGCTCTCTATCCGGTGCTGGAAACCATGGAGGCCGTCAATCTGCCGCTCCTCGTGCACGGCGAGGTCACCGATGCAGACGTCGACATCTTCGATCGCGAGCGGGTGTTCATCGACCGGCACCTGGCACCGATCGTCGAGCGCTTCCCCGGCCTGCGGGTCGTCCTCGAGCATATCACTACCGCGGACGCCGTGGCCTTCGTGCGCGAGGCGCGGGACGGCGTGGCAGCCACGATCACCGCCCATCACCTGCTCCTGAACCGCAACGACATGCTGGCCGGCGGCGTCCGCCCGCATTATTACTGCCTGCCGATCCTGAAGCGCGCCCGGCACCAGCAAGCGCTGCGCGAGGCAGCGACCGGCGGCAATCCGCGCTTCTTCCTGGGCACGGACTCGGCGCCGCACACGCGCGCGGCCAAGGAATCGCCCTGCGGCTGCGCCGGCGTTTACACGGCGCACGCGGCCCTGGAACTCTATGCCGAGATCTTCGACAGCCTGGGCGCCCTGGAGCGCCTGGAGGGCTTCGCCTCGCTGCACGGACCGGCGTTCTACGGGCTGCCGGTGAACGAGGAAACGATCACGCTTACCCGTGGCGAGCTCGCAGTGCCCGCATCGCTGCCCCTGGGCGAAGATGCCCTGGTGCCGCTGCGAGCCGGGGAAACACTCCCCTGGCAGGTTGCATGAGTGAGGCGGCGGCATCGCCCATCGCGGGACGCTTCCGCGGCTTTCTGCCCGTCGTCATCGACATCGAGACCGGCGGCTTCGACGCGGCCAGGGACGCCATTCTCGAGCTGGCCGCAGCGCTCCTGCGCATGGATGATGACGGTCGGCTCGTCGTTCACCGCACCATCAGTCACCACGTGAAGCCCTTCGAGGGCGCGAATATCGAGCAGGCCTCGCTGGACTTCACGGGGATCGACCCCTGGCACCCCTTCCGGGAAGCCATCGACGAACGCGAGGCCATGGCCGACCTGTTCCTCGCCGTACGGCGGGAACTTCGCGAGCAGGGCTGCAACCGCGCGATCCTTGTGGCCCACAATGCGCATTTCGACGCGGGCTTCGTCAACGCCGCGGTCGAGCGCTGCGAGATCAAGCGCAATCCTTTCCACCCCTTCTCGCACTTCGACACGGCGACCCTGGCGGGCCTCGCCTACGGGCAGACGGTGCTGGCAAAGGCCTGCGCCGGCGCCGGCATCGCCTTCGACAACGGCGAGGCACACTCGGCCGCCTACGATGCGGCGCGCACTGCGGAGCTGTTCTGCGCGATTGTCAATCGCTGGCGGGATCTCGGCGGCTGGCCGCCACCGGCACGGTTGCAACCGGAATGATCAGTCCGCGCCGCTGATTTCGTTGAGCAGGCGGTCGAGTTCCTCGAGGAGGTCCTCCGGCGTCGGCAGGCTCAGGAGGCGGTACTTGTCCGCTTCCTCCAGGGGCAGAAGCTGGAGCAACGTCCCCGCAACCTGGGCCGCATTGTTGCGGTCCACGGACGGCGCCAGGCGCTGGACATGGGGATGCGCCTCGAGCCCCGCGAGGAGCCGCGCGAGGCCTTCCCAGCGCTCGCTCATGGGTACCGGCGCGAGCGGCGGCCCGAGGGTGACCTCTCCCATGGTCAAGTCGTTTGCCAGGCGCCAGTGCCGGTGCAGCGTAAAGCGCTCGCCGCCCTCGATGGTCAGCCCCAGAAGCCCGTTAGGCAGCTGGTCCCAGTCGACGATGCGCCCATAGGTGCCCTCCTCGCCGAGTTCCGTGGCGCCGCCGGCGGCCTCCCGGCCGGCGCGCAGCCAGGGCACGCCGAAACCCGTGCCCTCGCGCATGCAGCTGCGCACCAGGTCGAGGTAACGCTGTTCGAACACCTGCAGCGCCATCCGCCCATGGGGCACCAGCACTGAGGACAGGGGAAAGAGAGGAATCTCCATGCGCTCGCTCATACCGGTACGCTCTCCGCTTCCAGTTCAGTGAGAATCAGCAGCGCCTCCTCGCGGTTCTCGCCGCAGAAGGCGGGTTCGGCCAGAAAGCCTTCACAGCAGGCCGGCCGCTCGGGACGTCCGAACAGCGCGCAGCGCAGGTCGTCCTGGAGGTGTACGCAGCGTACGCCCGCGGGCTTGCCCGCCGGCATGCCGTGGTACGGCTGCGTGATCGCCGGCGCGATGCAGCAGGCCCCGCAGCCGGGGCGACACGCCATCACGATCCCTCCGGCCCCAGGGGGCGGAAGAAAATCATCAGCCGCGGGAGGAGGAGCAGCGCGCCGATAACGGCGGCAACCATGGCCACGACCGTCAGCAGGCCGAAATACAGGCTCGGGTTGAAGTTGGACAGCGTCAGCATCGAGAAACCGATGACCAGCGTCACCGTCGTGTAGTACAGCGCCCGACCGATGCTGCCATGGCAGCGGTACATGGTTGCACGGTAGTCGCGGTCCGCGGGGAACTCCCGGCGGAAGCGGTGGACGTAGTGAATACAGTTGTCCACGCCGATACCCACAACAATCGCCGCGATGGTGGTGGTCATGATATCCAGCGGGATCCCGAGCAGTCCCATGATACCCAGCACCAGGCCCGCGGCGAGCAGATTGGGCGCCAGGGCAAGCAGCGCCAGGGAGAAGGAACGGAACAGTGCCCAGAACATCACGAGAATGGCGAGGAATACCGCACCGAGGGTGAGGATCTGGGACCGGAACAGGCTCTGGAGCACGTTGTTGTACAGCACCAGCATGCCCGTCAAGTGCACCTGCTCCGCCGACAGCCCATCGACGGCCGCGAGGGCGGCGGCCAGCTCCCGCAGCAGCTGATCGCGCTGCAGCGCCTCGCTGGTTTCCTTGACCCGCACGGTGATGCGGGCCTCCTCGTGGGAGGCATCGAAGTAGGGGTCAACGAGCTGCCCCGCAATGTCATCCGGCAGGCTGCGCTGCACCAGGGCCAGCTCGACACTGCCGATGTCATCGCCGAGAAGGTCCCGCACCACGGTGAAGGTCGTTGCCAGCGACAACACCTTCCCCGTCTCCTCCCGGGCAGCCACCAGGTCGTGCGCGGCGTCGATGGTGCGCATGCCCTCGAGGCTGAACCAGTAGCTCGGCTTGAAACTTCCACCGTCCCCGGCAAAGGCCTCACCCTCTGCCGCAAAGGGATCGTCGGCAGCAAAGGGGTCGTCGCTCGCAAAGGGCTCATCGCTGCCCGGGCCGTCCACCGCGAGGCTGTCGTCAGCCGATGAAGCGAAATCCACCGCATCCTGAGCAAAGGGGTCATCCCCGGCGAGGGGCTCGCCACCGGCCTGCGCCGGGACCTCGAGTCCCGGCAAGGGCGCCCCCTCATCCGGCGCGGTGAGGACAATATCGAGGGGGACGGTGCCGCCGAGGCGGGCATCGAGCAGCTTCATGCCCTGGTAGATCTCGGTGCTTTCCTTGAAGTAGTCGATGAAGCGGTTCTCTACCTTAAGCTGCGTCACGCCTGCGGCGACGACCAGGCAGAGCAGACCGCTGACAAGGAAGATGGCGCGACCGTGGCGGTCGGCAAAGCCGGCCAGGCGCAGCGTCAGCGGCGTCCCCGTGGCGCTCGGCGCCAGCGCCCTGCGCGAAGGCCAGGTGAGCATCAGGCCGGGGATCAGGGTGAACGCGACGAGAAACGCCACGCAGATCCCCGTGGTCATCATCAGGCCGAAATCGATCACCGGCTGGATGCCCGAGACCACCAGTGACACGAAGGCCACCATGGTCGTCACCGCCGTGTAGAGGCAGGGCACGAACATGGTGCGAACCGTTTCGCGGACCAGCGAAGACCGATCGCCCTCCGGTTCCCGGGTTTGCAGTTCGCGGTAGCGCACGACCAGGTGGATCGAGATCGCGAGGGCGATGATAAGCAGCACCGCGACGAAATTCGACGAAATTACCGTCATCCGCCAATCCAGTGCCGCGAGCAGGCCGAGCATGAACGTGACGCTTAAGCTGCAGGTCGCGAGGGGGATGACCACCCAGCGCACGCGACGGAAGATCACCGCCAGCACAACCACCATGACGCCGAGGATGGCGCTGCCGAAGAGCACCAGATCACTGCGCACGAAATCGACCATGTCGGCCGCTATCATGGGGACACCGCCGATGAAGAGGCGCGCATGCTCCCGGTAATCGTCGGCAATGGCGCGCACCGAGGCGACCAGCTGGCTCTGCCGTTCGAGGAGCATGGCGCTGCGCTCCTTGAAGGCTTCCTCCACCTCGGCGAGGCGTCGCCGCCCGGCTTCGTCGAGGCTGCCCGCGCGCGCTCGCAGATCCTCTCGCTCGCGCAGGAGCTCGAAATAGCGCGTGTCGCGCGCCAGATTGATCTGGGCCGCGGTCACCTTGCCGTCGCGGCTGACCAGCAGATCCGCGTAGATCGGGCTGCTGGTGAATTCCTCGAGTGCCGCCTCCCGGTCCACGTCGGGGTCGGCGAGGCTGGGCAGCGGGTCGCCAGCGGTGATGGCAGACAGGCTCAAGGGCTCGGTCTCGAGCAGCGGCACATCCCAGACCGTGACCACGGAGGAAACGCCGGGGAGCTCGCGCAGCTCATCGGCCATACGCCGCAGAGGATCCAGCGAGGCGTCGGAAAAGAGTGGCGCGTCCGGCTGCCAGGTCAGCAGGAGGAAATCCTCCGCGCTGTAGCGTTTGCCGACCTCGCGAAAAAACTCCAGGGCTGGATCGCCCTGCAGCAGCAGCGAGTCGGCAGAGGCATCGAGCCTCAGCTTGCCGAGCTGCGAGGCCGCCGCAGCAGCGAAGAGAGCCAGCAGCACCAGCACCAGCAGGGGCCGGCGCAGCACAGTGCGCTCGTAAAGCGCCATGCCCTTGCCGCTCATGCGTGCACCCGCGCGCGCAGGGCACCGAGGAGCCGCTGATGCATGCCGGCAAAGCTGCCGTTGCTCATGATTACGATCTGGTCTCCCGCCCGGGCCTCCCGGACAACATCATCCACCAGCTGCGCCACATCGTCAGCGACGCAAGCGGGCGTCTCTCCGGCTGCGGCCACCTCCTCGAGGCACCAGTCCATACCCGGCGGCTGATACCAGTAGGCCCGGTCGGCCGCTGCCACGGAAGCGGCGAGGGCCTCTCGATGCCTACCCATACGCATGGTGGCCGAGCGCGGTTCCACCAGCGCCAGCACCCGGCCGTTGCCGCCGCGCGCACGCAGGGCGTCGAGGGTCGCCGCGATCGCCGTCGGGTGATGGGCGAAGTCGTCGTAGAGGCGCACGCCACCCACCTCGCCGAGCAGCTCCAGGCGGCGCTTCACCCCGCGGAAACCGGCGAGAGCCGCGAGGGACCGCCCGGGCGCGACGCCCGCGTGCGCGGCGGCGGCAAGGGCGGCGATCGCGTTACTCGCGTTGTGCCGGCCGGGCAGCGTCCAGTCCACCGCGCCGGCCTCCCCCGCCGGCCCGCGCAGCGCGAGCCGGGTACCGTCAGCCGTCTCCATGCGCCCCTGCCAGTCGGCCGCCGCCGGCGACTCGCCGGGGCCGGCGAGGGACCAGCGCTCGACCGGCGTCCAGCAGCCCATGGCCTCCACGGTATCGAGGGCCTCGCAGGCGAGCGGCCGCAGGATGCGCCCGTTTCCCGGGACGCAGCGGAGGAGGTGATGGAACTGGCGCTGGATGGCGGCGAGATCGGGAAAGATATCCGCGTGGTCGTACTCGAGGTTGCCGAGCACCAGGGTCTTCGGCCGGTAGTGGACGAACTTGGATCGCTTGTCGAAAAAGGCCGTGTCGTACTCATCGGCCTCGACCACGAAGAACTTGCCGGCGCCCTCGCGGGCCGAGACGCCGAAGTTCCCCGGTACTCCACCGATAAGAAAGCCCGGCTCGAGCCCCGCGTCCTCGAGAACCCAGGCGAGGAGACTGCTGGTAGTGGTCTTGCCGTGGGTCCCCGCCACGGCGAGCACCCAGCGCCCGCGGAGAACCTCCCGGGCCAGCCACTCGGGGCCGGAGCAGTAGTCGAGGCCGCGCGCGAGAACCGCTTCCACCGCCGGGTTGCCACGGGACAGCGCATTGCCCACCACCACGAGGTCCGGCGCGGGATCCAGGTGCCCGGGGGCGTAGCCTTCCATAAGCCCGATGCCCGCCGCCTCGAGCTGCGTGCTCATGGGTGGGTAGACATTGGCGTCGGACCCGGTGACACGGAACCCGCGGGCGGCCGCGAGCAGGGCCAGACCCCCCATGAAGGTGCCGCAAATGCCGAGGATATGAAGGTGCTGCGCCAGGGGAGGATCTCCGAAGAATCTAGTGGGCCACGCGGTAAGTTCGGTAACGCTCAGAGACGCTGTGCGGGTGCGAA
>CAYFVG010000080.1:0-11347 GCA_964346365.1 uncultured Alteromonadaceae bacterium
CGATTATCGACCCTCGCCAACACCGGTGCCAAGGGAGCCGCGTGGTACGATGGCACCTCGCCGCACCACGACCATCCGATGACAGTGAGCGACACCCGCGACAGGCTTTTTGCCGATCCCCTCGGGGACACGGCGCCCTTCACCTTCGACAGCGAGGTCGCCCGGGTCTTTCCGGATATGATCCGGCGCTCGGTGCCCGGTTACCCGACGGTGGTGGCGCTGTCGGGGCTTCTGGCGGCGCGCTTTGCGACCGCCGGCAGCACCCTCTACGACCTCGGCTGCTCCCTCGGTGCGGCGTCGCTCGCCATGCGCGGGCATATCGAGGCGGAGGGCTGTCGCATCGTCGCCGTCGACAACTCCCCGGCGATGCTCGAGCGCTGTCGGGCGGCCGTCGACACCGACGCGTACGCCGTGCCGGTGGAACTGCGCGAGGCCGATATCCGCGAGGTCGCCATCGAGGATGCCTCCATGGTGGTGCTCAACTACACGCTGCAGTTCATCCCCGTGGCGGACCGGGAACCATTGCTCGCACGCATCGCCGCCGGCCTGCGCCCCGGCGGCGTGCTCGTGCTCTCGGAGAAGGTCAGCTTCGCGGACCCGGCTCTCGATGCGCTGAACATCGATCTGCACCACCAGTTCAAGCGCGCCAACGGCTACTCGGAACTGGAGGTTGCGCAGAAGCGCAGCGCTCTCGAGAACGTGCTCCTGCCGGAGACCCTCGACGTGCATCGCGAGCGCTGCCGCGCCGCCGGCTTCGCCTCCTGCGATGTCTGGTTCCAGTGCTTCAATTTCGCCTCCCTGATCGCCCTGAAGGCGTGAAGGAATGAAGGCGTGAGGGTATAAAGGAATGAAAGTCGACGCCCTGGCCGGGCGCTGGGCGGCGGGGCCGCTCGCCGCCTGGGCAGCGCTGCTGCCGGCACAGGTGGCAGACGGTCTGTCCACGGATCGCCACGGGGACCTGCCGCGCTGGCAGGCGGCGCTCGCTGCGCTGCCCGACATCGCGGTCGCCGCCGTGCACCTGGACCGGGGCCGGGTCGGTGCGGACAGCGCGGCGCCGCTGGCGCCGGCAACGCGCGACGCGCTGCGGGAGGCCCTGCAGGGGCTGCACCCCTGGCGCAAGGGACCCTATGAGCTCTTCGGCCTGCACATCGACACGGAGTGGCGCTCGGACTGGAAGTGGGACCGTCTCGCCGGCGCCATCGCGCCCCTGGCGGGGCGCCGCGTCCTCGACGTCGGGTGCGGCAACGGCTACCACTGCTGGCGCATGCGCGGGGCCGGCGCGGCGGAGGTCGTGGGGGTCGATCCGAGCCCGCTCTTCGTGCTGCAGTTCCAGGCCCTGCAGCGCTACCTCCGCGATGACGCCGTGAATGTGCTGCCGCTGCCGCTGGAAGCCGTGCCGCGCCCGCTGAAAGTTTTCGACACGGTGTTTTCCATGGGCGTGCTCTACCACCGCCGCTCGCCCCTGGACCACCTGCTGGCGCTGCGGGACTGCCTGCGCCCCGGTGGCGAGCTGGTGCTGGAGACCCTCGTCATCGAGGGCGAGCCGGGCCTGGCCCTGGTGCCGCGCGGGCGCTACGCGCGCATGGGCAACGTCTGGTTTCTGCCGAGCTGCGGCACACTGCGCCAATGGCTGGAAAAGGTGAAGTTCCGGGACGTGCGCGTCGCGGACGTGACCGTGACCAGCACCGCGGAGCAGAGGCGAACGGAGTGGATGCGCTTCCACTCGCTGGCCGACTTTCTCGACCCGGCGGCGCCGGGGCGGACTGTGGAGGGTTATCCGGCGCCGCGCCGGGCGGTAGTGATCGCGAGCGCGCCCTGATATCCCGTGCGGGGCCGCTCAGTTGGCGCTGCGGACCGCCAGGGTCTCGTCCTGGGTGCGTCGGCCCTCGACCTTCGACTGCAGGCCGGCGAAATGGCCGTCGCACTCGGCGACCTTTGCGCGCTTGCCGCCGCGGCGGAACCTGATGCTCTTCAGGAAGGCGATCAGGCTCTTGCGATTCTCGTCGCGGCTTTCGTCGCGGCCTTTCTCGCGGTTGGGCGCGTCCGTGGAGATCTTATCTTGAATGTTTTCTTCTGACATGAGTTTCAATTTCACAAAAAGTTTATTTACGGACTATAACGCAGGCAGGGGAAACAGCCGGCGTAAAAACTGCGCAGGTTTGCTGTGACATTATGACAGTGCGCGGAGCCGAAGGGCTTCCCGCATTCACTGCGCGGCGAGACATTCACTGCGCGGCGAGCTGGGTGACGAGAAACGCCTCGATCGCCGCGCGGTCCGGCACGCTGCTCTGGGCGCCCGCCCGCTGCACCGACAGCGCCGCGCCGGCCTGGGCGAAGCGGACCGCGTCGGCCAGGGGCGCCCCCTCTGCCACTGCTGCGACCAGGCAGCCATTGAAGACATCCCCGGCCGCGGTGCTGTCCACGGCTTCCACGCTGTGCGCCGGAAAAGCCTGCTGCGTCTCCCCGTCGCCAGCCTGCGAGAGGAATACGCCGCGGGCACCGCGGGTGAGCAGCACCGTGCTCACGCCCCGGCGGTGCAGCCTCCCGGCGGCGTCGGCGGCGCTGCTGTCGTCCGTGACCGCGATGCCCGTGAGCCGCTCGGCCTCGCTCTCGTTGGGGGTCAGGATATCCACCAGGGCCAGCAGCGCCCCCGGCAGGTCCTGCGCCGGGGCCGGATTGAGCACGGTGCTGCAGCCCGCGGCCCGGGCCCGCTCGAGGGCCGCGTGCACCGTGGCCAGGGGCGTTTCCAGCTGCAGCAGGACGAGGTCCCCGGCGCCGAAGTGTGCCGCGGCGGCGTCGAGGTCAGCGGGGTCGAGGCGACTGTTGGCGCCCGGGGCCACGGCGATACAGTTTTCACCGCGTTCGTCCACGAGGATCTGTGCCACGCCCGAAGGTGCGCCCGCGTCGACCCGGCAGGGCGCCGTGGCAACGCCGGCCTCGCTGAGGTCCGCCAGGGCTCTACGGCCGAAATCGTCGTCGCCGACCCGCCCCAGGAAGGCCACACGGCCGCCGGCGCGGGCGGCGGCGAGGGCCTGGTTAGCCCCCTTGCCGCCGCCGACGATGCTGAACTTGCCGCCGAGGACCGTCTCGCCGGGGCGCGGCAGCGCCGCCACGCGAATAACCATGTCGGTGTTGGAAGAGCCGATGACAAGAATGCTGGGCACGTTGAATCTCCACCGCGGGGGTCGCTGGGCAGCCTTCGCCGGAGTGCGCTATTCTTCGCGGCGAAACGCCGTGGCGCAATCCCGTCCGTCGGTCTGCGCCCCCCGCCCAATGCCTGCCTGATGAGTTGATGAAAGGAAGCTGACATGCTGGACACCCTGGAGCGCCTGCCGGACGATCCCATCCTCGGCCTGGCTGCGGCCTGCCGCGCCGACCCGAACCCCGACAAGGTGGACCTCACGGTCGGCATCTATATGAACGAGGACGGCCTCTGCCCGGTCTTTGGCGCCATCCGTGACGCGCAGCGCGCCCTCGTCGAGGCAGAGACGAGCAAGGCCTACCTGCCGCCGGCGGGCGACCCGGACTTCAACAGCGGCATGCGCGCCCTCGTCTTCGGCACCGACAGCGCTGCTCTGGCCGATGGGCGGGTGACCTCCGTGGCAGCCCCCGGCGGCTGTGGCGCCCTGCGGATCGGCGCGGAGATCGCCCGCGTCGCCTCCCCGGCCGCGAAGGTCTGGGTCTCGGACCCGACCTGGCCCGTGCACCTGCCGCTCCTCGGCAGCGTCGGTCTCCAGTTCGAGAAATATCGCTATTACGACGCCGCGAGCCACGGCGTCGATTTCGACGGCATGGTGGAGGACCTGCGGCGGGCCACGGACAAGGACCTGGTGCTGCTCCACGGCTGCTGCCACAACCCCTGTGGCGCGGACCTGACCCGGGAACAGTGGGGTACCATCGCCGCCATGGCCGAGCGCCAGGGCTTCCTGCCCTTTATCGACATCGCCTACCAGGGGCTGGGGGATGGCCTGGAGGCCGACGCCGCCGGGCTGCGGCTTCTCGCCGAGCGCCTTCCGGAGATGATCGTCGCCGCCTCCTGCTCCAAGAACATGGGTCTGTACCGGGAGCGGACGGGTTGCGCGCAGTTCCTCTGCCGCGATGCCGACAGTGCCGAGGCGCTCCTCAGCCAGGCCAAGGTCGCGGCCCGGCGCATCTATTCCATGCCGCCGGCCCACGGCGCCCTGCTCGCCGGCCGCGTCCTCACTGACCCGGTGCTCGAGACGGCCTGGCAGAACGAGTTGCACGGCATGTGCCACCGCATCAACGGCCTGCGCGAGGACCTGGTGGCGAAGCTCGAGGCCAGCACCGGCCGGGATTTCGCCTTCATTCGCCGGGAGAAGGGCATGTTCTCCTTCCTCGGCCTCAGCGAAGAGCAGACGCGGCGGCTGCGCGAGGAGCACAGCGTCTACATGCTCGGCAGCTCGCGCATCAATGTCGCCGGTATCAACGCGCGCAACATCGACTACGTGGCCGACGCGGTGGCGAAGGTCCTGGCCTGAGATCCGTTGGCAAAGGGTTGCGGGCTTCCAGCGCGCCCGTCCGGCGGCTGAGCGTTACCGAACCTGCCGCTGCTAACCGCCGCGCTCCTCCAGTTCGGCCCAGCGCTCCACGGCGGCTTCCAGGCTCGCCTGGAGCGCCGTGAGTTCGCGCAGCGTCGCCTGCACCCCGTCGGCATCGCCCTGGTAGAAATCCGGCGCGGCGGTGACGGCCTGCAGCTCGGCCTGCCGGGCCTCCAGATTCTCGATCCGCGCCGGCAGGTCCGCCAGCTCCTGCTGTTCCCGGTAGGACAGCTTCTTCTTGCTTGCCGTGTTTGTCGCCGTGTTCGTCGCCGTGCTTTTCGGCGCGGTGGCCACGGCGGACGTGGCGCCGCCGCCTTCCGGCGCCCGCTCCGCCAGCAGGCCACCGCCGCGGGCCTCCCAGTCGCTGTAGCCGCCCGCCTGCTCGTCGATGGTGCCGTCGCCGGGCAGTACCAGGAGGCTGGTGACCACGTTGTCCATGAAGGCCCGATCGTGGCTGACCAGCAGCACCGTGCCCTGGAAGTCCAGGAGGATTTCCTCGAGCAGTTCCAGGGTCTCGATATCGAGGTCGTTGGTCGGCTCGTCCAGCACCAGCACGTTGGCCGGCTGCAGGAACAGACGGGCGAGCACGGCGCGGTTCTGCTCGCCGCCGGACAGGGCCTTCACCGGCGTGCGGATGCGCTCCGGGGTGAACAGGAAGTCGCCCAGGTAAGAGATGGCGTGCCGGCGCCGGCCGCCGATATCGATGAACTCCCGGCCCTCGCAGATGTTATCGATGAGGTTCCGCTCCGGGTCCAGGTCGCTGCGCAACTGGTCTGCATAGGCGACCTCGAGGCGGCTGCCGAGGTGCAGCTCGCCGCTGTCGACCGCCAGTTCGCCCAGGAGCACCTTGACCAGGGTGGACTTGCCGGCGCCGTTGGCGCCGACGATGCCGATGCGGTCGCCCCGCTGGACGATGAGGGACTGGTGGTCGAGAAGGGTGCGGTCGCCGCGGCGCAGGGAGACCTCGCGGAGCTCGGCGACGATGCGGCCACCGGCGTCGGCTTCGTCCACGGCGAAGCGGGCGCGGCCCACGGCCGTGCGCCGTTCCGCGCGTTCCTGCCGCAGCTGTTTCAGGGCGCGCACCCGGCCCTCGTTGCGGGTCCGCCGCGCCTTGATGCCCTGGCGGATCCAGGCTTCCTCCTCGGCGAGCTTGCGGTCCTGCTTCGCCTCGGCGCGGGCCCGGGTCGCGGCCTCGCGCTCGCGGTGGGCGAGGAAGCCGCGATAGTCGCCGTCCCAGGTGACCATATGGCCGCGGTCCAGCTCCGCAATGCGGTTCACCGTGGCCTGCAGGAAGCGGCGGTCGTGGGTGATCAGTACCAGGGCGCCGCCGTACTGCGCGACCTGCGCCTCCAGCCAGGCGATGGCGGGAATGTCCAGGTGATTGGTGGGCTCGTCCAGGAGCAGGATATCCGGCTCGCCGACCAGCGCGCGGCCCAGGGCGACCCGGCGCCGCCAGCCGCCGGAGAGGGCGGTAAGGGTCTGGTCGGCGGGGAGCGCGAGCCGGCTCAGCACCGTTTCCACCTGCTGTTGCAGACGCCAGCCGTCGGCCGCCTCCAGCGCCTGCTGCACGGTGGCCAGGGCATCGAGGTCCGTGTCCGCGCCGCCCTGGATGAGGCGGTGGTAGCGCGACAGCAGCTCGCCGGTCTCCGCGAGGCCGCTGGCGACGGCGTCGTAGACTGTCACCGCATCGCCCGGCGGCAGCGCCTGGGACAGCCGCGCGAGGCGCGTGCCCGGCCGCAGCCAGCGCGTGCCCGAGTCCGGTTCCTGCTCGCCGGCCAGGACCTTGAGGAGCGTTGTCTTGCCGGTGCCATTGCGCCCCAGGAGGCCGAGCCGTTCGCCCTTGCGCAGCGTCAGGTCGATCCGATCCATGAGCACCTGGGTGCCGAAGGCGAGACTGGCCTGGTCGAGGCGAAGCAGTTCCATGGTGGCAGGGTCCGTTGGCGGTGGGCGCTGCATTCTACGGTAGCGCGCCGCCCGGCGGCCAATGATGCTGGTGGTCGGCGCGTCTCTATGCGACGCTGAGAACCTGGCCGCAGAGGAAACGATCGATGCCCGACGCCCTGTGGACGCCGAGCGCGGAGCGGATCGCCGCCGCGCGGCTGTCCGCCTTCTCCCGCATTGTTGCCGCCGATCACGGTGCCGCGGATCACGGTGCCGCCCTGACGCACGACTATGCGTCCCTGCACCACTGGTCCGTGACCAAGCCGGAGGCTTTCTGGCGGGCGCTCTGGGACTTCGCGGGTGTGCTCGGAGAGCCGGGATCAACGGTCCTCACGGGCGCTGACCGGTTCCCGGGCGCGCGCTGGTTTCCCGGGGCCCGCCTGAATTTCGCGGAGAACCTGCTCCGGCACCGCGGCCCGCAGCCCGCCATCGTCGCTCTGCTGGAAAACGGCGAGCGTCGGGTGCTGTCCCGGGATGAACTGTACCGCGAGGTCGCCGCTGTCGCCGCCGCCCTCCGCGGCGCCGGCGTCGGCCCCGGAGACCGGGTCGCCGGCTTCCTGCCGAATGTGCCGGAAGCGGTGATCGCCATGCTCGCTACCGCCAGCCTCGGCGCGCTGTGGACCTCCTGCTCCCCGGACTTCGGGGTGGCCGCGGTCCTCGACCGCTTCGGGCAGGTGCGTCCCCGGGTGCTGTTCGCCACCGACGGCTATCACTACAACGGCAAGACCATCGATTCCCTGCCGCGGGTCGCCGAGATCGCCGCCGCCATCGACACGATCGAGCAGCTGGTCGTCGTGCCGGTCGTCGGCGCTCGCGATCCGGCCGGCAGCGTGCCGGGTGCGGTGGGCTGGGCGGACTTCCGCGAGCCGGCGGCGGACGCTATCGCCTTCGAGCGGCTGCCCTTCGACCATCCCCTCTACGTGCTTTATTCCTCCGGCACCACCGGCGTGCCCAAGGGTATCGTCCACGGCGCCGGGGGCACGCTGCTGCAGCACCTCAAGGAGCACCAGCTGCACACCGACCTCGGCGAAGGTGATGTGTTCTTCTATTTCACGACCTGCGGCTGGATGATGTGGAACTGGCTGGCCTCGGGCCTCGCCAGCGGCGCCACGCTGGTGCTCTACGACGGCTCCCCCTTTGCCGGCGCGGGCCGGGTCCTGCTGGACGCCATCGACCGCGAGGGCATCACGGTCTTCGGCACCAGCGCGAAGTACATCGCGGCGCTGGAGAAGGCGGGGCATCGCCCCCGGGCCAGCCACGATCTGGGCACCCTGCGCACCGTGCTCTCCACCGGGTCGCCGCTGGCGCCGGAGCAGTACGACTACGTGTACCGGGATTTCAAGGAAGACCTTTGCCTCGCCTCGATTTCCGGCGGCACCGATATCGTCTCCTGCTTTGTCGGCGGCTGCCCGGTGCTGCCGGTCTACCGCGGCGAGATCCAGGCCCCGGGCCTCGGCATGGCCGTCGAGGTCTGGAACGAGGACGGCGAGCCGGTGGTGGAGGAGAAGGGGGAGCTGGTCTGCACGCGGCCGTTCCCGTCCACTCCTCTGGGCTTCTGGAACGATCCGGACGGCCGTCGCTTCCGCGCCGCCTACTTCGACCGCTGGCCGGGGGTCTGGGCCCACGGCGATTACGCGGAGCGCACGGCGCACGGCGGCTTCATCATCCACGGCCGTTCCGACGCGGTGCTGAACCCGGGCGGCGTACGCATCGGCACGGCGGAAATCTACCGCCAGGTCGAGCGCACCGAGGAGGTGCTGGAGAGCGTGGTTATCGGCCAGCGCTGGCAGGACGACGTCCGCGTGGTGCTGTTCGTGGTGCTGCGCGATGGGGTCGACCTCGACGAGGCGCTGGCGGCGCGTATCCGCGCAGTGATCCGGGAGCACGCCACGCCGCGGCACGTCCCCGCGAAGATCCTCGAGGTGCCCGACATCCCGCGCACCATCAGCGGCAAGATTGCCGAGCTGGCGGTGCGCAGCGCCGTGCACGGTGAGCCGGTGACGAACAGCGACGCGCTGGCGAACCCCGGGTCCCTGGCGGCCTTCCGGGAGCGGCCGGAACTCGGCGCCTGAGGCCCCGGGTTTTTCCCTATCGTCGCGTTGGCCATCGCGTGGGTCACCGCGGCGGCCCTTGCCCGGGCAGCACCGCCGGTGCATCATTGCGTCGATAGCGAGGGGATTCTCATGCCATTCGTCAAGCGCAATGCTCAGGGGGCTATCGTCGCTGCCAGTCACGAGGCGGAGGGGGATTGCGATGAAGAAATCAGCGAAGCGGAAATCTTCGCGTCGGGCTTCCTCGAGCGCCTTGTCGGGAGTGAGGTCGGGCGTGAGGTCGGGGCTGACAGCGCCGAGGGCCGGCACCTCGCCAGCTCTGACCTCGAACTCGTCCGGGTCATCGAGGATCTGGTAGATCTCCTCGTCGACAAGGGCGTTATTCTGTTCACGGAGCTGCCGGAGTCTGCCCAGAAGAAGGTTCTCGCCCGACAGCAGCTGCGCAGCCGTATCGGCGGCAGCCTCAACCTCCTCGGCGACGACTGACACCGCCGCGGGTCACGCCCCGTCCCGGCGCACGCCGGGGCCCCCCACCGCATCCACGCCCAGCGTTTCCAGCGCCTGCCACTGCGCCCGGTTCTCCACGCCATCGGCAATGACCGTGACCCCCACCGCGTGCACCAGCGTGCTCAGGGTGCGCAGCAGGTTCTGGTTGCTGGCGTCACTGTCGATGGCGCGCACGAAGACCGCGTCCAGCTTGACGTAATCGATGCCGACGTCGTGCAGCTGGCCGAGGTCCGCCAGGCGCCGGCCGACCCGGTCCATGCCCGTCTCCATGCCGTGTCGGTGGGCCACGGCACAGAGCCGACGGAAGCTCGGCAGGTGGTGGTAGGCCGCGCTTTCGGCGACCTCGAGGGCGAGTCGGCCCGCCGCCCCGGCCTTCGTTGCGCGGCGATCCAGCCAGCCCGGGAAGTCATCGTCGGCGAGGGCCGCTGCGGACAGGTTCACGGCCAGCCGTTCTTCGCTCTCCGCGGCCAGGCGCAGCGCGAGGTCCACGACCCGCCGGTCCAGCTCGCCGGCGAGCTGCAGCCGGTTGATCCAGGGCAGGAATTGCGCTGCGGGCAGGAGGTCGCCGCCGGCGCGGAGACGCACCAGCGCCTCGCGGTGCAGCACCCGACCACTGTGATCGAGTACGGGAAAGCTCACCAGCGTGAAGCGGTTATCGGCAAAGGCCGTCGCCAGCGTGCCGCGCCAGTACTCGAGCTGTTCCCGCACCGGTGCCGTCGCGCCGCGCTGGGCGAGGGCGACCTGTCCGCTGCCGCCCCCTTCTGTCCGCTGCAGGGCCGCGTCCAGAGCCGTGAGCAGCTCACTGGCGCCATCCCCGGGGCGGTAGTCGCCGCAGGCGACGGGGATCTCGGGCAGCGGCACATCGTGGGTCGTGAAGGCGGCGGCGAGGACATCCTGCAGCTGTATGCCCACCGCGCGCGGGTCTTCGGTGCCCGGCGCGATCAGGGCGATGTCCGAGCCGTTGAGGCGGCCGCCGGTCCAGTCCCGTTCCCGACAGAGGCCGTTCAGATTGCGGCCGGCGCTGGCGAGCACGGTATCGACGACCGGTCGCCCGTAGGCCTCGTTGAAGCGGGTGAGTCCGGTCAGCCGGGCGATGCAGAAGCTGCCCGTGGCACCGGCGTCGTCTTCGGCCAGGATGCCGCCGAGCTGGGCACCGAAGGCGTTGCGGTCGAGGAGTCCCGTCACCGGGTCCGCGGTGGTCGCGCGCTGCAGTCGCTCGAGGCGCTCCCCCTCGCTGGCGAGCATGTCCCGGACCCGTGCCGAGAGCCGGTTCATGGCCGCGACGAGGTCGCGGAACTCCCGGGTCTGCGGTTCTTCGAGGGTCACGAAGCGCCGCTCACCGATGGCGCTGGCCTGGCCGACCACGCCCGCGAGCGGGGCGAGCAGCCGACGCAGCAGCAGTGAGCCGACGGCGCCCGCCGCGAGGGCAGTGAGGAGGAAGGCCAGGGCCTGCGTCCAGGTCGTTCGCCAGAGTTCGTTGTAGGCGAAGCGGGAATGGCTGCGTACCTCCAGGGTTCCGGCCTGGCTCCAGCCGCGCTGGATCGTGGCGATACCTGGGGTCGCCTCGATAGGCAGGAGGGCCGTGAACCAGCCGGGGGCGCGGGTGTCGTTTTCCCTGTCGCGCCGCTCGAGGATGATGTCGCCGTCGGGGCCGGTCAGGCGGATAAGCTGGTAGAAACCGGTGTCGAACTGCGCGGCGAGCGTCAGCTCCATGAGGACCGGATCCGCCTCCTGCTGGGTCAGGGAGATGGCCAGTGCGGTCGCGTTGTCGGAGTTCTTGATAGCGAGCTGTTCCTCCAGGTAGCGCTTTGCAGACAGGCTGCTGAGCGCCACGCTGACGCAGAAGACCAGTGCCAGGAGGAAGGCGATCGCCAGCCAAAGCTGCTTGTAGAGAGACATGGATGCACTCCGATTAAGCCGAGTCAGTGTAAACCCTCCTCCCGCATTCGTTGCAGAAGGTCCCGCCAGCGGGACAGGCGGGCCGTGGGATCGCGGCTCGCCGGGGTGGCCGCGTCGCCGACCCAGATGCCGGCGGTGTTGAAGCCGAACACCGGGGTCAGGTCCGTGCGCCGGGAGGCGGGCAGCACGTAGGCGGCAAGGTTGTCGAGGATGAGGGGCTCCGCGCCGGGGTGCGGGTAGTAGGCGAGGACCATGTGGGCCCGGGCCTTGCCCCCGCCCGCCGGGCGCGCCCGGACATAGGTCATGCGCAGCGCCTGCACCGGTATCCCCAGCTCCAGCAGGCTGACGTACTTGGCGATGCTGAAATCCTCGCAGTCCGCGGCGCCGCGG